>JASGFG010000003.1:0-90587 GCA_047605605.1 Paracoccaceae bacterium | reverse complement strand
TCGCAGCCCTTGCCCTTGTCCCAGGTGCCGCCGCGTTCGATCTGCCATTCGCGTTCGGACACGTCGTTGATGACGCAATATCCGGCGACATGGGACAGGGCCTCGGCCTCGTCGATGTATTTGCCGCCCTTGCCGATGACGACGCCCAGTTCCACCTCCCAGTCGGTTTTCACCGATCCGCGGGGGATTTCCACATCGTCATCCGGCCCGATGATCGCGCTGGTCCATTTGTTGAACACGATGGGTTCCGCCGGGATCGCCGCGCCGGTTTCGGCGGCATGGTCGGCGTAGTTCAGGCCGATGCAGATGAACTTGCCCACCCCCGCCACACATGGCCCGATGCGCGGCGTGCCGGGGACCAGCGGCAGGGCCGCGGTGTCGATGGCCGCGATGCGCGTCAGCCCCTCGGGCGTCAGCACATCGCCCGACAGGTCGCCGACATGGGCCGACAGGTCGCGGATGCGGCCTTCGCCATCCAGAATGCCGGGTTTTTCGTGGCCCACGGGGCCGAAGCGGAGAAGTTTCATGATTGCCTCAAGCGTTGGTCCGGGGGCGGATCGCCGCCCCCGGAAAGGGTGCCGGTCAGGGATCAGTCGTAAAGGACGGCCTTGATCTCGGCATTGTCGATGTTGGTCTTGTCATACCAGTAGAACCCAGTGTCGATGGTTTTCGGCACGGTTTCGCCCTTGGCCGCCGCCACCGCCGCCTTGACGGTTTCATAGCCGATGCCGACCGGGTTCTGGGTGATCGCGCCGGCCATGGTGCCGTCGCGGATCGCATCGGTCTGCGCCTTGCCCGAGTCGTAGCCGACAATCACCACCTTGGCGCCCGCCTCTTTCACGCCGTTCACCACGCCAATGGCCGAGCCTTCATTGGTGCCGAAGATCCCCTTGATGTCGGGATTGGCGGTCAGGATCGCCTTGGTGATCTCGGTCGACTTCAGATGGTCGCCGTCGCCGTATTCCACCGCGACAACCTCGATCTTGGGATATTTCTCCTTGATCCGGTTCAGGAAGCCATCGCGCCGGTCAACCCCGGTGCGCGAGGTCTGGTCGTGCGCGACCACGGCCACCTTGCCCTCGCCCCCTATCAGTTCGGCCATCTTGTCGGCGGCCAGCGAGGCGGCGGCGAGGTTGTCGGTCGAGGCGGTGGCGACGGGAATGTCGCTGTCCACGCCCGAGTCAAAGGCGATGATCGGAATCCCCGCCTCATGCGCCTGTTTCAGCAGCGGGATCGCCGCCTGGCTGTCCAGCGCGGCAAAGCCGATGGCGGCGGGTTTCTTGGCCAGCGCCGCGGCCAGCATGTCGATCTGCTTGTCGACCTGGGTTTCGTTGTCCGGACCTTCAAAGGTCACATCGACCCCCAGTTCCGCCCCGGCCTTGTCGGCGCCCGCCTTGACGGCCTGCCAGAACTGGTGCTGAAACCCTTTGGAGATCAGCGGGATATACATCTTGTCCTGCGCGTGGACACCCCCCGCCATCAGCGACAGCGCAGCAGCCGCGCCAAGCAGTCCTCGTCTGGTGAACATTGGTTTCCTCCCTTGGTTCACGTTTCCCTTACGCCGCACGGCGGCGGCGCATCTGGTCGGCGTAGACGGCGGCGATGATGATCACGCCCGTCACAACCGTCTGCCATTCGGGCGCCACCGACAGCACCCGCAATCCGTTCGTCAGCACCGACATGATCAGCGCCCCGATCAGCGTGCCCAGCACCGTGCCGCGCCCGCCCGACAGGCTGGTGCCCCCGATGACCACTGCGGCAATCGCCTCCAGCTCATACCCCAGGCCGAGCGCGGGCTGGGCCGAGTTCAGGCGGCTGGCGATCAGCAGCCCGGCGATCCCGCAGATCGCGCCGGACAGCGTATAGACCGCGGTTTTCCAGAAGGCGGTGTTCACGCCTGAAAGCCGCACCGCCTCTTCATTCGAGCCGAGCGCGAAGGTGTATCGCCCCAGCACCGTCCGCCCCAGAATCCACGCCACCACACCGGCCACGGCGAACAGCACCAGCACCCCGTTCGGCACGGGGAATGCCGGGATCACCGCGCCGACCAGCGAGCCTTGCGAGATGGTCGTGAACCCTTCGGTATCGTTGAAATAGATCGGCTTGGTGCCGGTTACGATCAGCGACAGCCCCTTCAGGATCAGCATCAGCCCCAGCGTGGCGATGAACGGCGGGATCTTGGCCCGCGCGATCAGCGTGCCGGACACCAGCCCGCAGACCGCCCCCGTCGCCACCGCCGTCAGAACGCCCAGGATCAGCGGCGCACCCAGCCATGTCAGGACCACGCCGGTCATCACGGCGCAGAATGTCATCATCGTGCCGATCGACAGGTCGATCCCCCCGGTGATGATGATCATCGTCACCCCGACCGCCAGCACCCCGTTGACCGAAGTGGCCTGAAGGATCGCCATCAGGTTCGACACCTGAAAGAAGTTCGGGCTGGCCAGCGAGAATCCGATCAAAAGGATGATCAGGCTGGCAAAGGCCAGAAGTTTCTGCTGCGCGCCGCCGCGCCGGTTTTCCTTGGCACTCATGCGGCCTCCTCTCCCGTGATGCTGTCGCGGCGCGTGGCCAGCGCCATGATGTCCTCTTGCGCCGCCCCGCCGGGCAGGATGCCGGTCAGCCGCCCCTCGCACATCACCGCGATGCGATGCGACAGGCGCAGCACCTCGGGCAATTCCGACGAGATGACGATGATCGCCTTACCGCGCGCCGCCAGATCGTTCAGCAGGCGGTAGATTTCCGCCTTGGCGCCCACGTCGATGCCGCGGGTCGGTTCGTCAAAGATCAGGATGTCGCAATCGCGCAGCAGCCATTTGGCGATGACGACCTTTTGCTGGTTGCCGCCAGACAGCAGCCGCACCTCCTGCCGGTCGCCCGGGGTGCGGATCGACAGTCTGGCGATGTAATCCTGCGCGATCCGGGCCAGCGCGCCCTCGTCGATGCGGCCGATCCGGTCGGCATGGGCGGGCAGGCTGGCCATAGCGATATTCGCCCGCACATCCATGCCAAGGGCCAGGCCGTAATACTTGCGGTCCTCGGACAGATAGCCGATCCCGGCCCGCACCGCGTCGGACGGGCTGCGGATCGTCACCGGGCGTCCGTGGACCAGGATCTCGCCCGCCTCCACCGGCTCGGCCCCGAAGATCGCGCGGGCGAGTTCGGTGCGCCCCGCCCCCATCAGCCCGGCGAACCCCAGGATCTCGCCCTTTTTCAGCGAGAAGCTGATGTTGCGCACCAGCGGCCCGCGGCTGACGCCCCGCACCTCCAACGCGACGGGGGCGGCGGACAGGTCGGGGATAGTCACCGCCTCATCCGTCAGCTCGCGCCCCACCATCATCGCGATGATCCGCCCGATGGGAGTATCGGCGGCCTGAACCGTGCCGACATAGGCGCCGTCGCGCATCACCGTCACGCGGTCGGCGATGCGGCGGATCTCGTCCATCTTGTGGCTGATGTAGACGACGCCCACCCCCTCGGCCCGCAGGCGGCGGATAATTGTGAACAGCTCGGCAATCTCGGCATCGTTCAGGGCCGCCGTCGGCTCGTCCATGATCAGCACGCGCGAGCGGTGCGACAGCGCCTTGGCGATTTCCACCATCTGCTGTTTCGCGATGGTCAGATCGCCCACCGGCGTGCGCGGGTCCATGGCGATGTTCATGCCGCGAAAGATTTCGGCCGTATCGGCGTTCAGCCGCGCCTCGTCCAGCCGGCCGAAGGACAGCCGCGGCTCGCGCCCGATCCAGATGTTCTGCGCCACCGTCAGGTCGCGCATCAGCGCCAGTTCCTGATGGATGATCCCGATCCCCAACCCTTGCGCCGCGGCGGGCGAGGGCAGCGTGACCGCCTGCCCGTCGATCAGGATCGTGCCGCCATCGGGCTGATAGACGCCCGACAGGATCTTCATCAGCGTGGACTTGCCCGCGCCGTTTTCCCCCATCAGCGCGTGAACCTCGCCCGCGCGCAGGTCGAAATCCACCGCTTTCAGCGCGTGAACGCCGGGAAAGCGCTTGTCGATCCCCTCCATACGGACAAGATCGGTCATCGGCCTGTGCCTTTTGTCTCTGATCTCGGTTGCATCGCGGCCCCTCCCCGGGCGGCACGGTGGTTCAGATCGTCACGCCCCCGTCCACCAGCATCGCCTGCCCCGAGACAAAGCGGCTTTCGTCCGACAGCAGGAACACCACCATCGGGGTGATGTCGTCGACCGTGGCCAGCCGCCCCATGGGCTGACGCGCGATGAAGTCCTTTTCCGCCTGCACCGGGTCGGCCGCACCGGCGATGCGCCCGCGCAGCGAGGGCGTGTCGACCGTGCCGGGGCAGAGCGCGTTGCAGCGGACCCCCTGTTTCACGAAATCGGCCGCGATCCCCTTGGTCAGGCCGATCACGGCGGCCTTGCTGGCGCCATAGGCGGTGCGGTTGACGAACCCCTTCACCGAAGAGGCCATCGAAGCCATGTTCAGGATGGACACCGTGCCCGTCGCCGCCGCGCGCTCCAGCATCGCCGGCAGGCAGGCGCGCGTCATCCGCATCATCGCCTTGACGTTCAGGTCAAAGCTGAAATCCCAAGCCTCGTCGGTGATGTCGAGGATGCTGCCGTGATGCACGAAGCCCGCGCAGTTGAACAGCCCGTCAATCTGCCCGGCGCGCGCCGCGACGGCCGAAACGGCGGCGGGGTCGGTCACATCGACCACCGCCGTCTCGATCCCGTCGAGCCCTTGCAGGAGGTCGGACTTCAGATCGGTGGCGATGACGCGCGCGCCCTCATCCCGGCAGGCCAGCGCACTGGCCCGGCCGATGCCCTGCCCCGCGGCGGTGATCAGGATGGTTTTTCCGCGAAGTCGCATGGCCCCTCCCAAGTCCGGTTGCGATTTCTTATATGAACACTGTATTCACATATGAACTGATGTTACAAGAGAAAATGTAGGGCAACATTTCGGGGGGGGACGAAAATGGGTGCGCAATGGCAGGATGATGAAGAGGCCGAGGGCGGTTCCGCCAACCGCTACCGTGCGCCTGCGCTGGACAAGGGCTTGGACATCCTTGAAATTCTGGCAGACCAGCTGGGCGGGATGACCCGGACCGAGATCGTGCGGCAGATGGGCCTCAGCCCCTCGCAGATCTTTCGGATGCTGGAACGGCTGGTCGCACGTGGCTATGTCATGCGGATCGAGGGGGGCGACCGCTATGCCCTGACGATGAAACTTTTCCTGCTCGCCAACCGCCATCCGCCCCTGCGCCGACTCGTCGCGCAGGCACAGCCGCAGATGGACGCCTTTGCGCGCGAGATGGGGCAGTCCTGCCATCTGGTCATCGCGCAACTGGGCAGCGGCATCATCGTCGCGCAGGCCAGCCCCGTCGGCCATTGGGAGTTCCGCGCGCGGATCGGCGCGCAGATCGACCTGTTCACCACCGGATCGGGCATGGCGCTGCTGGCGTTCCAGCAACCTGCGCGACTGACCGAAACGCTGGGCCGCTGGGGGATCGCCGATGCGGAGCCCCGCCTTCATCTGATCCAGGCGCATCTGGATGCGGTTCGCCGCGCAGGCTGTCGTATCGGCCCTTCGGGCCAGCTGGTCGGCGTGACGGATCTGAGCGTCCCCATCGCCGGACCCGACGGCGATGCAATCGCGGTCCTGACCTGCGCCTATATCGAACATCCCGGTGATACGGGAACCGAAAGGCGGGACTTCGCGCTGCTCCGCCTGCGCGAGGTCGCCGCCGAACTTTCCTTTGTCGACCTGACCTGACGGAACACCACACAGCGGCGCATGGCCGGCCATGCGCTGCGCGCAGGCCGTGGCCGATTGCATCCAGATCATTGTCATGCTATCTAGTTTTCATGCTAAGCAAATGACGACCGCCATGACCGAAGACCAGCTTCTTGTCGAAGCCCTGCTGCGCGCGATGCGCGAGATCCGCAGGCATTACGACCAAAGCGCCAGCGAACTGGGCCTGACCTTGTCCCGTGCGCGCGTGATCACGGCGCTGGCGCGGATGGAAGGGGCGACGCAGGCCGAACTGGCCGCCGACCTGGGGATCGAGGCGCCGACGCTGAAACGCCAGATCGACGCGCTGGAGGCAGAGGGTTTCCTGGAACGCCACGGCCTTGACGGCGACGCGCGCAAGCGGGCGCTGGTCCTGACGGAAAAGGGCCGCTCGGCGCGGATCAGCATGTTCATGGAAAAGATCCGCGGCCTGATCCTTGAAGGCATCCCCCCCGACGAACAGTCCCGCCTGCGCGCGGCACTGGAGCGGATTGCCGACAATGCCGCGCGGATGAACCAGCCATGAGCGATGCGGCCCCCCCGCCGCCCGCGCCGCAGCCGCTGCCTCTGCACCGGGCGCTGGCCTATATGGGCGCAGCGGTGGTGCTTGCGCTGGCGCAGGGGCTGGGACAGGGCTTCGTCTCGGTCAACATTCCGCAGATCGCCGGCGATCTGGGCATTTCACAAACCGATGCCAGCTGGCTGATGGCGGCCTACATGATCCCGCGCGCGGCGCTGCCGATGATGCTGATCAAGATCCGCACGCAATACGGTCTGCGCCGCTTTGCCGAAATCGGGATCGTGGCCTATGTGCTGGTCTCGTTCGCCTCGGTCTGGATCGACGACCTGCGGTCGGCCATCGTGGTGCAGGTGCTGTCGGGCTGTGCCTCGGCGCCGCTGTCGACGCTGGCCTTCATGTATATGCTGGAACCCCTGCCCCCGCAGTGGAAGATGAGGCTGGGCCTGCCGATGGCCATGGCGGTGCTGTCGGTCGGGCCGCTGCTGGCGCGGGTGATCTCGCCCCATCTGATCGGCGATGGCGGGCTGACCTGGGTGCATCTGACCGCGCTTGGCCTGGCCATGGCGTCGCTGGCGCTGGTGTTCCGTCTGCCGCTGCGGCCGGTGCCGCATGAAAAGGTCATCCAGCCGGTCGATTTCATCAGCTTTGCCTTGCTGTCCTTCGGCTTCGGTGGCGTGATCGTCGCCTTCATCATGGGCCCGATCTACTGGTGGACGGCGATGCCCTGGATCGGCTGGCTTCTGGCGGCGGCCACCGCCGCGCTGATGACAACCGTGGTGATCGAGCTTCACCGCAAGGCGCCGCTGATCGACATACGCTGGCTTGCCACCCCGGCCATGCTGCATCTGACGGTGACGCTGTTCCTGTTCCGGCTGATCCTGTCCGAACAAAGCTCGGGCGCGCCGCGCATGTTCCAGGTGTTGGGCATGGCGCCGTCGCAGTTGACGACGCTCTTCGCGGTGATCTGCCTGGCCAGCCTTCTGGGGGGTCTGGCCTGTGTCGGCTGGATCAAGCCAGGGCGCGAGCCGCAGTACCATTTCGTCGCGCTGATGCTGATCGCCGCGGGCGCCTGGATGGATTCGCAAGCCACCATAGACACGCGCCCTGAACAGATGATCGTCAGTCAGGCGCTGATCGGCTTTGCGGGGATGCTGTTCATGCCGCCGGCGATGATGGCGGGCCTTGTCGCGGCGATGAAGAAGGGGCCGAACTATCTTTTGTCCTTCGTCATCGTCTTCATCTGCACGCAGACGATCGGCGGCATCCTCGGCTCGGGCCTGTTCACGACGCTGATCAACTGGCGGCAGGCGCTGCATTATCAGGTCCTGATCGAACAGCTGCAATCGACCAGCGCCCTTACCCTGGCCGAGGTCGCGCGGCGGATGGCCGGCCTTGCGCCGCAGATCCCCGATGTTATGGCGCGCCGGGCGCAGGCAATCTCGCTGATCGCGCAGGACGCCTCCAGCCAGGCCTATGTGATGGCCTATAATGACGCCTATTTCCTGACCTTCCTGATCGCCGTGGCGGCGGGGGCGGCGCTGCTGCTGCACCTGTTCCGCGACTGGCTGGCCGCCCGCTTGGCCCGCCCCCAACCCGAGATCGCGACATGACCAAGACCCATCTCCTGCCCACCGTCATCGCCACCGTGATCGGCATCGCCGGCGTGCTGCTGTTGCTGTTCGCCTGGCATCTGCCGCCCTTCACCCCCGCTGATCCGACGACCGAGAACGCCTATATCCGCGGCAAGGTCACTTCGGTCGCGCCACAGCTGTCGGGCTATCTTTCCGCGGTCGAGGTGGCGGATTTCCAGACCGTCGCCAAGGGCGATGTGATCGCGCGGATCGACGACCGCATCTATCGGCAAAAGCTGGCGCAGGCCGAGGCCGGGCTTGCCGCGTCGCAGGCGGGACTGGCAGTGGCCGAACAAAGCGTCCATTCCGCCGAAGCCGTCTGGCGCGCCGATCAGGCCGCGCTGGAGGCGGCGCAATCCGCCCTGACCACCGCGAAATCCGACGACGAGCGCACCAGCGCCCTGAATGCCCGCGGCGTGGCCACGCAGGCCGCGACCGAACAGTCGCGCCTTGCGCTGCAAAAGGCGGAATCGGCCGTCAGCCAGGCGCAGGCCGCCCTTGATGTCCAGCGCGAGAACATCAACAGCGCCAGGACCCAGATCTCCTCGGCGCAGGCCAGCATTTCCAGCGCCCAGGCGGCTGTGCAGCTGGCGCAGATCGACCTGGACAACACTGTGATCCGCGCCCCCGCCGACGGGCGGCTGGGGCAGGTCTCGGCCCGCGTGGGCCAGTATGTCAGCGCAGGCACGGCGCTGGTGTCGCATGTCGGCAAGGATGTCTGGGTCATCGCCAACTTCACCGAAACCGGGCTGCACGGGATGCGCCCCGACCTGCCCGTCCGGTTCACGGTCGACGCGCTTGGCGGGCGGGCCTTCAGCGGCCGGGTCGAGGCGTTTTCGCCCGCCACCGCCTCCGAGTTCAGCCTGCTGTCCGGCACCAATGCCACCGGCAATTTCACCAAGATCGCGCAGCGCCTGCCCGTCCGCATCGCAATAGATCCGGGCCAGGAGATGTCGCAGTATCTGGCGCCGGGCCTGTCGGTCGTCGTGCATGTCGACACCGGGCAACACTGATCCGCACGGGGGGCGGAAAACTTTCACCTTGCGGTTGACGATTCCGCCCGGTGATCCACAATTGTCCTGTGAACGCGAACAGGAATGCAATGCCCTCGACCAGCAGCCCCGCCCCGACGCTGCGCGCCTTCGTCGAGGGCGGGACGCTGCGCCTTGAGGGCGATTTCGACATCTGGGCGCTGCCTTCCCTGCCCGCCGGCGCGGATGCCTGTTCCCGCCTTGATCTGACAGGGATTTCGCGGCTGGATACCGCCGGCGCGTGGTTCCTCGCCACCCGGCAGAAGGCGGGCGCCACCCTGTCCGGTTTGCCCGAGGCGCAGGCCGCGCTGTTGCAGACGGTCACGGATGCCCTGC
Organism: Paracoccaceae bacterium; assembly: GCA_047605605.1. Classification (GTDB taxonomy): domain Bacteria; phylum Pseudomonadota; class Alphaproteobacteria; order Rhodobacterales; family Rhodobacteraceae; genus JAATGA01. The sequence goes on along the minus strand of JASGFG010000003.1, from coordinate 81,301 downwards.
CCCGGCCCGACGCGCCCGCGCCCGGACCGACCGGCCTGCACGCGCTGCTGGAACGGTTGGGCAGGCGCGTGGCCTCCAGCCTGTCTGCAGGGGCCGAGATGGCGGAATATCTGGGCCGGTTCCTGTTCTCCATCGGCCGCGCGATCCGCCATCCGTCCGAATTCCGGCTGACATCCCTTGTCTATCACTGTCAGGAAACCGGCCTGCGTGCGGTGCCCATCGTGGCGCTGATGGCCTTTCTGATCGGGGTCGTGCTGGCGTTTCAGGGGGCCTCGCAGTTGAAACAGTTCGGGGCCGAGGTCTTTGTGGTCGACCTGATCGCGATTTCCATCCTGCGCGAGCTTGGCATCCTTCTGACCGCGATCATCGTCGCCGGGCGCACCGCCTCGGCGCTGACCGCCGCCATCGGGTCGATGAAGATGCAGGAAGAGATCGACGCGATGCGCACCCTGGGCCTCGACCCCGACATGGTGCTGCTGCTGCCGCGCATCCTGGCGCTGGTGATCACGCTGCCGATCCTGGGGCTGATCGCCGACGTGGCGGGGCTGGTCGGCGGCGCGATGATGTCCTGGATCGAACTGGGCATCTCGCCCTCGATGTTCCGCTACCGTCTGGTGGCGAATACGGCGGTGGAGCATGTGATCGTCGGCCTGGTCAAGGCGCCGGTCTTTGCCGTGATCATCGGCGTCATCGGCTGCCATGCGGGGATGAAGGTCGGCAAGGACGCGGAATCGCTCGGCTCGCAGACTTCGGCCGCGGTGGTGGCCGCGATCTTTTCGGTGATCGTCGCGGATGCCCTGTTCTCGATCTTTTTCGCCGAGGTCGGCCTATGACCGAAAATGTGATCGAGGTCCGCGGCCTTGTCACCCGCTTCGGCAGCCATACCGTGCATGACGGGCTGGACCTGGACCTGCGGCGGGGCGAGATCCTGGGGGTCGTCGGCGGCTCGGGCACCGGGAAATCGGTGCTGCTGCGCACCATCGTCGGCCTTCTGAAACCGGCCGAAGGCAGCGTCCGCGTCTTTGGCAAGGACCTGGCCACCCTGCCACAGGACGAACGCGAGGGGATCGAACGCCGCTGGGGCGTGATGTTCCAGAACGGGGCGCTGTTCTCCTCGCTCAGCGTGCGCGAGAATGTCGAGGTGCCGCTGCGCGCGGTGCCGGGGCTGACCGACGACCAGCGCGCGGCGTTGGCCGAACTGAAGGTCTCGATGGCGGGCCTGCCCTGGCTGGCGAATGACAAGTTCCCCTCGGACCTGTCGGGCGGCATGAAGAAACGCGCGGGCCTGGCGCGCGCGCTGGCGCTCGACCCCGAGATCGTGTTTCTGGACGAACCCACCGCGGGGCTGGACCCGATCGGCGCGGATGCCTTCGACACGCTGATCGTCGGGTTGCGCGACGCCTTGAACCTGTCGGTCTTTATCGTCACGCACGATCTGGATACGCTTCACGCCTGCTGCGACCGGGTGGCGGTGCTGGCGGAAAAGAAGGTGCTTGTCACCGGCACGATGGCCGACATGCTGAAGGTCGATCACCCTTGGGTGCACGAGTATTTCCACGGTCCGCGCGCAAGGGCGGCGATGACCGGCACGGAAAAGGAGTAGGCGGTGGAAACCAAGGCGAACTATGTGCTGATCGGCGCCTTCACCCTTTTGGGGTTCCTGGGGATTCTGGCTTTCCTGATGTGGTTCGCGAAACTGTCGCTGAACCGCGAATTTTCTTATTACGACGTGCATTTCCCCGAAGTGTCGGGCCTTTCCATCTCGGCCGATGTGCGGTTTGCCGGGCTTTCCGTCGGCAAGGTCACGGACATGCAGCTGTCCGAAACCGGCGACGGCACGGTCCGTGTCCGGCTGGAGGTGCGCGAAGATACGCCGGTGCGCAAGGATTCCACCGCCTCGCTGGAGGCGCAGGGCGTGACGGGCGTCTATGCCGTGGCGATCAGCGCGGGCACGCCGACCCAGCCCCTGTTGCGCGACAGCGGCGAGGATGTGCCCGAGATACAGGCCGGCAAATCCATGTTGCAGACCCTGACCGACCAGGGCCCGCAGATCATCGACAAGCTGGCGACGGTGGCCGATCAGCTGACCCAGCTTCTGGGCGACGAGAACCAGCAGCGCGTGACCAACATCCTGAACAATGTCGAACGCTCGTCGGCCAATCTGGACAAGGCGCTGGCCGATGTGACCAAGGCCACCGATTCCATTGCCGCGGCCGCCGAAAACATCGCGGCCTTTGGCGACAAGGTGGGCGCCATCGGCGATTCCGCTCAGACGACGCTGGCCAATGCCGATACGGCGCTGAAGAAATTCACCGAAACCGCGACCAGGGCCGATGCGGCGCTGGATTCGGGCAAGGCCGCGTTGGACGAGGTGCAAACCTATGTCGCCAACGATCTGAAAGGGCTGACCACACGCATCGACACGGCGGCGGCGACGCTGGATGGCACCCTGGCAAAGCTCGACGGCACGCTGGATGTGGGCAAGGGCACGCTCGAATCCGCCGGGCGGGCATTCGATGGCGCGGACAGGGTCATCAACACCGACGTGGGCCCCGTGGTGTCCGATCTGCGCAAGACCCTGGCCAGCCTGAACGACGCCATCGCCCGCGTGGTCAACGATCTGCCCGACATCACCGCAAAACTGCGCGATGCCGCCGATTCGGCCAATTCGGCCTTTGGCGGGCTGCGGTCCATGGTGGACGGGCTGCGGTCCCCGGTGCAGACTTTCGCCCGCGATGGCCTGCCGCAGTTCACGCGGATGGCCGCCGACATGCGCCAGCTTGCGGGCAATGTGAACCAGTTCGTCACCCAGCTGCGGCGCAATCCGTCGCAGGTCATTTCCGGGCAGAAGACGCCCGAGTTCCGCCGGTAAGGAGATACGGATGCGCGCGCTTTCCGCCCTGATCGCCCTGACGCTGACCCTTCCCGGCTGCAGCGCGCTGAGCGCGCTGTCCGGCGGACCGGCGCTGGATGTTTTCGAATTGCTGCCGCATACCGATGCGCCGCTGACATGCGGGCGCGGCCGGGTGGCGGAACTGGTGGTGGAATTGCCAAAGACCCGCAGCACGCTGGACAGCGACCGGATCATGATCCGCCCCTCGACGCTCCAGACCCAGTATCTGCCGGATGCGAAATGGGGCGACACGGTGCCGGTGTCGGTGCAGAACCTGCTGGTGCAGAGCTTTGGGCGCTATGACGCCTTCACCCATGTCGGCCGCGCGCCGCTGGGATCGTCGGGCGATTACGCGCTGATCAGCGAGATCGGCGATTTCAATGCCGAGGTGCAGGGCAAGGGCGCGCTGATCCGGCTATCGGTCGATGCGCAACTGGTGCGGGAATCGGATGCGCGCGTGGTCTCGCGCGGGCGCTTTGTGACGCAAGGGGTCTCGCCCTCGACCAGGACAGCGGATCTGGTGCCCGCCTTTGATGCCGCGGCGCAGGATCTGACGCGCCAGATCACCGACTGGGGCACGGGCGCCCTGGGCATCCGCGCCTGCCGATAGGCCCCGGCCGTTCTGCGGTGGTCAGGCTGCCACGGGCCTGCGGCGGACTTTGGACGGGCGGGCGGGTGATCGCCCCGCTCGGACAGATCAGTGACCTCGATCTTCTGCGCGGAAAATCGCACCGCCGCCCATTGTGCCGCAGCCACCGGCCCCTCATTCTTCACCCCGGCACGCGGGGGGAAGCATGGACTGCGACTATATCGTCATCGGCGCGGGCAGCGCAGGCTGCGTTCTGGCCAACCGCCTGTCGGCCGATCCGCGCAACCGCGTGTTGCTGATCGAGGCCGGCGGGCGTGACACCTATCACTGGATCCATATCCCCGTCGGCTATCTCTACTGCATCGGCAATCCCCGCACCGATTGGCTTTTCCGCACCGAGGCGGAGCCGGGGCTGAACGGCCGGTCGCTGCTTTACCCCCGCGGCCGCGTCCTGGGCGGAAGCTCCTCGATCAACGGCATGATCTACATGCGCGGGCAGGCACAGGATTATGACGGCTGGCGACAGGCGGGTTGCACCGGCTGGGGCTGGGACGACGTGCTGCCCCTGTTCACCGCGCATGAGGATTTTCACCTTGGCGCCTCGGACATGCACGGGGCGGGCGGCGAATGGCGGGTGGAACAGGCTCGGGTGCGCTGGCAGGTTCTGGACGCCTTTCTGGACGCGGCCGTCCAGGCCGGTATTCCCCGCACCGCGGATTTCAACCGGGGCGATAACGAAGGCGGCGGCTATTTCGATGTCAACCAGCGGCGCGGCATCCGCTGGAACACCTCCAAGGCCTTCCTCCGCCCCGCCCTGCGGCGGCCGAACCTGTGCGTCCTGACAAGCGCACAGGCCGAACGGCTGATCATCGAGGAAGGCGAGGTCCGGGGCGTGGTCTTTCACCATCAGGGCCAGCGGAAAGAGGCGCGCGCCGCGCGCGAGACGGTGCTGGCCGCCGGGGCGATCGGCTCTCCCCACCTGCTGGAACTGTCGGGGATCGGCCGGGGCGAGGTCTTGCAGGCGGCCGGCCTCACGCCCGTGGCGGATGCGCCCGGCGTGGGCGAGAACCTTCAGGACCATCTGCAACTGCGGCTGGTCCTGAAAGTGTTGGGGGTGCCGACGCTGAACGAGCAAGCCTCGACCCTGCGCGGCAAGGCGCGGATCGCGGCGGAATACCTGCTGAACCGTTCCGGCCCGATGGCGATGGCACCCAGCCAGCTGGGGTTGTTCACCCGGTCGGGGCCGGACAAGGCGACTGCGGATCTGGAATTCCATGTCCAGCCCGTCAGCCTCGACAAGTTCGGCGATCCGGTGCATCCGTTCGCGGCGATCACCGCCAGCGTCTGCAACCTGCGCCCCGACAGCCGCGGATCGGTCCATGTCACCACGCCCGACCCTCGCAGCGCCCCGGCGATCCGGCCGAACTATCTTTCCACCGAAACCGACCGCGAGGTTGCCGTGCGCGCGATACGTCTGGCCCGACATATCGCCGCGCAGCCCGCCTTTGCCCGTTTCCACCCCGAGGAATACCGTCCCGGCCCCGCGCTGCAGACCCGCGACGAGCTGATCCGCGCGGCGGCCGAAATCGGCACCACGATCTTTCACCCGGTCGGCACCTGCCGCATGGGCGCGGACGGCGGTGCCGTCGTCGACCCGCGCCTGCGCCTGCGCGCGCTCGGCCGGCTCAGGATCGCCGATGCTTCGGTCATGCCGCGCATAACCAGCGGCAACACCAACTCGCCCACGTTGATGATCGGGGAAAAGGCCGCACGCATGATCCTGGAGGAGGCGCGCGGCTGAAGAGATCAGATCCGCAGGTCGGCGATGGCGCGCACGGCCTGCGCGGCCTCGGCCCCCTTCTTGACGAAATGGGCGTGGAAAAGCGTGTGGTGATGGTCGCCCGGCTGGAAATGATGCGGCGTCAGGCTGACCGAAAAGGTCGGAACCCCGGTTTCCAGTTGCGCCTGCATCAACCCCGAGACGACCGCCTGCGCCACGAAATCGTGGCGATAGATGCCGCCGTCCACCACCAGCGCGGCGGCGACGATTGCGTCGAACCGCCCGGTCTGCCCCAGCTTTTTCGCCAGAAGCGGCATCTCGAAGGCGCCGGGAACGTCATAGGTGACGATCTCGACCTCGCGCCCGGCGGCGGCCATGTCGTCCTGAAACCCCTGCAACGCCTGATCGACGATCTCGGCGTGCCAGCGGGCCTTGATGAAGGCGACGGTCAGTTTCTGTGTCATGTCGGAACCCCTCTGTGTCCAGTGCGGTCCCAAGGCGATAGCGGTCAGGGCCGACGCAGGGCGCCGTCCTGTCCATTCTCTTTCATCCGGACTGTGACCGTCGGCCCCGGAGTTTCACCGGATCTGCTGACCCTGCTGGCGCAGGCGCTCGCGGGCTGTAACCGCCGGTGGGGAATTGCACCCCGCCCCGAGAACGGCGGGACTATTACAGCGCCGCGCGGCAGGGGCAAGAGCGTGAAATGGTCGGTTTTCCGCACAAAAGGGATGGATGTTCCGCACAGACGGCCGCGCGCGGAATATCCGTTTCCCCCTAAGGGATCACCAGCAGCAGAAGCCCCCGTCGACCAGCAGATCCACCCCGGTGACGAAACTGGCCGCGTTCGACAGCAGGAACACCGCCGGGCCCACCATCTCGTCCACCGTGGCCATGCGCTGCATGGGCGTCTGTTCCTCGAACAGCTTCGTCTGGTGCACCATTTCGGGCCGGGTGTTCATCGGGGTGGCGGTATAGCCGGGGCTGATGGTGTTGACGCGCACGCCGCGCCCCACCCATTCCATCGCCATCGACTTGGACATGTGGATCACGCCCGCCTTGGAGGCGTTGTAATGGCACTGCATCAGCCCGCGGTTGACGATCACCCCGGACATCGACGCGATGTTGACGATCGACCCGCGCCCGTGGCGCAGCATCGCCCGCGCCTCGGCCTGACAGGACAGAAAGACGCCCTTCAGGTTGATGTCCATCATCGTCTGGAACTGCGATTCCTCCATCTCCTCGGCCGGGTTGGCATTGGCGATGCCTGCCGCGTTGACGGCCAGCGACAGCGCGCCCAGGTCCGATTCAGTCCGGGCCACCGCCTCGGTCAGCGCGGCGCCACTGGTCACGTCGGCGGCGATCTGGATGCTGCGGCGCCCGCTGCGGGCGATGAAATCCGCCGTCTGCGCCAGCCCGTCATCGCTGCGCCGGTCCAGCAGCGCCACATCCGCCCCGCATTGGGCCAGACCCATGGCGATGCGCTGGCCGATGCCGCTGCCCGCGCCCGTCACCAGCGCGACATTGCCGCCCAGATCGAAAAGTTTCGGCGCGTTCAAGGTGATGTTCGCCATGGTCTTTCCCTGCTTTCAGATGGTCGCCAGCTCCATGACCGACACGTCGTTTGCGTCCTTGCGGTCAAGGATACCGGCCTGCTTGCCCTGCGCCAGAACCACGATCCGGTTCGAGACGCCCAGCACTTCCTCCAGGTCCGAGCTGACGACGATCACGGCCACGCCCTGTGCCGCCAGCCCGGTGATGATGTCATAAATGCCCGCGCGCGCGCCCACGTCGATGCCGCGGGTCGGCTCGTCCAGAATGACCACGCGCGGGTCGCGCGCCAGCCATTTGGCGATGACGACCTTTTGCTGGTTGCCGCCCGACAGGGCCGAGGCCGGTTGCACGCCCCGTCCCTTGACGCCGAATTTCGCGATAGCCGCATCGGCGAATTTCCGGATCCGCTTGCGCGTGATCCATCCGCCGGGGGCAACCTTGTCGAGGTTGGCATAGGCAATGTTCTCGCCGATCTGGTGTTCGACGACGAGACCCTGCAACTTGCGGTCCTCGGGCACCATGACGATGCCCTGCGCGATGGCGTCCGCGGGGCTGGACAGGCGAAGGTCCCGGCCATTCATGCGGATAGTGCCGGATGCCACCGGGTCGGCACCCGCGATGGCGCGCACCATTTCGGTGCGGCCCGCGCCGACCAGACCGGCCACGCCCAGGATCTCGCCCTCGGCCACGGAAAAGCTGACATCGTTGAAGGCGCCGTTTGCGCCGGTCAGGCCCCGCACCTCCAGCACGATGTTGGCCTTGGGCACGGGCACCGGCGGGAACATGCGGTCAAGGCTGCGGCCGACCATGCTTTCCACCACGGTGCGCACCGGCGTGGCGCTGTCGGCGAAATCGGCGACATGTTCGCCGTCGCGCAAGACCACGATGCGGTCGGTGATCTGGCGGATCTCCTCCATCCGGTGCGAGATGTAGATGATGCCCACGCCTTCGGCCCGCAGCTTGCGCACCTGCGTGAACAGCGCCTCGGTCTCGGCCCCGCCAAGCGCCGCGGTCGGCTCGTCCAGGATCAAAAGCTTCGCGTTCAGCGCCAGCGCCTTGGCGATCTCGATCAGCTGCTGCTGCGCGGTCGACAGGCCCTGCACCTTGCGCGTCGCCGGCAGATGAAGGTTCAGCCGCGCCAACTGCGCCTCGGCCCGCGCGATCATCGCGGCGCGGTCCACCTTGCCCCCCTTCATCGGCCAGCGGCCGATGAAGACGTTTTCCGCGATGGACAGTTCCGGCAACAGCTTCAGTTCCTGGTGGATCAGGACCACGCCCTTGTCGATCGCCTCGCGCGGAGAGGCCGGGGCATAATCCTGCCCCAGCCAGGTCATGCTGCCCTCGGACGGCTCTCGCGACCCCGCGATGATGCCCGAAAGCGTGGATTTCCCCGCGCCATTCTCGCCCAGCAGGGCGACGACCTCTCCGGCATGGACATCCAGATCCACCTTGCGGAGCACGGGAAGCCCCCCATAGCTTTTCGAGATGCCGCGAAGCGACAGGATCGGTGCGGTCATGGCGCGGGTTCCTTCCTTTGCCGCCGGTTACGGATGGTTGGCGATAAAGCCGTCGACGTTGTCCTTCGTCGTCAGCGTCGCATCCATCAGCTGGATCGGTTCGACCTTTTCGCCCGCGCCCAAGCGGACCGCCATGTCGACCGCCGCGCGGCCCATGGCCTGCGTCTGCTGGGTCGCCGTCACGTCGAACACGCCGTTCTTCAGCGCCTCAAGTGCGGCGGTATCGCCGTCAAAGCCTGCCAGCCAGATCTTTTGCGGCAGGTTCGCGACCTTGATCGCCTGTGCGGCGCCCAGGGCCAGCGCGTCGGCCTGCGCGAAGATGATGGTCACGTCCGGGTTCGCTTGCAGCAGGTTCTGCGTGATCTGGAAGCCTTCGTCCTGGCTCCACATGTTCGACCATTGCTCGGCCACCACGGTCACGCCGGGGTTGGCGGCAATGGATTCACCGCAGCCTTTGGAGCGGTCGACCTCGGGCGTGGTGCCCTTCTGGCCGTGGACGATCAGCATCTTGCCCTGACCCCCGGCCTGCTTGATGATATAATCGCAGACCGCCTTGGCCGAGGTGACGGAGTCGGTGGCCAGGAAGGTATCGCCCGGCGCGCCATCGGCGTTGCGGTCGACGTTGACCACCGGAATATGTTCCGCCTGCGCCAGTTTCACCGGGACCGAGGCCGCCGCCGCACCGGCGGGGATATAGATCAGCGCGTCGATGTCCTGGGTGATCAGGTCCTGGATCTGGCTGACTTGGGTGGGGCCGTCGCCCTTGGCGTCGACGGTCACGACCTCGATCCCGCGGGTCTTGGCCTCGGCCTCGACCGCCTGCTTGATCTGGTTGAAGAAGTTCGCCTGAAGGTTGGCGACGGCCAGGCCGATCTTCTTGACCTCTTCGGCCTGCGCGCTGCCCAGCGACAGCGCCAGAAGGGCTGCCGAGGTCAGGAACATACGGTTCAGTTTCATGGGTTATCCTCCACTGGGTTACTCCTGCCCCGCCGGTCTTCCTCTCCGGGGCGCGGAACTTATCGGCCGCGATGGCGCGATCACTTGCGGTGGCGGCCGTTGGGGGCCGCCACCGGAAACCTCACTTGCGGCGCAGCGTTTCGGCCGCCACGGCCAGAACGATGACGACGCCGATGATCACCTGTTGCAGAAACGGCGAGACGTTCAGCAGGTTCAGCCCGTTGCGCAGCACCCCGATGATCAGCACCCCGATCAGCGTGCCGCCGATACTGCCCGATCCGCCCGACAGCGAGGTGCCGCCGATGACGACCGCCGCGATGGTGTCCAGCTCATACCCGATGCCCGACGAGGGCTGGACCGAGTCGAGCCGCGCCGCCAGCACGATCCCGGCCAGACCCGCCAGAACCGCCGCCGCGACATAGACGGCGATCGTCACCCGCTTGACGTTGATCCCGGCCAGCCGCGCCACCTCGGGGTTGCCGCCGACGGCATAGAGCGTCCGCCCTTCTGCGCGATAGTGCAGGAAAGCCCAGGCCAGGGCGACCACGACCAGCATCAGGGCCACGGTCGCGGTCAGCACGCCGAAATGCCGCTCGATCGCCAGCATCATGAACCAGGGCGAAAAGCCCACGATCTGCTGGCCGTCGGTGATCATGTTGGCCAGCCCCCGCGCCACCGACATCATCGCCAGCGTCGCGATGAAGGGCGGCACGCGGAAGGTGGTGATCAGCACCCCGGAAACCGCCCCGCAGGCGCCCGAGGCGATCAGCGCCACAACCATCGCCAGGGGCAGCGGCAGGCCCATCACATTGGCCAGCCACCCCATCACCATCATCGACAGCGCCAGCACCGATCCGACGGCCAGGTCGATGCCGCCGATCAGGATGACGAAGCTCATCCCCACGGCCATGATGCCCAGGACGGTGATCTGGTCCAGGATGTTCAGGAAGTTCCGCACCGACAGGAACTTGTCCGTGGCCACCGACAGGAACAGGCACAGCAGGATCAGCCCGATCAACGGCCCGGTCGCCCCGCGCAACGCAGCCAGAAGCCCGCGCCCTGCCTTTCCGTCACTTCCGGTCGATACTGCGGTCATTCTTCCCCCCCCGGCGCAAGCCCGGCAATCTGGATAGGCTTGCGCATAGCATAAATATTCACATACGTTGATTAATGCGTATCCGACTCGTCGCCATCCTGTCAACCTTGAATCATCCTTCCCGGAAAATCATCGCGCAGCCGCTTTTTCCCTTGACTTCGATAGGGGTGGCGCAATTATATCTCCAACAGTATATTTATGCACACCGAGGAAATCATGCACACGAAGGAGCTGGAACGCATCGCCCGCCAGATTCGCCGACGCGATCTGCAAGCCGTGTTCGAGGCGGGCGCCGGCCATATCGGGGGCGAAATGTCCGCCATCGACATCATGACGGCGCTCTACTTTCGCGTGCTGCGCATCTGGCCCGACCAGCCGAAGCATCCCGACCGCGACCGATTCGTGCTGTCCAAGGGCCATACCGCCTGCGCGCTCTATGTGACGCTGGCCAAGCGCGGCTTCATCCCCGAGGATGAGATTTCCACCTTCCTCAAACCCTATTCGCGGCTGAACGGCCACCCGAACTGCAACAAGGTGCCGGGCGTCGAAACCAACACCGGCCCGCTGGGCCACGGCCTGCCGGTCGCGGTCGGCATGGCCAAGGCCGCCAAGCTGCAAGGCGCGGACTGGCGCACCTATGTCATGACCGGCGACGGCGAGATGCAGGAAGGCTCCAACTGGGAGGCGATCATGGCCGCATCCCAGTTCGGGCTGTCGAACCTGACGCTGATCATCGACCATAACCGCTTCCAGCAGGGCGCGGCGATTGCCGAGACCAACAACCTGGCCCCCCTGCGCCGCAAGCTGGAAGCCTTTGACTGGGACGTGACCGAGATCGACGGCAATGCCATGGCCGAGGTCGTGCCGGCGCTGGAACACCGGGGCGATCGCCCGCATTGCATCGTCGCCCATACCAACAAGGGCCACGGCATTTCCTTCATGCAGGACAAGGTCGACTGGCACCACAAGGTGCCGAATGCCGAACAATATCAGATCGCCCTTGCCGAACTTGCGGAGATCCCGGAATGAACGCCGCCACCCCCTCGCCCAAACTGCATGACTGCCGCGATGCCTTTGTCGCCGTTCTGGAACGGCTGGGCGCCGAAAACGGCAAGGTCGTGGCCGTCTGCAACGATTCCGTCGGCTCGTCCAAGCTGGGCGGGTTCAAGTCGAAGTTCCCCGACCGGCTGATCAACGTCGGCATTGCCGAACAGGATATGGTCGGCGTCGGTGCGGGGCTGGCGAATGGCGGGCTGCTGCCCTTCGTCTGTGGCGCGGCCTGTTTCCTGACCGGCCGGGCGCTGGAACAGATCAAGGCCGACATCGCCTATTCCAATGCCAACGTGAAACTGGTCGGCATCTCGTCCGGCATGGCCTATGGCGAACTGGGGCCGACCCACCATTCCATCGAGGATTTCGCCTGGACCCGCGTTCTGCCGAACCTGCCGGTGATCGCGCCTTGTGATTCGATCGAGACGGCGGCGGCAGTCGAATGGGCGGCGACCTATGCCGGCCCCTGCTTCCTGCGCCTGTCGCGGGTGGGCGTGCCCGACCTGCTGCCCGCGGGCCACAAGTTCGAGCTCGGCAAGGCCAACCTACTGCGCGACGGTGGCGATGTGACGCTGATCGCCAATGGCACGCTGACGCACCGCATGGTCAAGGCCGCCGACATCCTCGCCGCGCGCGGGATTCAGGCGCGGGTGCTGAACATGGCCACCGTCCGCCCCATCGACGCCGAGGCCATCATCGCCGCCGCCCGCGACACCGGCGCGATCCTGACGGCCGAGGAACATTCGGTCTATGGCGGGCTGGGGTCGGCCATTGCCGAGGTGGTGGTGGCCGAGGCGCCGGTGCCGATGAAGATCTTGGGCGTGCCCGGCATCTTTGCCCCCACCGGATCGGCCGAATTTCTGCTGGACGAATTCGGCATGGCGCCCGAGGCCGTGGCCGATGCCGCCCAGACCCTGATCGCGCGGAAACGCGGCTAAAGCCGGTTTCCCGCGCGTCCGGTGCGGCGCCCCTTCCCCGCCGCCCCCCCTTTCCGTTTGACCCAGGACCATCATGACCCGCGCCATCCTTGCCATCGACCAGGGCACGACCAATTCCAAGGCCGTCCTCGTCTCGACCGAGGGGTACATCCTTTCGCGCGGATCGGCCCCGGTGGGGATCGAACATCCGCAACCGGGCTGGGTGGAACAAAGCCCGCAGCGCCTCTGGGCCTCGGTCTGCGAGGCGATTGCCGCCTGTCTGGCCGCAGGTCCGGGGGTCGAAATCCTGGGCATCGCCATTTCCAACCAGCGCGAATCCGTCACCATCTGGGATGCCGAAACGGGCGAGCCGCTGGGGCCGGTGGTCAGCTGGCAATGCCGCCGCACCGCCCCGGCCTGCGCCGCGCTGAACGCCGCGGGCCATGCGCCGCGGGTGCAGGCGCTGACCGGGCTGCCCCTCGACCCGATGTTTCCGGGGCCAAAGATGCGCTGGTTGCTGGACCGCGCGCCGCAGGGCCGTGCCGTCCGGCTCGGCACCATCGACGCCTGGCTGATCCATTGCCTGACCGGCGGCGCGGTCCATGCCTGCGACGCCGCCAATGCCGCGCGCAGCCAGCTTTACGATCTGGGCCGCCGGGAATGGAGCGCGGAGTTGAGCGATCTGTTCGGCGTTCCCCTGTCCGTCCTGCCCCAGGTGCGCGACAGCGCCGGCGACTTTGGCGTGACGCGCGGGGTTCCGGGTGTGCCCGACGGCACCCCCGTCCGCGCCGCCATCGGCGACAGCCATGCCGCGCTGTTCGGCCATGGCGCCTTTCGCCCCGGCGACGGCAAGGTGACCTTCGGCACCGGATCGTCGGTGATGACGACCCTGCCCGCCTTCATCGCGCCGCAGAACGGTATCACCACCACCATCGCCTGGTCCATCAGCGGCCGCGCGACCTATGCGTTCGAGGGCAACATCCTCGTCTCGGCCTCGTCCCTGCCGTGGATGGCCGACCTTCTGGGATTGGCCGATGTGCAGGCGCTGGTCGATCTGGCCGCCACGGCCGAACCGGACGGTCCCGGCTTTGTCCCCGCCTTTGTCGGCCTTGGCGCGCCCTATTGGCAGTCCGATGCGCGGGCGCTGTTTTCCGGCATCACCTTCAACACGACCCGCGCGCAGATGGCGCGGGCGGCAACCGATTCCATCGCCTTTCAGGTGCATGATGTCTTTGCCGCCATGGTGTCGCAATCCCCCGCCCCCCTGGGCAAGCTCTACGCCGATGGCGGGCCCAGCAAGAACCTGTTCCTGATGCAATGCGTGGCCGACACGCTGGACCACCCGCTGATCCAGTGCGACGCGCCCGAGGCCTCCGCCCTTGGGACGGCTTATCTGGCGGGGCTTTCGCTGGGCATCTGGTCCGATCTCGATGCCATAGCCGCCCTGCCGCGCGCGGGGCAGACCGTCGCCCCCCGCCCGTTGGACAGGGCGGCGCGGCTTGCCGTCTGGCAGGATGCCGTTGCCCGCTCGACGCTGGCCGTTCCACCCGGTATCAGTGAATAAAAATTCACGGGAGACCAGCATGGGACGGGTCAACGAGTTGCGGCTGATCGGGCGGGTCGCCCAGATGTATCATATGGAAGGCCGCCGTCAGGCCGAGATCGCCGAACATCTGCACATGTCGCAGGCCACCGTCTCGCGCATGTTGAAGCGCGCCGAGCAAGAGGGGATCGTGCGCACCACCGTCATCCCGCCGCCCGGAACCTTTGCCGATCTGGAAACCGCCCTGCGCGAGAAGTTCGGCCTGGGCGAGGCCATCGTCGTCGACTGCACCGAAGACCGCGAGGGCGCGATCATGGCCCGCATCGGCGAGGCGGCGGCGCATTTCCTCGAAGTCACCCTGCAACCCGACGAGATCATCGGCGTCTCCAGCTGGAGCCAGACGATCCTGCGCATGGTCGACAACATCCACCCGCTGAAGGGCGCAAAGGCCCGCTATGTCGTCCAGACCCTTGGCGGCATGGGCGACCCTTCGGTGCAGACCCATGCGACGCAACTGACCACCCGCCTTGCCCGCCTGACCGGGGCCGAGCCGCGGCTTCTGCCGGTGCAGGGCGTCGCCTCCTCGCGCGAGGGCAAGCTGGTGATGCTGGCCGACCCGTTCGTGCGCGAGACGATGGACCTGTTCCGCCGCATCAGCCTGGCGATCATCGGCATCGGCGCGGTGGAACCGTCCGAGCTTCTGGCGCGGTCCGGCAACATCTTTTCCGCGCAGGAGCTCGCGGCGCTCACCGACGCCGGCGCTGTCGGCGACGTGTCGCTTCGGTTCTTCGACCTGAACGGCAATGCCGTCCGCACGCCGCTGGACGACCGGGTGATCGGCATCTCGCTGGACGAATTGCGCCCCGTGCCGCGGGTGATCGCGCTGGCCGGCGGGCAGGCCAAGACGCTGGCCATCGCCGGCGCGCTGCGCGCGGGCATCATCGACGTGCTGGTCACAGACAAATTCACGGCGGCCCGGCTGACCGTCTGACAGGACGGCAGGGCCGCGACCCACAAGGAGAAACCACCATGAACCGTTTCGCAGGCCAGACCGTCTTCGTCACCGGCGGCAACAAGGGCATCGGCCGCGGCATCGCCACCCGTTTCGCGCAGGAAGGCGCCCGCGTCGCCATCGCCGCCATCGACAAGGACACACCCGACGCCGCCGCCGCCATCGCCGCCGAGACCGGCGCGCAGACCCTGGGCCTGATCCTGGACGTGACCGATGCCGCCGCGGTCAAGGCCGCCTATGCCGAGGTCGAGGCGAAGCTGGGCGCGCTGTCCGTCTCGGTCCAGAACGCGGGCGTCATCACCATCGCACGGGTCGAGGATCTGACCGAACGCGAATGGGACTTCAACCTTGACGTGAACACCAAGGGCGTCTTCCTCTGCTGCCAGGAGGCGATCCGCCGCTTCCGCGCCAGCGGCACCCGCGGGCGGCTGGTCAACACCGCCTCCGGGCAGGCCCGCCAAGGCTTCATCTATACCCCCCATTACGCCGCCTCGAAATTCGGCGTGGTCGGCCTGACGCAAAGCCTTGCGAAAGAGGTCGCCAAAGAAGGCATCACCGTCAACGCCATCTGCCCCGGCATCATCCACACCGAGATGTGGGATTACAACGACCGCGTCTGGGGCAAGATGCTGGGCGAATACGGCCCCGGCGAGTTGATGGCCGAATGGGTCGAGGGCATTCCGATGCAGCGCGCCGGAACCCCGGCCGAGGTCGGGGCGCTGGTCGCCTTTCTCGCCTCGGAGGACGCGGCCTATATCACCGGCCAGACGGTCAACGTCGACGGCGGCCTGATCATGTCCTGACCCGAAGACCCCCCTCTTTCTGGACCCAAATATCCTGCGGGGAGGTCCGGAGGGGTGCAAAACCCCTCCGGGGCCGGGCAAAGGGCACGCGGGCCCCCGAATCCGGCGGGTCAGCGTGCGATCAGAACCTCGATCCCCCGCGCCTCGAACTCTTTCGCATCGGCGTCGGAAATCCCGTCGTCGGTGATGAAGGAATGCACCACCTCCAGCGCGCCCAGCCGGGTGAAGGAACTTTTGTTGATCTTGGTGCTGTCGGCGACCAGATAGACATGGCTCGCCGCCTTGATCATCGCCTCTTTCAGTTGCAGGTCGGCAAAGCTGGGATAGGTTAGCCCCGCATCCAGCGCGACGCCTGCGGTGGCAAGGAACAGTTTCCCGGCAAAGATGTTGCGGAAATATTCGACCGACTTGTCGCCCGACAGCGACAGGGTCGGCACCTTGAACTGCCCCCCCGGCATGTGCACCGCAAACCCCGGCACGGCGCCCAGAATGATCGCGATGTTCAGCGCATTGGTGATCACGGTCAGGTTGCGCCGGTGAACCAGCCGGGTCGCCACCTCGGTCGTCGTGGTGCCGGCGTCCAGGATCAGCGTTTCGCCATCGGCCACCAGACCGGCGGCAAAGGCCCCGATCCGGCGCTTCTTGTCCATGTTTTCCTGATGGTGCAGGGCAAGGTTGTCCCCTTGCGTCGCGATCCGGTTTAGAAAGGCGCCGCCATGTTCGCGGGTGATGAAGCCGTCCTGCTCCAGCCGCTCCAGATCCTGGCGGATCGTCGCCTCCGACACATGGAAGGCGGCGGCCAGTTCGCGCACGCGCGCCGCCCCCTCCTCCTGTATCCATTCCAGGATGCGGCGGCGGCGCGGCTCGGACAAAAGGCCGACCATGGTGTCGTCGCGCGCGATGGTGGGCTTGTGCTGCACGTCCGCTTGCCGCCTTGAAAAGATGTTACCGCAATCACGGTCCGCTTCTATTGCATTCCGCCCCATCTGCAAAGCCGCGCCGCATCACCGGCCCGCCGCCGCCTCCTGTTGCAGGGCGACGCGCGCCTGAAGGCGGCTTTGTGCCTGATCAATGACCACAGCGGCGATGATGACCAGCCCCTTGATCACCGTCTGCCAGAAGGAAGAAACCCCCATCATGATCAGCCCGTCCGACAATATACCGATGACAAAGGCGCCGACGATGGTGCCGCCGATCCGCCCGCGCCCGCCCGACATCGAGGTGCCGCCCAGAACCGCCGCGGCGATGGCGTTCAGCTCGAAGGTCTCGCCCGTCGCCGGATGGCTCGCCTGCAACTGGCTGGCGATGATCAGCCCGACCAGCGCCGCGCAAAAGCCCGAGAACATGTAGACGAACATCTTGACCCGGTTCACCCGGACGCCCGACAACGCCGCCCCGCGCTCGTTCCCGCCGACGGCATAGATGTGCCGGCCCAAAGGCGTGCGGCGCGAGATATAGGCGGCCAGCAGCCCCACCGCGATCAGCATCCAGATCATGAACGGCAGACCCAGCACCGTGCCGCTGCCGATGAAGGGGAAACCGGCCGATCCGTATTCGGCATTCCCCGACAGGTTCGGAAAGGTCCGGCCGTCCGAAGACAGCAACGCCGCCCCGCGCGCGACGTAAAGCGTGCCCAGCGTGGCGATGAAGGGGGCGACGTTCAGCCGGGTGATCAGGATGCCGTTGATCAGCCCGACGAAGATGCCGACCAGCATCACCAGCAGCGCGATTTCCACCGTGTTGAACTGGATCGACCAGCCCAGTCCTAGGTCGATGCCGTAAAGCACCAGCCACCCCGCCACCATGGCGCAAAGGCCCACGATCGACCCGACCGACAGGTCGATCCCCCCGGTGATGATCACGAAGGTCATGCCGATGGCCAGAAAGGCGTTCAGCGCGACATGCTTGCCCACGATCACCGCATTCGCCACCGACAGAAAGTTCGGCGCGGCAAAGGAGAAAAAGGCCAGCACCAGGATCAGCGCCACGAAGGTCCGCGCCTTCAGCAGCAAAAGCAGCCACGAACTGTTGGCGGGCGCGGCGGCGGGAATGGCGGTCATGCGGCGATGTCCTTGGTCTGGGCGGCAGAGGGGGCGGCGGTCTGGGCGGCGGACACCACCTGCGCGGCATCGGTGCCCGCAGGGAACGCGCCGGTGATGCGCCCCTGCGCCATCACGATGATGCGGTCGGAAAGGGCCAGAACCTCGTCCAGGTCCGAGGTCACGAACAGGATGCCCAGGCCGTCCTGCGCCAACTTGCGCATGGTGCGGAACACCTCGGCCTTGGCGCCGATGTCGATGCCACGGCTGGGCTCGTCCATCAGCAGGATTTTCGGCCCGGTCATCAGCGCCTTGCCGATGACGACCTTTTGCTGGTTGCCGCCCGACAGGCTGGACACCGGGTTTTCGGGGCTGGCGATCTTGATGGTCAGCCGCTTGACGAAATCGGCCGCCGCCCGCGCCTCGGCCCGCAGGTCAAGGTGGAAGAACCGGGTAAAGGTCTTCAGCGCGGAAAGCGTCAGATTTTCGCGGATGGCCATGATCTGCACAAGGCCGTCGCGCTTGCGATCCTCGGGGATCAGGGCGATGCCGCGGGCGATCCGGCCGGGAACGTCGCGTTCGACCAGCGGCTTTCCCTCGACAAAGAACCGCCCCGTCGAATGCGGATGCTGCGCCATGACGCATTCCAGAAACTCGGTCCGCCCCGCGCCCATCAGCCCGTAAAGCCCGACGATTTCCCCCGCCCTGACCGACAGCGAGACGTGATCGACCGTATGGCCGCCGCCCGCGCGCGGCAGGCAGATGTCCTCGGCGCGAAACACCTCGGCCCCGAAATTCGCAGCCTCGGTCCGCCCGTATTCCTTGGAGCTTTCGCCGATCATCGCCCGCACGATCCAGGGGATGTCGACGCCTTCCATCGACCGGGCGCCCGTGATCGTGCCGTCGCGCAGCACGGTGATATAGTCGCCGATGCGGATCAGTTCCTCCAGCCGGTGGCTGATATAGACGATGCCGACGCCCTGGCGCTTCAGATCGGCGATGGTGCGGAACAGCACCTCGACCTCGGCGGCGGACAGCGCGCTGGTCGGCTCGTCCAGGATCAGGATGCGGGCGTTCTGGGCCAGCGCCTTGGCGATTTCCACGATCTGCTGCTGGCCGATGCGCAGGTTTCCCAGCGGCGTGTCGGGGTCGATCGGCTGTTCCAACCGCGCCATCAGCGCGCGGGTTTCCTGACGCTGCTTTTCGGCGTCGATGTCCACGCCCGCCCGCGTCGGTTCGCGCCCGATGAAGATGTTCTCGGCCACCGTCAGGTTCGGGAACAGGTTCAATTCCTGAAAGACGATGCCGATGCCATGGTCCACCGCATCGGATTTCGACCGGAAGGTGACGGGCCTGCCCTCCATCTCGATCCGGCCTTCGGTCAGGTCCTCGACCCCGGCGATGACCTTCATCAGGGTGGACTTGCCCGCGCCGTTCTCGCCCACCAGCACGTTGACCGCGCCCATGCGCAGGTCGAAATCCACGCCCTTCAGCGCGCGGGTGCCGGGATAGACCTTGACCCCACCCCGGATGGACAGGCCGACGGGATGATCGGTCATGGCGCCACCGTCAGCGTCACCGGCATCACCAGCCACGGATCGTCGGCTTTCTTCAGCGGCACGACCCCGGTGAAGGTCACATCCTTGCCGGTCGGGTCGCCCTCGGGCACGGTCAGCGCGCCCGCGGCGCGGTCGTTCAGCGCGCGGCCCAGCTTGGCGAATTCGATCTGGTCGCGGAAGGCGGTGAAGTCATAGACCTGCGGGGCGAAATCGCGCAGCGACGTGCCCTTGACCACCGGGCCCAGTTGCAGCGTCAGATCGCCCTTGCCGTCGCCGTCGGTGTCCACATCCAGGGTCCGCGCGCGCGAGGTCAGGTTGGCGGCCGTGACCTTGCCCTGCCCCTTGACGGCAAAGTTCCAGGGGGCCCCGCCCCCCGGCCCGCGGCTGCCGCCCGCGCCGTCGATCCCGGCGGCGATGGCCGCGCGCACATCGGCCACGGGCCGCCCCTTTTCCGCGATCAGCGGCAAGAGCCTTGCGTCAAAGCTTTCCGCCAGGATCGAGGCGATGCGGGCATCGTCGCCGCTGGCATCGGTTGCCGGGGCCTGTTCATCCGCGGGCCTTGTCTTGACGATCTTGCAGCCGGTCAGCCCAAGGGCCGCGACGCAGGCCACCGTAAAGGCCGCCGTCAGGGTAATGCGTGTCATGCGAGTTCCATGGGCCATGCAGGGCCCGGCGCAGGTAACACCCGCGCCGGGCCGGAACGAAGGATCAGTCCTTCAGCGCAAAGGTTTCCAGCTTGGCCGCGTTGTCGGCATTGATCAGCACGCAGTCCATCAGCTGCTTTTCCTCGACCCCGGTCTTGCCGGTCTTCAGGAAGGCATCCGCCTGCGTCACCGCCATCTGCGCCTGCGCATAGGCCGGTTGCAGGACCGTCGCCTTGATCCCGCCCTTGGCGATGGAATCGCGCACGTCGTTCGACCCGTCAAAGCCCACCACGATCACATCCGTCCGCCCCGCAGCCTCCAGCGCGGCATAGGCGCCCATGGCCATGGTGTCATTGCCCGAGATCACGCCCTTGATGCCGGGATTGGCCTGGAGCATGGATTCCATGACCGTATAGGCCTCGGTCTGCGACCAGTTGGCGGTCTGCTGGGCCACCATCTTCATGTCGGGATACTGGTCGATCACGTCGTGATAGCCCTTGGACCGGATACCGGCGTTGGTGTCCGATTCCTTGCCCAGAAGCTCGGCGAAATCGCCCTTTTCGCCCATCAGCTTGACGAATTCTTCCGCGCCCAGCTGTGCGCCCTGATAGTTGTTCGACACGATCTGGCTGACCGCCACGCCGGATGCGGTGATTTCCCGGTCGATCAGGAAGGACGGGATGCCCGCATCCTTGGCCTTCTGCACCGCGGCGACCGAGGCATCGGCGCCGGCATTGTCCAGGATGATGGCCTTCACGCCTGCGGCGATGGCGCTGTCGAACAGCTCCGACTGCTTGTTGGCATCGTCGTCATGGACCAGAACCATGGTTTCATAGCCCAGTTCCTTGGCCTTGGCGGCGGCGCCATCGGCTTCGGCCTTGAAGAACGGGTTGTCGTGGCTGGGGGTGATGATGGCGATCGTGTCCGCGGCGGCGGCAAAGGACGGCATCGCGCCAGTCATGGCAAGCGCCATCGCCGACACCAGAAGGCGGCGTTTCAGGTTCATGGTCTTCCTCCCTAATGCGCCCCGGTTCAGACGGGGCGACTCTCCCGCCAACAGTTCTGCGGTCTGCTGGCGTTTTTCGTCAAGTGTTTTCGTTTTCTGCCGATCATTTCGCATTTTCATTCGCGGTTGCGGCAGATCCCGCGCCGCGATGCAGCGATAAGATATTGCCGAAAACCAAGGTTTGCAGGCGTCTCCGCAGATCCTTTCGCTTGCCAGAGGGCTGGCGCCCGGCCTACAAAACCTCAGCAAACGAAAGTGATCGAAACCACTTCGTTTCGCCGCGTGGAGGACGCGGCCCTGTCCAGAGGAGGGAAAATGACGCTTACCATCCGCCGCAAGGTCACATTTGGCGTGGTCATCGGAAGCCGCGCCTTCTTCAGCCCCGCGCCCTGTCGGGCCGCGCGGGACGAGGTGCTGGCCCAGCTCGACCGTCTGGGGATTGCCGCCATCACGCTGCCGTTCGAGGCGACGGCCAATGGCGCGGTCCAGTCCATCGCGGATGCCGAGCTTTACGCCCGCCACTTCAAGGCGCATCGCGACGACATCGACGGGCTGGTGATCTGCCTGCCGAATTTCGGCGACGAGATCGCGATTGCCGAACTTGTTTCGCGCGCGAAACTTTCGGTGCCGATCCTGCTGCAAGCCTCGAACGACGAGGTCGACAAGGTGTCCGTCCACGAACGCCGCGACGCCTTTTGCGGCAAGTTTTCGGTGACGAACAACTTCTGGCAATATGGCGTGCCCTTCACCGAAACCACGACCCATACCTGCGACACCTGGGGCGAGGAATTCGGGCGCGACCTGGAACGGTTTTCCCGCGTCTGCCGCACGGTGCGCGGCCTGCGCGGTGCGCGGATCGGGTCGATCGGCGCGCGCACCGGCGCCTTCCAGACCATGCGTTATTCGGAAAAGCTGCTGCAAGCCTCGGGCCTGACCGTGGTGACGGTCGACCTGTCCGAGATGATGGGCGCGGCCGGGGCGATCAGCGACAGCGACCCCGACCTGCTGGCCAAGATGGAAAAGATCCGCGGCTATGGCACGATCCCGGCCCATATCCAGCCCGCCCAGATCACCCGTCAGGCGAAATGGACGCTGGCCGTCAACCGCTGGATCGAGGAGAACGGCTGCGACGCCTCGGCCATCCAGTGCTGGCGGTCCTTGCAGGACAATTTCGGCTGCGCCACCTGCGTCACGATGAGCATGATGGGCGAGGAACTGATGCCCTCCGCCTGCGAGGTCGATGTGATCGGGGCGGTCTCGATGTATGCGCTGGCGCTCGCCTCGGGGGCGCCGCCGGCGCTGCTCGACTGGAACAACAACTATGGATATGAGCCGGACCTGTGCGTCTGCACCCATTGCGGCAACTATCCCAAATCCTTCATCGGCGACACGCCGGAAATCGGCGAACTGGACGTGCTGGGCGAAAGCATCGGCAGGTCGAAATGCTTTGGCGCGGTCAAGGGCAAGGTGAAACCGGGGCCGATGACCTATTTCCGCCTGTCGACCGACGACCGGATGGGCTCGATGAAATGCTATCTGGGCGAGGGAGAGTTCACCGACCACCCCTTTCCCATGGATGGCGGCATCGCCGTCACCCGCGTGCCCCAGTTGCGCAAGCTGATGCGGTTCGTCAGCCAGAACGGCTTTGAACACCATGTCGCCATGGTGCGCGGCCATCACGCCGATGTGGTGAACGAGGCCGTGACCCGCTATCTCGGCTGGCCGATCTATCACCACGGGGGCGAGCCCGAGCCGCAGCTGACCATACCGCATCGGTTCTGAAGGCGGGACGGCCCCTGCCGCCGCCAGGCTCAGGGGCCGAAAAGATCGGCGCCGCGCGGATTTATCCGCCGCAGATCGCCCCGGCGGATCGTCACCGCATGGCGGTCCAGGAACTCCAGGATCTGGATCGCGACCTTGCGTCCGTTGTCCATGCGGTCGCGAAAGGCCGCGGCGGGGAACCAGCCGCCCTCCGCCTGCCCGGAAACGTCGCGCGCGATACCCACCATTTCCGCCGTCACCTGCCGGGCAAAGAAATGGTCATGCGCGATCTCGTCCACCCGCCCCAGGCGCTGCGCCAGCTTCATCACCCGCCGCAGGTCGCGTTCCTCCGCATTCAGCGTCGTGGCAAAGTCCCGCACCCGCGGCGGGCGAAACCGCGCATCGCCGGTCAGGTCCGGCAGGATGCGGGCGAACAGCGCCTCGTCCGCCTCACTCAACCGCACCTCATGCTGCGGCAGGCGGATGAATGCCCCCTCCAGCACGATCCGCTTCGCTGCGGCCTCGCTGCGCAGAAAGATCGGAAAGACCTCGGCCGAAAGGCGCGGGATCAGCGCCTGCCGCAACCGCTCGCGTCCCATGCCGGCCAGGTCGGGGCTGGCCGCGTGAAAGGCGGACAGCTTTTCCTGCATCTGGGCCTGCATCCCCGCAAACAGGCCCGGCGACAGGACATAAGGCCCGATCCGCGGCGCATCCCCTGCGGCCTTTGTCGCAGCCTCGGGCGAAAGGCTGCGGTCGCGGGCAAAGGCCGCAAGATCCACCGGCGCGATGGCCATCTGCCCTGCCAGTGCCACCCCCGCCGCCCCCTGCCCCGCCGCCCGCAGCCAGGCCAGCCGCGCAGGCGTCTGCCGGTGCCGCGCCGGGGCGCGCAGGTCCAGAAACCGCCCGCCGCCCGGCGTCCGGCTGGCCGAGGCATCGCGCAGGATGAACCTGTCGCCGACCGCCGCCGCCAGCGGCCGATCCAGAACCAGCTGCACCAGCCCCGTGCCGCCCGGCGGGATCGCCCCGCTCAGCGGCACCACCCGCCCGCCCACCTCTGCCGCATGGGAATGCAGCCGCACGCGGGCGCCCTCAGCCAGCAGCACGCGCGCCTCCGATCCCGTCAGGCGCAGCTCCGCGTCGATCCGCTGCGTGGGCGCGTGCAGATCCGGCGTCAGGATCTGGTCGCCGCGATGGATCGCCTCCTTGGTGATCCCCTCACCGGCCAGGTTCAGCGCGCAGCGCTGCCCGGCCAGCCCCTCGCCCGCCGCGCGGTTCTGGGCATGGATGCCCCGCACCCGCGCCGCAAGGCCCGAAGGCGACACGATCACCTGATCGCCGACCGCGACGCGCCCGGTCAGCACCGTGCCGGTGACGATGGTTCCCGCCCCGGCTATGGTGAAACTCCGGTCCACGGACAGGCGGAACGGCCCCTCGGCCCCCCGCCGCAGGGTTTCGCCCTCGGCCCGGACCAGCGCGGCGCGCAAGGCGGGCACCCCCTCGCCCGTCACCGCCGAAACCGGCAGCACCGGTGCATCCCGCAGCCCGGTGCCGGCCAGCGCGGCGGCGATCTCGGCCCGGACCGCGCTGCGCCGCGCCTCATCCGCCAGATCGGCCTTGGTCATCGCGACGATCCCGCGGGTCAGGCCCAGCAGGTCCAGGATCGCCAGATGTTCGCGCGTCTGCGGCATCACCCCGTCATCGGCGGCGACGACCAGCAGGGCAAGGTCGATCCCCCCCGCCCCGGCCAGCATCGTATGCACCAGCCGCTCGTGCCCCGGCACGTCGACAAAGCCCGTCACCGCGCCGCCGCCCAGATCGGCATAGGCGAACCCCAGGTCGATGGTGATGCCGCGCGCCTTTTCCTCGGCCAAGCGATCGGCATCCACGCCGGTCAGCGCCTTGACCAGCGCGGTCTTGCCATGGTCGATGTGGCCCGCCGTTCCGACGATCATCAGCCGTAGCCGGCAAGGAACGGGTCGAACCCGCCGCGACGCAGGCCGGTTTCCTTCATCATCAGGTCCAGGCCCAGACTGCCCACGTCATCGGCGATGGGGTCGAGGCTGTGGTTCCTGACCTGCCACAGGATCTTGACCCAGGAGCCGCATTCCGAACAGACCTCGGCCTTGACCGTCGCCTCATGCGTCTCGACCGAGCGATAGCTGATCCCCTTGGTCGATCCGCAGCACAGGCATTTGATGCGGACCTCGTTCCAGCGGGTCGCGCAGCAGGCGCAGCTGGCATAGCGCAGATTCTCCAGCTCTCCCTGCCCGATGACCAGCGATGTCGCAGGCCGCCCGCCGCAGACCGGGCAGACCCCGGTGCCCACAGGGGCCGGATCGGCAGGCGTCAGGGTTGCGGCCAGACGCGCCATCTGCACCTGCACCGCAGCGGCGGCGAACAGATGCGGGGCCACGCTGTCCTCGGGGATGGCATCGGACAGCACATTGTCCAGCAGCCAGCGGCGTTCGCCCGGATCGGCGGCCATCACCGCCTCCAGCGCCAGCCGGGCGGCCTCGGGCATGTCGATGCCGCGCGCGGCCTCGCACAGACGGCTCAGCGCCAGATCCATCATCGGGCTGGCGGCCAGTTCGCTGCGGTCCAGAACCGGCATCCCGCCCGCCCGCGCCGGTTCGATCCGCGCCCGGCGCGGCGCGGCGACATCGGGCAGATCGGCCACCAGCCGCGCCTGCACCTCGGCCAGCTTGCCCAGAAAGGCCAGATAGGGGCCAAGGCGGCTGCTTTCGGCCAGAAAGGCAAAGCGTCGCGCGCGCGTCGCGAAGACTGCCGCCGGGTCGGGGATCAGCACAAAGGGCGCGACCGCCACGCCGCCGATGGCGGAAGGATCAGGCTTGATGTCGGACATTCATCCTCCGGGCCGACCGGCCACAGGTCGGGTCATTATTCTGCCGGGGTGTTCCGGCGGCGTCCAGCCAGTTCACGCAGCCATTTGCGGTGGTGGCGGAAGGCCCAACCCCCTGTCACCCGGCCGCGGGTCATGGCGCTGATCGTGCCGCGCGTCCAGATCGCGGCATAGACATGGGCGATGAACAGCAGGATCATCAGGAACGCCGCCAAGGCATGAACCGCCACCGCGATCCGCCGCGCCGGGATCGAGGCGAGCGTGGGGGCATAGTCCTTCCACAGGTGGACATGCTGTTCCCAGATCATCAGCCCGGTGCAGATGCTGACCACGATCAGCCCCGCCATTCCCCAGAACACGGTCTTTTGCCCGGCATTGTATTTGCCCAGTTCCGGCAGCCGCTCCTCATGTGCGGTCAGGACATCGACGGGATGCATGGCCCATTCCACATCCTCGCGCCGCGGCAGGTTCAGACGCCACAGTTGCAGGAACAGCACCAGAAAGCTGAAGAACAGCACGACCCCGACGATCGGGTGCAGCCAGCGGGTGTTCTGTCCGCCGCCGAAAATCCCGGTCAGAAAGAACAGCGACGGGTCGAACAGCGCGAACCCCGACAGCAGCAGCAGGACCATGCACCCCGCCGTCAGCCAGTGGTTCACCCGCGTGAAGCCGCGATAGCGGCTGACGGTGACAATCGGCGCCACGGATTCGATGTGGTCGCCCGGTTCGGAATATTCGGTCCTCATGCCCGGCCCCCCCTTGCATCGCCCGGCTGGCCGGGAATGGCCTGCGCAACCAGTTCCTCGGCCTCGTGCTCCTCCTCGGCGGATACGGTATTGGCCCGCGCGAACAGCCCGTGCAGGATCGACCCCACCGCCGCCAGGCCGATGGCCGCCAGGCCGATCTTCTTGGCCGGCCCCTTCCATTCCCGCACCACGGTCGAGATGTGCGGATCGGCCGACAGGCCGGAATAAAGCTGCGGCTGGTCGGCGTGGTGCAGCACATACATCACATGGGTGCCGCCCACCCCGGCAGGATCGTAAAGCCCGGCATTTTCATAGCCGCGCGACTTCAGATCCTCGACCCGTTCGGCGGCCAGGGTCTTCATATCCTCCTTGGTGCCAAAGGTGATGGCCTTGGTCGGGCAGGCCTTGGCGCAGGCGGGCCCCTGCCCCACCGCCACCCGGTCGGAACACAAGGTGCATTTATAGCTTTTGTGCGTGACCTGGCTGACCCGCGGAATGTCGAACGGACAGCCGGTGACGCAATAGCCGCAGCCGATGCAGTTCTCATGGATGAAATCCACGATGCCGTTGGAATACTGCACGATGGCGCCGGGCGCCGGACAGGCTTTGAGGCAGCCGGGATCCTCGCAATGCATACAGCCGTCCTTGCGGATCAGCCATTCCAGATCGTTTGTGACCGGATTTTCATATTCGCTGAACCGCATCAGCGTGAACATCTCGGGCGTCAGGTCATGCGGGTTTTCATAGACCCCCACATTCTCCTCGATTTCGGGGTGGGTGTCGTTCCATTCGGCGCAAGCCGACTGGCACGCCTTGCAGCCGATGCATTTCGACACGTCGATCAGCTTGGCCACCTTGTCGAGCGTGCGGTCCGGCGCGGGCAGGTTCGGCATGGCCGAGGCCCTGACCACATCGGACGCCAGCAGGTTCGAGGCCAGCGGCTGCACCGGCGGGTTGGCCGCCGCCGTCGTCGGCTGAGGTGCGCGGTCCGTCATGCCATCCCCTCTCCTGTGGCCGGTTCGATGTTGACAAGAAACGCCTTGAACTCGGGCGTGTCGATATTGGCGTCGCCGACGAAAGGCGTCAGGCTGTTCGGTCCGAACCCCTTGCGCGCCGCCCCTATGAAGCCCCAGTGCAACGGGATGCCGACGATATGCACGGTCTTGCCGTCGCAGGTCAGCGGCTTGATCCGTTTCGTCACTACGGCCTTGGCCCAGACCTGCCCGCGTTTCGACCAGACGCGAACCATGCCGCCTTTGGTGATCCCCTTCTCGGCGGCCAGCTGCTCGCTGATCTCCACAAAGAACTCGGGCTGCAAGGCCGCGTTGATGGCGTTGTGCTTGGTCCAGTAGTGGAAATGCTCCGTCAGCCGGTAAGAGGTCGCGACGAACGGGAATTCACTATCCCCGGTCGCAGCCATCTGCGCCAGATCGTCGGGGAACACCCGCGCGGCCGGGTTGCCCTTCATGTCGGGACGCAACGGGTTGGCGATCGGGCTTTCAAACGGTTCCATATGCGTGGGGAACGGCCCGTCCTTCATCCCCTTGCGGCTGAACAGCTTGCCCACACCCTCGTTTGTCATGATGAACGGCATGACCGTATGCGGATCGGCATTCACCGCAATGTCGGGCACGTCATAGCCGGCCCATTTCGTGCCATCCCATTCGATCAGCTTGCGCGCCGGATCCCAGGCCTTGCCGTCGATGTCGGCCGAGGCGCGGTTATACAGGATGCGCCGGTTCGCGGGCCAGGCAAAGGTCCATTTCAGGAACGTCCCCATGTCGCCCGGATCGGAATTGTCGCGCCGCGCCATCATGTTGCCGTCCGCCGTCCACGACCCGGCATAGATCCAGCATCCCGACATGGTGGACCCGTCGTCGCGCATCACGCCAAAGTTCGGCAGCTGCGCCCCCGCCTTGACCAGCAGCTTGGTCGCATCCTTGGGATCATACAGATCCGCCAGCGCCCGGCCGTTCATCTCCTTCGCCAGTTCCTCGGGCGAAGGCTCCATCGGGTCTTCATAATCCCAGGTCAGGTTCAGGATCGGGTCGGGGAAAGCGCCGCCTTCCGTCTGGTAAAGCGCCTTCACCCGCTGGAACACATTCGCCAGCACCACCGTGTCATGCACGGCCTGCCCCGGCGGGGTCGCCCCGGCCCAGTGCCATTGCAACCACCGGCCCGAGTTGACGGTCGCGCCCTCATCCTCGGCGAAACAGGTCGTCGGCAATTCCAGCACCTCGGTCTGGATTTTGCCTGTATCCACGTCGTTGTAGCGACCATGGTTTTCCCAGAAATGCGCCGTCTCGGTCTGGAGCGGGTCCATGACGACCAGAAGCTTCAGCTTCGACAGCGCCTCGGTCAGCTTGGCGCGGTTGGGGAAAGACAGCAGCGGGTTGAACCCCTGGCAGAAATACAGGTTCACCTTGCCCTTCGCCATCATGTCGAAGAACCGCAGGATGTCGTAATAGGGCACGTCCAGCTTTGGCAGATAGTCATAGGCCCAGCCGTTTTCCGCCGTCGCCGCCTCGCCCCACATGGCCTTCATGAAGGAAACCATGAATTTGGGATAATTCTGCCAGTAACTCGTCTGCCCCGGACGGATCGCCGGATTCAGCTTGGTCGACATGAAGGTGGTGTAATCCACCTCGGCATCCTTCGGCATGTTCAGATAGCCGGGGATCGTATGCGACAGCAGGCCGATGTCGGTCAGGCCCTGGATGTTGGAATGCCCGCGCAGCGCGTTCACCCCGCCCCCCGGCATCCCGATATTGCCCAGGATCAGTTGCAGCATCGCCATGCCGCGGATGTTCTGCGCCCCCTTGGCATGTTGCGTCCAGCCAAGCGCATACATGCTGGTCATCACCTTGTCGCGCGCCGAACATTCCCCGATCATCTCGCAGATCTTCAGGAACCGGTCCTTCGGCGTGCCGCAGACCCGTTCGACGAACTCGGGCGTATAGACATCGACATGCGCCTTCAGCAGGTTCCAGACGCAGCGCGGATCCTGCAAGGTCGGATCGACCAATGCGAATCCGTCCTCGCCGATCTGGTATTCCCATTCGGTCATGTCATAGGCGCGCTTGGCCTCGTCATAGCCGTTAAACAACCCGTCGGCCCAACCATAGCCATCGCGCACCAGGAAGGACGCGCTGGTGTAGTTCTTCACATAGTCCCACTGCACCTTGTCGTTTTCGATGCAATACCGGATCACCCCCATCAGAAAGGCGATGTCCGAACCGGGGCGGATCGGCGCGTAATAGTCGGATACGCTGGCCGTGCGCGTGAACCGCGGGTCCACGACGATCAGCTTGGCGCCGCGATGCGCCTTGGCCTCGGTCACCCATTTGAAGCCGCAGGGATGCGCCTCGGCGGCATTGCCGCCCATCACGATCACAAGGTCAGCGTTGCGAATATCGACCCAGCCGTTGGTCATCGCACCGCGCCCGAATGTTGGAGCCAGACTGGCTACCGTCGGGCCGTGTCAGACACGCGCCTGGTTGTCGAAGGCCAGAACCCCCATCGACCGCACGACCTTGTAGGTCAGCCAGCCGGTTTCGTTGGTCGACCCCGAGGCCGCCAGGAACCCCGCCGTCAGCCAGCGGTTGACGGTCTGGCCCTTGTCGTTCGTGGCCACGAAATTCGCGTCGCGGTCGTCCTTGATGGCGCGGGCGATCTTGTCATAGGCCGCGTCCCAGGTGATGTCCTGCCATTCGCTGGCCCCGGCCGGGCGATAGCGGGGCTTGGTCGCCCGCGTGGCGGAATGAACAAAATCCTTCAGCGCGGCGCCTTTGGGGCATAGCGTGCCGCGATTGGTCGGGTGGTCCGCATCGCCCTCGATATGGATCAGCTCGGCCTTTTCGCCGGCCTTCAGATCGCCTTTGGAATACATGATGATCCCGCAGGCGACCGAGCAATAGGTGCAGATGTTGCGCGTTTCGGTCGTGGTGGCCAGCTTGAAGTCGCGCACATGCGCAGCCTCCGCCGCCTCGGCCTCGCCAAAGCCCATGGCCCCCAGCGAGGTCGCCGCCACCCCCGCGCCCGCCAGCTTCAGAAAGCTGCGCCGCGATAGGTCGATGTTCATCGCGACCCTCCTTTTGCCTGTCGATCAGATAGGTTCGTCAATGGTGTAGCCGCGGGCGACCTTCTGTCAAGGCAAAGGCCGGGGCCGGGCATCAATGTGATCGTGCCCCCAAGCTTCCCCGTGGGGAAGATGGCGCCCGCCCGACCTGCCGCCGCAGGGGACGGTCGTGCCGGGACTGCGCGGGGGGATCAGCAGATCCGCAGGCGCACACCCGGCGCGATCCGGGCAAGTGCCGCCTCGATCCGCGCGGCAAGATGCGTCTGGACATAGGCGGCGTGGAACCCGCCCGGCGCCTTCAGCACCAGTTCGTCCGCCTCTTCCCCCTCGCTGGGCGAAAGCGGCGCGAACCAGATGTTGAACAGTCGTTCGTCTTCGGCCAGCAGCCGCCGTGCGATGCGACCCCAAAGCGTATCTTCGCCCGGAATGGCGGCGGGGCGAAAGGGAATGACCTTCCCCTGCCCTTCTGCCGCAGGTTCGGCGGGCAGGTCGAGGCGGGCCACCAGATCCTCGCCCACCTTCTCCCACGCGGGGCGCGTATCGGCCAGGATGCGGTCGATGCCCAGCCCGTAAAGTGTCACCCTGCCCCGTGCCGCGCTACGCCGTTCGATCAGCCAGCCGCGATCGCGAAAGGCCGCCATCTCGCGCTTGACGGTGCGCGGGTCCACCGACCACAGCCGGGCGATCTCGGTCTGGCCGACCGAAAGCTGGTCGTTCTGC
Source organism: Paracoccaceae bacterium (assembly GCA_047605605.1). Taxonomy (GTDB): domain Bacteria; phylum Pseudomonadota; class Alphaproteobacteria; order Rhodobacterales; family Rhodobacteraceae; genus JAATGA01. The sequence continues at coordinate 50,180 of JASGFG010000003.1, read as the reverse complement.
CAGTTGTAGCGCGCGGTGATCAGGCAGATCAGGCGGAGCGTCTGCCGTTGCAGCCCGCGATCTTGCGACAGGGCATGAACGCCCAGAATGGTCAGCAGGTCATATTTGCGCGTGGCGCTGCCGCGCCCGACCGCCCGTTTCATCAACATCGCACTGCCCTTCACGCGTTTGCCGCGCCCTGTCATTCACCAGCCGGGGGCAGTAAACGCTTTTCCCCAAAGGGTGGGAATTTACGTTGCCTGTTCCGCCTGCCGGTCTGTTCCCAACGCTTTTCGCCGGATTGAATGCATTAGCGTCCGAGATTGCGATTCTGTCAAGCGGCGGTTGTGGATAACCTGATTGCCCGGCCCCGCATCAACTCAAAGAAAGGGTTCAATTGGTAATGGGGGACAGCCATGGTGTCACCCTAATTGCCGGAAATGTCCCCTCAACCTGTCGATGGCCGACCCTTGATGTCCCCCAATAGGATGGGGTTGCGGCCAGTGGCCGGAACCAGGGGTCGCGAATCGGCGAAGGGCTTGCCGGGGCTTGAAAATCTGTTGATCCGCAAAATCTTTCACACAGCATAACTTAGCTTTTGCGGTTTATGCAAATCCGGCGTATTTCTGCGGCTGTCGATAATTAACGTCCAGAAAACGGAAACAGGCATGTTCACCCACCAGGATCTCGCCGCTCTTCAGGCGCAGTCGCTGAAGATGCAAAGCTTCATCCGCCGCCAGACCTTTTCGCCCGAGCATGAAAAGACCCTGCGCCGCTTCTCCTCGTGGGAGGTGGCCGAGCTCATCTTCAAGATCAATCACTCCACCTTTCGCGGACGCTTTGCCGCCGACCCCGACCTTCCCGGCGGGGAAGTCGAGGACGAGGGACGCCAGCGCTGGTTCACCCTGGCCGAGATCAACGAGCTGCGCCGCAAGATGAAGATCAACCGCGCCTCGCTGATGCCCAAGCGGCCCGCGGGCAAGCGGGCGATCCGCATCGCCATCTCGAATTTCAAGGGGGGCGCGGGCAAATCGACCGTGGCACTGCACATGGCCCATGCGGCCGCGCTGGACGGCTATCGCGTGCTGGTCGTCGACTTCGACCCGCAGGCGACGCTGACACATTCCATGGGCCTGCACGATGTCAGCGAGGATCTGACCGTCTGGGGCATCATCGCCCGCGACCTGGTGCGCGAAACCGACCGCATGAACGCCGCCCCCCGCGCCGCCGAAAGCGGCACCGCCCTGCCCCAGCGAAAGCTGCCCGCCTCGGTCCGCGACCTGGGCCTGGGCGAGTTGCGCGTGACCGACTTCATCAAGCCGACCGCCTGGCCGACCATCGACATCATCCCGTCGTGCGCCAATGCCGCCTTCGTCGAATTCGCCAGCGCGCAATACCGGCACCTGAACCCCGACTGGTCGTTCTTTGCCGCCGTCTCGCGCTATCTGGATGCACTGTCGGCCGATGCCTATGACGTGGTGATCTTCGACTGCCCCCCCGCCATCGGCTATCAGTCGATGAACGCGGTCTTTGCGGCGGATGTGCTTTATATCCCGTCCGGCCCCGGATACTGGGAATACGATTCCACCACCTCTTTCATCGGCCAGCTGGCCGAGGCGCTGGAGGATCTGGCGGCGGGGTTCGACGGAACCTTCCCCGCGGGGAAGATGCGGCTGCCCAAGGCCTTTCTCGACATCCGGTTCCTGATGACGCGGTATGAGCCGGGCAACGACCTGCATCGCGCGATGCTGGAGGCGTTCCGCAAGGTGTTCGGCGATACCGTCGCGAAAGAGCCGGTCGAGATGACCCGCGCGGTCGAACAGTCCGGGCGGTTCCTGTCCTCGGTCTACGAGATCGACTATCGCACGATGACGCGGGAAACCTGGCGCCGCGCCCGCGCCTCGTTCGACCGCGCCTATGAGGAATTCCGGGCCTGCTTTCTGGCCGCATGGGACAAGATGGAGGATGAGGCATGAAGAAACGCCGCGTTTTCGACATCGACCTGCCCGAGGGCGGGGAGGATACCTTCCCCGCGGGGAAGGCCGAAGAGCCCGCCCGCCGGTCGCCCATGGCCACCGCCATCGGCGAGAATGCCGAGGCGCTGCGCGACCGCCGCGCGCTGGAGGAATCGATTCGCGCCGAGAATGACGCGCTGGCCGCCGAACATGTGCGGATGAAACGGCTGGGGCTGATCGTCGACCTGATCCCGCTGGACGAGGTGGAAACCTGGAAGCTGGTCCGTGACCGGGCGCCGGGCGACGACATGGAGCTGGCGGAACTGGTGGCCTCGATCCGCGACCTCGGCCTGTCGAACCCCATCCGGGTCGAACAGCGGGCCGACGGGCGGTATGAGCTGATCCAGGGCTTTCGCCGTCTGGCCGCCTATCGCGCCCTTCTGGCCGAGACGGGGGATGCCGACCGCTGGGGCCGCATTCCCGCCGGCATCCTTCCCCGCGGGGAAGATCTGGAGGGGCTGTATCGCCGGATGGTGGACGAGAACCTTGTGCGCAAGGACATCTCTTTCGCCGAGATGGCGATGCTGGCGCTGAACTACGCGCGCGATCCGCTGACGCGCGAGAGCGACCCCGACAAGGCCGTGGCCGAGCTGTTCCAGTCGGCCGGCTATCAGAAGCGCAGCTATATCCGGCAGTTCATCCGGCTGATCGACCGGCTGGGCGACGACCTGCTATTCGCCCGGCACATTCCGCGCGCGCTTGGCCTGCGGCTGGCAACGCTGGTCGAGGAGCGGCCCGATCTTGTCACCTCGATCCGGGCGGCGCTGAAGGGCTGGGAGGGGCGGTCGGTCAATGACGAGATCGAGGTGCTGCGCAAGGCGGCCGGGGCAGGGGGCGCGGACGAGGATTCCGCACCCGCCGCGCCGCGCGCGTCGTCGCAGCCCGACCGTGGCGACAGGGCCAAGACGACCTTTCAGGTGGCCTCGGCCATCGGCGCCGCGCGGTGCCTTGCGGCGAACGGGCGGCTGGAGATCCGGCTTCCGACCGACTTCTCGGCCATCGACCGGCGCAGGCTGGAGGCGGCGCTGGCCCGGATGCTGGACGATCTGGCCTGATCTTCCCCGCGGGGAAGATCGCGACGGGGGGCGATCTGCTCGATGGTTTTTGTAGTGATCGAAATCAGCCGTTAATGCACACAAGACTTCGGCGCGCTTTTCCTTCGGGATGGCAGGGAAGAGCGCCGAACTGCACGGACGCGCCGCCGAAAGGGCAGCGGGGCTTGACCTTCATGCTACCTGGTCATACCTTCGCCGCAGCAGGAAGGGTGCAGATGACCGTCAAATCCTCCATTTCGCTCAGCGATGAACACCATGCCTTTGCCCGTGCCCAAGTGCAGGGCGGGCGGTTCCCGTCGGTCAGCGCGGTTGTCCAGCATGGGCTGGAACTGATCCGTCAGAAGGCGGAGGACGAGCAGATGGAGCGGGCCGCCCTGCGGATGCTGTTGCAGGATCGTCTGGCCGGAGCCTTTGTCACGGGCGACGACCTGCGCGGCCGGGTGGAGGCGATGGTTGCCGCCCGCGGCAAGGCGGCGCCGGCGAAATGATCCGCGAAACGGCGTGGCGGCTGGAATTCGCCGCCGCCGTCGAGAGGGACCTTGCCCTGATCTTCGATCACCTGATCGAAAGCTACATGTCCTTCGGCGACAACCGGGCCGAGGCGGCGGGCCGGGCAGGGCAGCGGCTGGCCGAGATCCTGACCGATGCGCAGCGGCTGGCCCTGGCGCCCCTGCGGGGCGGGCGGCATGACGATCTGCTGCCGGGGTTGCGCCAGCTTGCCCTGGGCAAGGCGAGCTTCTGGTTCGTCGCGGACGAGGGGGCGGGCCTTGTGCGGGTGCTGGCGGTGTTCTTCGGGCCGCAGGACCAGCATCGGCGGATGCTGATCCGGCTGTTGGGCGACGGGCGCGGCGGCTGATCCGCCGCGCCGTCCCTCAGGCCAGCGGCAACTCCCCGCGCAGGAACCCTTGCAGGGCCGCGACCTCCGCCGGGCGGATCTCATGCCCGCCGGATTCGATCAGGCTTTCCACCTGCGCGCCCTGCCGCCCCAGCCAGTCGATCAGCGCCTGCGATTGCGGCAGCGGGCAGATCGGGTCGCTCCGCCCGGCGCTGACCAGAACCGGCAGGTCGCGCAGGCCAGGCTGCGGCGCCGGTTGCCATGGGATCAGCGGGTGCAGCAGCGCCGCCCGGTCGAAGAGCTGGGGCCGCTGGAACAGCATGGCGGCGAGGATGTTCGCGCCGTTGGAATAACCAAAGGCGTAAAGCGGCCGCCCCGGAGTGTCGGCCCGGACCCCGGCCACGAAATCCAGCATCGCCCCGGTGCGGCGGGCAAGGTCGTCCATGTCATAGACGCCTTCGCCGGTGCGGCGGAAAAAGCGGTTCGCGCCATATTCCGACACGTCGCCGCGCGGGGCGACGATGCCTGCGCCTGGCACCATGCGGTGGATCAGGGCGGTGAACTGGTGTTCATCCCCGCCAGTGCCGTGCAGGGCCAGGATGACCGGCCGGTCGGGCTGGCCGGGTTCGCGGTGGCTGATATAGGTCATGGTCTTTCCCTTTGCTGCGGATGGGCGGGCCGGTTCCGGCCCGCCGCCTGCCGCCTATTGGCCCAGCGGTTCCAGGTTCGCCTCGATCTTCTGGCGATAGGGCTCATACCGCGAGGGCAGCTTCAGCGCCTCGCCCAGATGGGCGGTATCCTCGTCGCGGTCAAAGCCGGGCTCGTTGGTCGCCACCTCGAACAGGACGCCGCCGGGGGTGCGGAAGTAGATCGCCCAGAAGTAATCGCGGTCGATCACCGGCGTCACCTGATGGCCGGTGTCCATCAGCGCCTTGCGCACCTCCAGCTGCGCGGCCCGGTCGGGCACGGCAAAGGCGATGTGGTGGACCGACCCCGCGCCCTGCCGGGCAAAGGCCGTGCCGGGCAGCCTTTCAAGGTCGATCGTATCGGCGCCGTTGCCGCCGGGGATGACAAGGCGCGTCACGTCGCCTTCGGTTTCGGCACGCTCATAACCCATGAAGCGCAGCAGTTCCTCGGTTGCGCCGGTATCGGCCAGCCGCAGACGCGCGCCGGAAAAGCCGCGGATCGCCGCATCGTCCGCCACGCCTGCGCCGGTCCAGCCGGTGCGCGCATCGCCATCGGTCTCGATCAGCGAAAATCCGTCGCCGTCCGGCCCGTGAAAGCGGAGCCGGGGCGCGCCGAAGGTCGTATCCTCGGCAATGCCCTGCACACCTTGCGCGGCAAGGCGGTCCTTCCAGAAGGGCAGGGCGCCCTTGGGCACGGAAAACTGCGTCTCGCCCACCTCGCCCACGCCGGGGCGGCCGCGCACGATATGCGGGAAGGGGAAATAGGTCATCACCGTGCCGGGCGTGCCGGCTTCGTCGCCGTAATACAGGTGATAGACGCTGGGTTCGTCGAAGTTCACCGTCTTTTTCACCCGGCGGAGACCCAGCGTATCGGTGAAGAACCGGTTGTTCTGCCGCGCATCCGCCGCCATCGAGGTGACGTGGTGCAGGCCCTTGATCTGGTTCAACATGGCTTTTGCCTTTCTGCGGCCAACCGCCGCGATGTTGCGTTGACCAAGATTTAGGCCCGTTGATCATTCCGGTAAATTGGCGATAGAATTACTACTGTATTGCGGAATTTGAAATAATGGCGATCAACGAACTTCGGGCGCTGCGCACCTTTCTGCTGGCCGCGGAACGGCGCAACTTTGCCCAGGTGGCGCGCGAGATGGATGCCACGCCCGCCGCGGTCACGCGCACCATCGCCGCCCTGGAGGAGGAGCTGGGCGTCCAGCTTTTCGTGCGCACCACGCGGCAGGTGGCGCTGACCTCGGACGGGGCGGTCTTTGCCGCGCGGATCGAGCCGCCCCTGCGCGCGCTGGATACCGCCCGGCGTGAGTTGAGCGAGGCGCACAAGGCCGATGAGGGGCGCCTGCGGATCAATGCGCCCATGTCCTTTGGCCAGCGGGTGCTGCCGCAGATCCTGTGCGGGTTCCGCGATCTGTATCCGCGGATCGACGTGGAAATCGCGCTGACCGACCAGCTGCTGGACATGGTGAACCAGGAGTTCGACCTGGCGGTCCGCATTTCCGGCCCGCCGTCCGACAAGTTCACCATCTGGCGCAAGATCTGTCAGGTGCGGCGCGTGCTGGTGGCCGCCCCTGGCCCGCTGTCGCAGGTGTCGCATCCGAACGACCTGCCCGCCGATGCCTGCCTAGCTTACAGCGGCGAAAGCCGGCGCGAAAGCTGGAACCTGACCAACGGCGCGGCGTCGGTCAGCATTCTGGCCGGCCGCGCGGTCAGCGCCAACAACGGTGAGGTGCTGGCCGCAATGGCCGCCGATGGGGCGGGCGTGGCGCTGCTGCCGGTGTTCATCGTGGCCGAGCATCTGCGCACCGGGCGGCTGGTGACGGTCCTGCCCGACTGGACGCCGCCGCCGCTGTGGCTGACGCTTTACTATCCGCCCTATCAGACGCTGCCGCCGCGCATCGCCACCTTCTCGACCTTTTTCGAGCGCGAGATCCCGGCGCTGGTCACGGCCATCGAATGACGCGCGGAACGCTCAGCCCGGCCCCGACCGGCCGCGCATCTCGATCGCGGTCTTGAGGGCCAGCACCACCAGCGCGATCAGCGTCAGGGTGGTGGCGGCGGCAAAGGCCCCCGCCACGTTCAGGTCGTGAAACAGCAGGTCGATCTGAAGCGGCAGGGTGTTCGTCTGCCCGCGCACATTGCCCGAGACGACGGATACGCCCCCGAACTCTCCCACCGCGCGGGCGGCACACAGGATCGCGCCGTAGAACAGCGCCCAGCGGATGTTGGGAAGCGTCACGCGGCGGAACACCTGCCAGCCCGAGGCCCCCAGCGTCAGCGCGGCCTGTTCCTGTTCGGACCCCTGCGCCTGCATCAGCGGCAGCACCTCGCGCAGGACAAAGGGCGAGGTGACGAACATCGTGACCAGAACGATGCCCGGCAAGGCGAACAGGATCTGAATGTCATGCGACAGGAGGAACGGCCCGATCAGCCCCTGCCGGCCGTAAAGCAGCAGATAGCAGATCCCCGCGATGATGGGCGAGATCGAGAAGGGAATCTCGATCAGCGTCAGCAGCGTCTTGCGGCCGGGAAAGTCGAAGCGGGCGATGGCCCAGGCGGCGGCGATGCCGAAGGCGATGTTCACCGGCACGGCGATCACCGCGACCACCGTGGTCAGCCAGATCGCGTGCAGGGTGTCGGGGGCAAGGATGTTGTCGGTGAAAAGCCGCCAGCCTTGCGCGAAGGCGCGGTGAAAGATGAAGGCCAGGGGCACGACGACGAAGATCGCGGTCAGGATCAGGGCCAGCCCGATCAGGATGCGGGGCACCAGACTGCTGACGCGCGGGGCCATGGCGCCGGGAGCGGCGGCGGTCATGCGGTTTTCCCCTTGTATCGCAGCGCGCGGGCCTGCGCGATGTTCGACAGCGCCAGCAGCAGCAGCGCGATCAGCAGCAGCACCAGCGCGATGACCGCGGCGCCGTTGTAGTCATATTCCTCGAGCCGGATCACGGCGAGAAGCGAGGCGATTTCCGTCTTCATCGGCAGGTTTCCGGCGATGAAGACCACCGCACCGAATTCCCCCAGCGAGCGGGCGAAGGAAAGCGTCATCCCCACCAGCAGCGCCGGGGTGATGGCCGGAAAGACGACCCGCCGGAAGATGGTGAAGGGCCGCGCGCCCAGGGTTAGCGCCGCCTGCTCAAACTGGGGGTCCAGATCCTCCAGCACCGGCTGGACCGTGCGGATCACGAAGGGGATCGAGGTGAAGGACATGGCGACCGCCACGCCCCAGATGGTGAAGACCACCTGTATCCCCAAAGGCTCCAGCAGGGCGCCATACCAGCCGTTCGCGGCGAACAGCGCGGACAGCGCAAGACCCGCCACCGCCGTGGGCAGGGCAAAGGGAATGTCGACCATCGCATCCAGCAGCCGCTTGCCCGGAAAGTCATAGCGCACCAGCACCCAGGCCATCAGCAGCCCGTAGAGGGTGTTGAAGATCGTGGCCATCGTCGCGGCCAGGATCGTCAGTTGCAGCGCCGCCAGCGTGCGCGGCGCCGTGGCGATGGCCCAGAACCGCGCAGGCCCGATCTCGGCCCCTTTCAGGACCAGTGCGATGACCGGCAAAAGCACGATGACGCCCAGATAGGTCAGCGTCATGCCCATGGTCAGGCCGAAACCGGGAAGAACCCGCTTTGACCCCCTGGCCAAAGCGGGCGCGGTATGCGCGGTCATTGGTTCACGAACACCTTGTCGAGAATGCCGCCTTCGGCAAAATGTTCGGTCTTGATCTTGCCCCAGCCGCCGAACACGTCGTCGACCTTGACCAGCTTGACCTCGGGGAAGTTGGCGGCGAATGCGGATTTCGCCGCCTCGTCATGGACGCGGTAGAAGTTCCGGGCGAGGATCTGCTGCCCCTCGGGGGTGTAGAGGAAGTCGAGATAGGCCTTTGACACCGCCTCGCTGCCGTTCTTCTTGGCGTTCTCGGTCACGATTGCGACCGGAAATTCGGAATAGAGCGACAGCGACGGCGTGACCCGGACAAACCCCTGGTCGGCATATTGCGCCGCGATGCCGCCGGTTTCAGCCTCGAAGGTGATCAGCACGTCGCCGATGCCCTTTTCGGCAAAGGTCACGGTCGAGGCGCGGCCGCCCTGATCGAAGACCGGCACGTTGGCGAACAGCTTTTTCACGAAATCCTGCGCGGCCGCCTGATCGCCGCCGGTCTTGTCCAGCGCATAGGCATAGGCCGCCAGATAGGTGTAGCGGGCATTGCCGCTGGTCTTCGGGTTGGGAAAGACGACCTGCACGCCCTCTTTCACCAGATCGTCCCAGTCCTTGATCCCTTTGGGGTTGTCCTTGCGGACCAGGAATGCCGGCAGGGAATAATAGGGCGAGGCCGCGTTCGGAAAGGCGTCGCGCCAGGCGGGATCGACCAGACCGCCTTCGGCCAGAACGTCGATGTCCGTCACCTGGTTGAAGGTCACGACATCGGCGGGCAGACCTTCCAGGATGGCGCGCGCCTGTTTCGACGAGCCGCCGTGCGACTGGTCGATGGTCACGTCGCGCCCGGTATCGGCCTTCCATTTGGCGGCGAAGGCGGGGTTGATCTGTTCAAACAGCTCGCGCGCGACATCGTAGGACACGTTCAGGATCTTGTCCTGTGCCAGCGCGGGGGTGGCGAGGACCAGCGCCAGTGCGGCGGCGATCAGGCGGGATTTCATGAATGGAACTCCTTGGTGGCGGGAAGGGACGGGATGACGGGGGCGACCGCAGGCGCGGCGCCGCCGGGAAAGATCTGTCCGGCCTCGGCCCGCAGGCGGACGGTCTGTCCGGCGGAGAGGTCGGGGGCGGTGCGGCGCTGAACCTCGGCCTCGGCGATGCAGCCGCCCGGCCCCTCCATCCGCAGGCGCAGCAGGGCGCCGGTCGAGACGATCTCGACGATGCGGAAAGCGCCATCGGGGTCGGGCAGGGGGGTCACGTCGGCGGGGCGCAGGAACAGCGTCGCCGGTCCGTCGGCCATGGCGCGGCGGGGCAGGCGGCTGGTGTCGAGGGCCGCAGCCTCGGCCCGGCCGGCGCGCAGGGTCACGGGGATCTCGACCGTCAGGCCAAGGAAGCGGGCGACGAAGGGGGTGGCGGGGTGGTCGTGGATTTCATCCGGGCGCCCGATCTGTTCGATCCGGCCCGCGCCCATCACCACCACCCTGTCGGCCAGCTCGAACGCTTCTTCCTGGTCGTGGGTGACGAAAAGGGTCGTCGTTCCGGCGGCGTCATGGATGCTACGCAGCCATCGGCGCAGATCGCGCCGGACCTGGGCGTCGAGCGCGCCGAACGGTTCGTCCAGCAGCAGGATCGCCGGGTCGATGGCCAGCGCCCGGCCAAGCGCCACGCGCTGCCTCTGGCCGCCGGAAAGCTCGGCCGGATAGCGGTCGGCAAGCGGCGCGATCTGAAGGAAACGAAGCAACTCCTCGACCCGGGCGGCGATGGCCGCGGGGGCGGGGCGCTGCCGCCTCGGCAACACGGTCAGCCCGAAGGCGATGTTGTCGCGCACCTTCATATGCGGAAACAGCGCATAATGCTGGAAGACAAAGCCCGTGCGGCGGTCCTGCGCCTTTTTCGCCAGCCAGTCGTCGCCATCCACCAGCAGGCGGCCCGCATCGGGCCAGTCCAGCCCGGCGATGATCTTGAGCAGCGTGGTCTTGCCGCTGCCCGATGGCCCCAGAAGGGCAACCAGCTCGCCCGTCGCGACCTCCAGGTCGATTCCCCGCAACACCTCGGTCTGGCCGAAGCGGCGGGTCAGATGGGCGATGGTCATCGTCATGGGCGTTTCCCGAAAGGCGGCAACGTAAGACTAGTGATCCGCGATCCCGCCCCGCAAGGGAACGTTATTGCATATTTGTGTTTATATGTGGAATATTTTCCTGTTTGCCTCGCATGAAACAGTCAATATCAGGGAGATATTCCTGTTTCGACTTAACATGCCCACAGCGAGAGGCCAAGGCCCCGTATGGCGGTATCCCGAGATCGGGCGGCGATGGGGCACGTCAGACGCCCCCCTGACCGAACGCGGGGCAGGGGGGCGATGCAGGACTGCCGCCCTTTCTGGCGGTGTGCGGGCTGGGCTTGGCGTGGGGAGCGACGGGGTGCCGTCAGGCAGATGCGGAATCGCAGGTGGCGCGCATCGGGGGACGGTCTTGCCGACAACGGAACCTCCCCATCCCTTAGGCAGGGAAGCGGATGTCGTTCAGATGAAAGTCGGCGGCCGGGTGGCGCGTCCTGTCACCACTGATCCATTCCGGCCCAGTAGCGGGCGATGGAGTTCGTGCCGCCATCAAGGGCCTGCATCGCGGCCGAAACGGCCTTGCCGCCGCCAAGGCGGGCGATGGTCATGCCGCAGCGATGCAGACGCCGGTAGTCGGGGTTGCGGGCCAGAGCGGCGTCCGAAGTGTCGTCCAGTCGGCAGACTTTGGCATAAGCCTCGTTCGCCTCGCGGAACGCCGAAAACAGCGTCAGATAATCATATTGCACAGTTTGCACGGTCTGGCCCTCGTCCCTCGATCTTGACGCAAACGTAAAGCGTCAATGGGGCATCAGTTAGGCAACGATAAGACAGACGATACAAATTTTCGCTACGGGCACAATGCCAGATGCACATGCGGGGTATTCCCGCGGGGCTGTTCCACATCACGTTCGCCGGAGAATGCGGCGGCGCGGGGCAGGGCGCGCCGCGACCCATGTGGCGACGAGCCATGCCGCCGGTTCGCAAGGGATTTCGCCGCAGGATCGTCCGGGGGCGGGGAAAGCAAGGCCGCCCTGGGCAGAGGAGCATTGTCGTTTCGGCCCGGAGCGGAGTATGCGGGGCGGAACTGCCGATCCTTGGAAGGGTATCGCATGGACCAGACCTCCAACCCCCGGCCCGTTGCCGAAGGCACCGGCCATGCCGGCCTGCGCTGGTTCGACCTGCCCGACAGCGCGACCGGCGCGGTGCGGCGGGTGTTCCTGTGGCTGCCGCCGGGCGAGGCGCCCGCGGCGGGCTGGCCCGCGCTGTGGATGACCGATGGCAATGCGGTGATCGCCACCGCCATCGACGCGATGCGGGCGCAGGCCGATTGGTCAGCAGGCACGAATCTGGGTTGGGGTGCGCTGGTCGCCATCGGCTATCCGACCGAGGACGCCTATGACCCCTTTCGCCGCAGCTGGGATCTGGGCCCGCCGCCCGGTGCGACCTATCCGCCTTTCTGGCCCGGCACGCCCGAGGTGCGGACCGGCGGCGGGGCGGAACTGGCGGGCTTTATCCTGACGGATGTGCGGGCGTTCCTGGCGACGCAGACCCGGCTGGACCCCGCGCGGCAGGGGCTGTTCGGCCATTCCTTCGGCGGGCTTTTCGCGCTGTGGCTGATGTTTACCCGGCCCGATGCCTTTACCCACTGGATCGCTGCCAGCCCGTCGATCACATGGGAGGATGGCTTTCTTCTGGCGCATCGCGATGCCTTTGCGCCGGATCGCCCGCTTCGGGTGCTGCTGTCGGCGGGCGAGTGGGAAGGCGACGACCTGGCCCCGTTCCAGCGCGGCGCCGAGGATGCCGAGGAACGGCTGGCGGCCAAGGCGCGGGAAAAGACGGTTTCCGCGGCGCAGGACATGGCCGACCATCTGGCCCGCCTGCCGGGCGTCACTGCAAGATACGAAACCTATGCGGGCGAGACGCATATGTCAGTCCTGCCGGTCGCGGTGAACCGGGCGCTGCACTGGGTCTTTGCCGTGCGGTCATAGCCCGGCGGGCAGGACCACCGGCCTGCCGTCAGGCAGCGCCATGCAGTCGAAGCCGATGCCGAAGGTCTGACGCAGCGGCCCGGGGGCCAGAACCTGATCGGGCGGGCCATGCGCGACCAGCCGCCCGCCGGACAGCGCCAGCACCCGGTTGCAGACGCGCGCGGCGATGGTCAGATCGTGCAGGATCATCACCACGCTGCGGGTTTGCCCCAGTTGGCGCAGTAGCGCGACCAGTTCCGCCTGATGCGGCAGGTCGAGAAAGTTCAGCGGCTCGTCCAGCAGGATCGTCTCGCTTTCCTGCGCTAGAACCAGCGCGATCCACGCCCGCTGCCGCTGGCCGCCGGACAGGCTGTCGACGGCACGATGGGCCAGATCGGCCAACCCCACCGCCTGTAGCGCATGTTCCACCGCCAGATGATCGGCAGGCCCCATCGGCAGGAACGGCCGCAGCCACGGCGTGCGGCCGCGCCCGACCAGTTGGCGCACGGTCAGGCCGGGCGGGGCCAGCGCGCTTTGCGGCAGCATGGCGATGGCGCGGGCGCGGGTGCGCGGCGGGATCTGCGCCACATCCTGCCCCTGATGCAGCACCTTGCCCCGATCGGTCGGCAGCAGCCCGGCAAGGGCGCGCAGAAGGGTCGTCTTGCCCGACCCGTTGGCGCCGATGATTCCGGTGATGCCGCCCTGCGGCAGGGCGAAGTCCAGCCCGTGAAGGATCGGCGTATCGCCCAGACGGATCGAAAGATCGCGAACCTCAAACGGCATTCATCCCCCTTTCGCCATGCGGCGCACGGTCAGGATCAGCACCGGCGCGCCGATCAATGCGGTGTAAAGCCCGGTCGGCAGCAGCGCCGCCGGGGCGATGGCGCGGGCCAGCGTATCCGCCAGCGTGACGAAACCCGCCCCGGTCAGCATCGCGGCGACGGGGCTTGGCCGCCCGCGCGCCACCATGCGCCCGACCGGACCCGCAGCCAGTGCCACGAACCCCATCGGCCCGCACAGCGCCACCGCCCCCGCCGCGACCAGCGCCGCCGCCAGCCCCAGCCCCGCCCGCAGCGCCCCGACCCGCAGCCCGAGCGCGCGGGCCAGATCGTCGCCCAGCTCCAGCCGGTCGAGCGTGCGCCCGGCCAGCAGCAGCGGCACCATCAGCGGCAGCAGCCAGATCGCCCGCCGCACCTCGGCCCAGCCCGCGCCGTTCAGCGTGCCCGACAGCCAGGTCATCGCCATGCCCGCGTCATTGTCGCCCATCCGCAGGATCAGCGCCTCGGTCCCCGCCCCGGCGAAAATCGCCAGCGCCAGCCCTTGCAACACGACGGCGCGCGGTTCCACCCCCAGCCGCGGATGCGCGGCCAGCCATCCCAAAAACACCAGCGCCACCAGCGCGCCCGCCCATGCGCCCGGCACCAGCGGCACACCGGCATAAAGGGCCAGCACCGCACCGAATGCCGCCCCTTGGGTCACGCCGATCACATCGGGCGAGGCCAGCGGGTTGCGCAGCAGCGTCTGGAACACCAGCCCCGCCAGTCCGAAGGCCGACCCCGCCGCCAGCCCGACGATCAGCCGCGGCAGGCGCAGCTGCCAGACCATGCGTCCTGCGCCCTCGGGGTCGGCCAGGGCCTGCGCCAGCGCGGGCGGCGCCAGCCATACCCGCCCGGCCGACAGCGACAGCGCGGCCAGTATCAGCGTCAGCAGGAGGAGGGCCGCGATCCTCATGCGCCCTCTCGCAGCATCTTGCGGATCAGGATCATGAAGCAGGGCGCGCCGATCATCGCCAGCACCAGACCCAGCTGCACCTCTGCCGGGCGGGCCAGCCAACGCCCGGCCAGATCGGCGAAAAGCGCCAGCCCCGCGCCGACCGGGGCGGCCAGCATCACCTGCTGCGGCAGGTTGGCGCCCGGCAGCACGTAGCGGCCGATATGCGGGGCGATCAGCCCGATGAAGCCCACCGGCCCGGCGATGGCGACGCTTGCCCCTGCGGTCAGCGCGACGGCGGCAAGGCCAAGGCCCAGCACGCGGCCCACATGCAGGCCAAGGGCGCGCCCCATTTCGGCCCCCAGCATCAGCGCCTCGATCTGGCGGGCCACAAGGGCGGCAATCAGGATGCCCGCCACGGCAACCGGCGCCAGAACCGCCAGGGCGGGCATCTGCGCCACGGCCAGAGAACCGACCATCCAGAAGCGGTAGATATTCCGCGCCTCGGGGTTGGTCAGGACGACCAGCGCGACCAGCGCCATGCAGAGGCTGGCGAAAGCCGCCCCGGCCAGCGGCAGGCGCAGCGTGTTGTCCCCGCCCCCCGCCAGAAGCCGCACCAGAACCGCCGCCCCGGCCGCCCCCGCCAATGCAAGCCCCGCGATGGCCAGTTGCGGCAGCGCGCCAAAGGCCGAAAGCCCGGCCACCACCGCCAGAGCGGCCCCCGCATTCACCCCTGTCAGCCCCGGATCGGCCAGCGGATTGCGCGCCATCGCCTGCATGATCACGCCCGAGGCCGCCAGTGCCGCCCCCACGACCACCGCCGCGAGCGCCCGCGGCAGGCGCATCCCGGTGATGATCGCCTGCGCCGGATCGGCGGGATCATGCGCCGCGACGGCCGCCCACAGCACATGCAGCGGATAATCCTGCGCGCCAAGGCACAGCGCCGCCGCAAAACCCGCCAGAACGGCAAGCCACATCAGGCACAGGCGCGGGAAAAGGGGCAAGGCAAGCTCCGGTCGGGCGGGTTGGCTGGCGGCGGCTGGCCCTTTGCCCGCCTGATTGCCGGGGCATGGGCGCGGGGTCAAGCGGCTTGACCCCATGGGCCGCAGCCGCTAGCCCCCGATGGACCCCAGCCCCGCGCAAGGTGACAGCCCCTGTTGGAGAAAGCGATGCTGCGCGCCCTGACGATCCTTGTCGCCCTGTCGGCGCTGCCCCTGCGGGCCGAAGACATCGCGCTGCACCATTCCTTTGGCGACATCCGGGTCGATCCGGCGAAGGTTCGCCGCATCGTCTCGGTCGGCTATCACGAGCAGGATTTCCTTTATGCCCTGGGTCTGGCCCCGGTGGGGGTGCATGACTGGTTCGGCGACCAGCCCTTTGCCACATGGCCCTGGGCCGATGCCGCGCGGCAGGCGGCGGGCGCCGCGCCCGAGGTGCAGAAGGGGTTCGAGATCGACGTGGAATGGGTCTGGGGGATGCAGCCAGACCTGATCGTCGCGACCTATGCGCCGATGGACGAAAAGCTTTATGCCCAACTGTCGCAGATCGCCCCGGTGCTGGGCCCCCCGGCGGATTATCCGCGTTGGGGCGCCCCGTGGGAGGCCGAGCTGCGCCTGATCGCGCAGGCAACCGGGCGCGAAACGCAGGCGCAGGCGGTGATCGACCGCATCGGCGGCAAGATCGCCGCCGCCGTCGCCGCGCATCCGGAATTTCGCGGCCTGTCCGGCACCGCCGCCTATTTCAACAATGGCGAAATCGTCGGCTATCGCAGCAAGGACGGCGCCAACAAGCTGTTGTCCGACTTTGGCATTCAGACCCCGGCCGTCTTCGACGAGATGGTGGCCGGTTCCGACCGCTTTCAGATCAGCCCCGAGCGGTTCGACCTGTTCGATCTGGACGTGATACTGTGGCTGGTCGAGGCCCCCACGCGGCAGGCGATCGAGGCCCTGCCGTCGTGGCAGGCCACCCGCGCGGCGCGCGAGGGTCGGGCGATCTGGGCCAGTCCCGAGATGATGGGCGCGATGAGCTTTCAGTCGCCCCTGTCGATCGAATGGGCGCTGGACCCGCTGACCCGGCTGCTGACCGCGGCGGCGGACGGCAATCCGGCAACATCCGCCGAAATGACGCCTTGACTCCGGGGGCGGCCCCTCACAGAAGCGTGTCCAACCAAGGCAGCGCATCGGCGCAACCCCGGCGGCAACCTGCGGGCCTGTGTCCGCTCCGATGCAAGGCGACCGGACAGCCATGGCCCTTTCCCCCTTTCCCTTTCTTTTCGCGCGGCCGCGGCTGGCGTTTCTGCTGAGTGCGACGGCGATGACCGTCTTTCCCGCCATGGCGCAGGAAACGGTCGTGCTGGACCCCATCGTCGTGCAGGGCGAAGGCTCGGCCATTTCGGGCGGCACCGGCTATACCGCCGCGGCGACTGCCACCGGGGTGAAGTCGGGCGTGCCCGTGACCGAGGTGCCGCAGACGGTCAACACCGTGACCGCGCAGGAACTGGCCGACCGCGACCCGGTGCAGATCGAGGATGCGCTGGCCTATGTGCCCGGTGTCGTCGCCTCGCCCTGGGGGGTGGACGACCGGTTCGACCAGTATACGCTGCGCGGCTTTGACCTGGGGGTGAACGGGCTTTACCGCGACGGGCTGATCAACAAGGCGCAAAGCTTTACCGGATTCAAGATCGACCCCTATATGGTGCAGCGGATCGACGTGCTGAAAGGCCCGGCCTCGGTGCTTTATGGCTCGAACGACGCGGCGGGGCTGGTCAATGTCATCACCAAGCGGCCGACCTTCGACGATCTGGGCGAGGTGCGGCTGTCCTATGGCTCGCACGATACGGCGGAACTGGCGGCGGACTGGGGCGGGGTGAATGCCGACAAGACCCTGTCCTGGCGGCTGACCGGGCTGACGCGCGACGGATCGAACGAGATCAAGCCGTCGCAGGACGACCGCGACCTGCTGGCCGCGGGCCTGACCTGGGCGCCGGATGATGCGACGACCGTGACCTTCCTTGCGCATTGGCAGAAGGACGGGCTGATGCCCAACAGCTTCATGCCGGTCGCGGGCGAGGATTACGACACCGCCTTTGGCATCCTGCCCGAATCCTTCCTGAACTCGCAGCATCCGTGGAACAGGTTCGACACCGAACAGGCCAGCATCGGCTGGGAGGCCGAGCACAAGTTCAGCGACAGCCTGAAGGTGCGGCAGAACTTCCGCTATGGCCGGCAGACGACCGATTACCGGCACCTGTATTTCAACGGGATGATCCTGTCGGATTACACGCCGTCGGACGACAACCTGAACTATGCCGCCTTTACCGTGAACGAAAAGGCCTATTATTGGGCGCTGGACAACCAGCTGGAATATCGCGGCAATTTCGGCGGCGCGGAACATGTGCTGACGCTGGGTGTCGACATGACGCGGCAGGTCAAGAACGGCACTATGGGTTGGGACAACAGCTATAACGTGTCGCTGGCCGACCCCAGCTATGACTTTCCCATTGCTATGCCGGGGGCCTATGTCGACAGCCGCACCGATGTGCGCGAGACCGGCGTTTACGCGCAGGACCACATCCGCTTCGACAATGGCGTGACGGTGACGGCGGGCCTGCGCCGGTCGTGGGTCAGGAACCAGACGCTGGATCGTCTGGCGGGGACCGACAGCACGCAAAAGGACAATGCCACCACCGGCATGATCGGCGCGACCTGGGATCTGGGCAACGGCGTCGTCCCCTATGCCAGCTATGGCGAAAGTTTCGTGACCAACATCGGCCAGACCTTCGAGGGCGAGCAGTATCAGCCGACGAAAGGCGAGCAGGTCGAGGCGGGTGTGCGCTGGCAGCCCGACGGGACGCGGCTGAACCTGTCCGCCGCGCTGTTCAGCATCGAAAAGACCAATGTGCTGACCACCGATCCGGCGAACCCCGGCTTCTCGGTGCAGACCGGCAAGGTCCGTCACCGCGGGCTGGAGCTGGAGGCGCGGGGCCAGCTGACCGACCAGCTGTCGGTGATCGCGGGCTACAGCTATATCGACGCCAAGGTGCTCAGCTCCGAGGATGGCGATCAGGGCAACACGCCGTCGCTGGTGCCACGCAACACGGCGTCGCTCTGGGCGGAATACGATTTCACCGGCAGGGCCGAGGGGCTGAGCCTGGGGGGCGGGCTGCGCTATGTCGGCAAGACCTGGGCCGACAATGCCAATACCCGCCGGGTGGAGTCCTATGTCGTGGCCGATCTGGCGGTCCGCTATGACTGGAACGACTTTACCGCAGCGCTGAACGTGACCAACCTGTTCAACAAGGATTACTACGCCACATGCAGCCCGATCGGCGGCGGCTGTGCCACGGGCGAGGGGCGCGAGGTCACGCTGACCATCTCGCATTCGTTCTGACGATCGGCGGGGATGGCGTGACGCGCGCAGGACGGGCGCGTCACGCAAGGGGGGCAGTCCTGGTCAGTCGCGGGTCCTGCCCAGCTGCAATGCCGTCTTGGCCAGCACCACCACGGCGACGACACCGATCAGCACCACGGAAATCGCGGCAATCGCCGGGTCGATGTTGTCGCGCAGCCCCATCCACATCAGCCGCGGCAGCGTGACCGCATTGACCGAGGTGATGAACAGCGTGACGCCGATTTCCTCCCACGACAGCACGAAGGTCAGGAAGAAGGCGGTGATCAGGCCAAAGCGGATGTTGGGCAGGATCACCCGGAAGATGCGCGTGCCAAGGCCTGCCCCCATTGACCGGGCCGCAAGGTCGATGCGCCGGTCGACCTGGCCGAGCGCCACGCTCAGCAGCACCACCGCAAAGGGCGCGATCATCACCGCATGGGCCAGCGCCACCCCCGCCCAGGTGTCATAGGCGACGAATCCGTTCACCCGCGACAGGGTGGTCAGAAAGAAATACAGCGTCAGGGCCGATACGATGGGCGGCGCCACCATCGGCAGCAGCGCCACCCCCATCAGCAGCCCGGCAAAGGCTGGTCGAAGCATCCATATCCCCAGGCTGAAGGCGGTGGCCAGAACGGTGGCGACGATGCTGGCCAGCAGGCCGATGCGGATCGAAAGCCACACGCCCTGACCCCAGGCGGGATTGTCGATCAGCGCCTGATAGTGGCGCAGCGACCATTCGCCGTCGGGCACGGACAGATAACGCGTGGGCGTAAAGCTGACCGGGATCACCGCGATCAGCGGCATCAGCAGGAACACCGCGACCAGCGCGGCAAGGGTTGTCGCCAGCACTCCGGGTTTCAGCCGCATCATCGCCCCGTTCCCCTGGCATAGCGCTGGGTCAGCGCCAGCAGCAGGCCGATCCCCGCCATCAGGATCACGCTGATCGCGGCGCCAAGGCCCCAGTCGGGGCTTTGGAAGATGCGAAGATAGATCAGTTCGGCCACCATGACGCTGCGCCCGCCGCCAAGGATCGCCGGAGTGACGAAGAAGCCGAGCGCGAAGACGAACACCAGCAGCGCCGCGCCGAAGATGCCGCCCCGCGTCATCGGCACGAACACCTGCCAGAACACCCGCGTCCGGCCGGCCCCCATGCCGCGCGCGGCCAGCAGCACCCGTTCATCCACGCTGCGCATGGCCGAGGCCAGCGGAAAGACCGCGAAAGGCACAAGGAAATGCACCATCCCGACGATGACGCCGAATTCGTTCCGAACCAGGGTCAGCGGCTCGGACAGCAGGCCCGCATCCTGCAACCATGTGTTGATGATGCCCTTGTTCGACAACAGCGCCAGCCAGCCGAAGGCCCGCGTCAGGACCGAGATCCAGAAGGGGATCAGGATGCAGAGTTCCACCAGCGTGCGCGCCACCGGGCCGCCCCTGACCCAGACCAGCGTGATGGCATAGGCCGCCGCCACGGCGATCACGGTGACGGTCGCGCAGATCCTGACCGTGCGCCAGATGACCCCCAGCACCAGCGGATCGGTCAGCGCGGCGCGATACTGGCCCAAGCCCGGTTCGGGCAGAGTGACGCTCCACCGCATCACGCCGAGAAAGGGGATGACATAGGCCGCCGCCAGAAAGATCAGCAGCGGTCCCAGCAACAGGAAACGGGATCGGATCATCGGCTTGCCCCAGGGAAAGGCCCCGGCGCGGACGCCGGGGCAGGGGGCCTCAGCCCGAGATGATCTTCAGGTATTCGTCCAGCGCGGCGCCATAGTTGGTTTCATACCACGGCATGTCGAGCGGGATCTGAAGCTTGAAGTTCGCGGGGTCGACGGGGTTGTATTTCGCCTCTTCCGCGGGGATCAGCGCATCGGCGGCGGGGTTCGCCGGGCCCTGCGCCAGCATCTCGAACATCACGACCTGTTTCGCCGGATCCTGGGCCGAGGCGATGAACTGCATCGCCACGTCCTTGCCTGCGGGGTTGCCCTTGACGACCGCCATGGCCCCCGGCGCGATCAGGCCCTGATCCCAGATGAAGGCCACGTCGCCGCCGGAATCCTTTTCGATCAGCCTGGCCCGGGTCGACCAGATCAGCGCCATCGAGGCATCGCCGTTCAGAAGCACCGACTGGCTTTCCGCCCCGCCGCCCCAGAACGACACCACATTGTCCTTGAAGGCGGCGATCTTGTCATGCGCCCGCTTCAGGTCCAGCGGATAGAGCTTGTCGGCGGGCACGCCATCGGCCAGAAGCGCGGCTTCCCACATGCCCGCGCCCCATTTGTACATCGACCGCTTGCCGGGGAATTTCTCGACATCGAAGAAATCGGCCATGGATTTCGGCGGGTTGTCTTTGAACTTCTTGGCGTCGTAGGCGATGATGTAGCTGTAGAAATAGGTCGAGGCCGAATGGTCCCAGCCAAAGCCGGGGCGGAATTTCGACTTGTCGACGATGGCATAGTCGATGGGTTCGATCTCGCCCTTCTTGCCCAGGGCCTCGGCCGAGAACGGGTCGGCGTCGACCACATCCCAGGACGGCTTGCCGCTGGCGACCTGTGCCGAAATCGCGCCCTCGGTCGGGCCGGAACCGTCCTGTTTCACGGTAACGCCCGTGGCGGCGAGGAAGGCCTTGCCATAGGCCGCATCATAGGCGGGACCGGCATCGCCGCCCCAGTTGACGAAGACCAGCTCCTTGGTGTCGGCAAGGGCGGGCGTCGCTTTCAGCCCAAGCGCCGAAGTGCCCAGCAAAAGCGCCAGCCCCGTGGTGAAGTCGCGGCGCGAGATATGGCCGCGCGCCAGCCGGTCCTTCAGGATTTCCACCTGATCGCGCTGAAAGGGTCCGTTCATGTGCAGTCTCCCTGAAATGGATGTCGTTGCTTTTTTTTGGTATTGCCGGCCCGCCGGGTGCGGGCCGGATCGTCAGAGCATGAAGCCGCGGGCGGGCGGCCATGTGGCCCAGACCGGAGCGCCGGGGACCAGCCCGTCGGGCAGGCCCGCCGTCGGCAGATGCAGCACCATGGGCAGGCCGCCCCTGGTTGCCAGCGACAGCCGGGTTTCGGCTCCCAGATAGGTCAGGTCGATCAGCCGGGCCGGCAGGGCGTTGCCCTCAGCGGGTTCGGCCATGGCAAGGCCCATGTATTCCGGTCGGATCGCCAGATCGCCGCTGGCGGCCGTCGCCCCGGCAATGCGGACGGGCTGCCCCTCGATCCGACTGCCCGAGACGGGCAGGATGTTGATGTCGCCCAGAAACTGGGCCACGAAGCGGTTGGCGGGCCGTTCATAGACCTCGCGCGGGGGGGCGATCTGTTGCAGGCGGCCCCTGTCGAAGATCGCGATGCGCGAGGACAGGGCCAGCGCCTCTTCCTGATCATGGGTGACGAAAACGAAGGTGGTGCCGGTTTCGCGGTGGATGCGGCGCATCTCGTCCTGCATGGCGCCGCGCAGGTTCTTGTCCAGCGCGGAAAACGGTTCGTCCAGCAACAGGACCGGCGGCTCGTAGGCCAGCGCGCGGGCCAGGGCCACGCGCTGCTGCTGGCCGCCCGACAGGCCCGAGGGGCGTTTGTGCGCATGGCCGCCAAGGCCCACCATTTCCACCATCCGCGCCACGCGCGTGCGGATGTCGGCCGCGCTGCGGCCCTGCACCTTCAGGGGGAAGGCGATATTCTCCTCGACCGTCATGTGGGGGAAAAGCGCATAGCCCTGAAACACCATGCCGAAGCCCCGCGCCTCGGGCGGGGTTTCGGTCATGTCGCGGCCGTCGAGCGTCAGGCGGCCCGAGGTCGGCGGCTCGAACCCGGAAAGGATCATCAGGAATGTGGTCTTGCCCGATCCCGAGGGGCCGAGCAGCGTCAGGAACTCTCCCCTTCCGACGGTCAGCGTGATGTCGTCAAGCGCGGCAAACCGGCCGAACATCTTGCCAATACCGGCCGCGCCGATCTCTGCTGCCTTGGTCACGGGTGGATCACCTGACGTGGGTTCGCGAAACGCATTCCCGCAGCCTAGAAAGCCGCGCCAGCCCGAGGCAAACGAAACTTATTCACGTCATCGGCAAATGGAATTTCCCGATGACGGTTTCATGTATTTTCCGCTCAGGATTGCGGCAACTCGGCCAGAAGCCAGCTTCGGAATGCGGCAGCGGCGGGATTGTCGGCCTTTTCGTGCGGCATCATCAGGAAATAGGACCGGGTGGAGCGGATTGACAGATCGAAGGGCCGCACCAGCAGCCCCGCCGCCAGCGCATCGTGGCAGATGAACTCGTCCCCCATGGCGACCCCTTGCGCCGCCAGAACGGCGGCATAGACCAGGTTCATGTCGGAAAAGCGGATGCCCGTCCGTGCCCCGTCATCGGGCAGGCCCGCCAGCCGGAACCAGTCGGCCCAATCCTCGAAATCGCCCAGATGCAGCAGCGTGGTTTCCAGCACGCTGGCCGGATCGGCCAGATTGTCGAACCGGTTCAGCAGGGCGGGGCTGCAAAGGGGGGTGAACTCCACCTCCTGGATCAGCTCGACCTCCATCCCGGCGGAATTGCCCAGGCTGAAGGCGATGAACAGGTCGACATCGGGGTTGCTGACATCGTCCAGGCGCCGCGGGGTCAGGATCGACAGCATCACATCGGGAAAGGCTTCGGCAAAGGCGCCGACCTTGCTGCACAGCCAGCTTGAGGCGAAACCGGGCGGGCAGCTGACGGTCAGCGCCCCGGCGATGCCGCGCGCGGCGTTGCGCGACGCCGATCCCGCGATCACCGCCAGCGCCCGGCGCACGTCGGCGGCATAGGCCAGACCCTGCGGCGTCAGCTCGACCCGCGTGCCGACCCGGTTGGTCAGGCGAAAGCCCAGATCCCGCTCCAGCAGACGCAACTGGTGGCTGACGGCGCTGCGCGTCAGGTTCAACTCGTCCGCCGCCTGCCAGACGGTGCCCTGGCGGGCAAAGCTTTCCAGCGCACGCAGCGCCTGGGTCGAGGGGATGCGGGCCACGGGATGCCTCGTCTTGCGGATGCCGCATCCTAGACCGGCACCTGCCGCCGCGCCACCCCTTGGTGAAATCCGTTTGTCGAGCGCGGGAAAAGGTTTCACTTTTTTCGCGGCCCGCCCGGCTGATAGCGATGGAGGGTGCCCCGCGCACCCTGCCCCCGTT
Organism: Paracoccaceae bacterium; assembly: GCA_047605605.1. Classification (GTDB taxonomy): domain Bacteria; phylum Pseudomonadota; class Alphaproteobacteria; order Rhodobacterales; family Rhodobacteraceae; genus JAATGA01. The sequence continues at coordinate 26,689 of JASGFG010000003.1, read as the reverse complement.
TCAGCAACCCGGACAGATGGAGGTCCAGATGGAAGCCAGTTTCTCGCGCAGGGAGCTTTTGCGCCCCGAAGAGCTGCGCGAATTGAACCAGCGGTCGGATGCGCGCGGCTGGATGCAACTGGGCAGCCATTTCGGCGCGATCGCGCTGGCCGTCGCCGCCCATGCCTGGGCGATGGGGTCATGGTGGGTGCTGCCGACCGGGTTCGTCTTGGGCGTGCTGGTGAATTTCCTTTACGCCGGCCAGCACGAACTGTCGCATTCCACGGTTTTCGCCACCCGCCGCCTGAACGAGATCTTCGGCCGGATCATCGGCTTTGTCATGTTGTTCCCGCGCGACTTCGACCAGGTCATGCACTTTGCCCATCACCAGTGGACGCAGGACTGGGAACGGGACGGCGAACTGGTGCGCGAACCCTATACGATCCGCAGCTATCTGCTGTGGCTGTTCGGCGTGACCTACTGGCGCAACCGGGTGTTCGGCATCATCCGCCGCGCGCGGGGGATCATTGTCGAACCCTTCATCCGCCCACAGCAGGAGGCGATGATCATCCGCGAAAGCCGCATCCACCTGGCGCTGTATGTCGCGATCATCGCCGTGTCGCTGGCGTTTGGAAACTGGTGGTGGCTGACCTTCTGGATCCTGCCGATGGTGCTGACCAAACCCGTCCACCAGTTGCAGAACACCATCGAACACCTGGGGCTGAGCCACGAGCAGGACATTTTCGAGAACACCCGGTCGACCCGCACCAATGCGGTTTTCCGCTGGCTGTGCTGGCAGATGCCCTATCACACCGCGCACCATACCTTCCCTTCGGTCCCGTTCTGGAAGCTGAGGGATCTGAACGCAAAGATCGAGGCGAAGGCCGGCGAGGTCTGGCGGATGGGCTGGCTGGAGTTCCAGGTCGAGGTGATCCGCAAGCTGCGCGCCAAGGACGAGAACGAATATCCGATGAACGAGGTCTGGGTCGTGCCGGTCAGCGGCGGCCGCAAGCTGCGGATCCACGCGGAATGAGCCGGAACCTGCACATCTATACCTCGCTCTGGGCGATGCAGCCGCATGACCAGACGGGGGTGAAGCTGCCCTACGAGCAGGTCATCGAGATGGTCAAGGCCGCCGGCTATCACGGCATGGCGCTGGATTCGGGCGCGGCCGATATTGCCGTGCTGAAACAGGTGCAGCCGATGATGGCCCGCGCCGGTCTGGTGCCGATGCTGGTGGCCTTTCCCAAGACGGTCGAGGGATTGCGCGACAGTCTGAAGATGGCAAAGGACTGGGGGTCGCCTTTTGTCGACGTGATCGGGCAGGTGATGCCCCTGACGGTGGACGGCATGATCCCCGTCATCCGCAAATGGATCGAGATGTCCGAGGAAGAGGGGATGCCGATCCTGTTCGAATCGCACAGGAACTGTATCACAAACGATCTGTATTCGACGCTGGCCCTGCTGGATGCGGTGCCGGAAATGCGGATGTGCGCCGACCTGTCACATTTCGTGGTGGACAGGGAGTTCTGGTTCCCGCTGTCGGACCGCGACATGGGGCTGATGTCGCGCATCCTGGCCCGGTCGGACAGTTTCCAGGGCCGCGTCGCCTCGCGCCAGCAGATCCAGTTGCAGCTTGATTTCCCGCAGCACCAGAAATGGGTGAACCTGTTCCGCCACTGGTGGCGCGAGGGGCTGGAGGGCTGGCGCGCCCGCAATGCCAGCGGCGATTGCGTGTTCCTGTGCGAGTTGGGGCCGCCGGAATATGCGATGACCGGCCCGGACGGGCGCGAGATGTCGAACCGCTGGCAAGAGGCGCTGACCATCAAGGGCTGGATCGAGGACATGTGGGCCGAAATGGACGCGCAGGCGGGCTGATCCCGCGCGTGTGGCGGGATTGGCGCCCCGGTCTCGGGCAGCAGCCTGAAGACGGGCGGCGGGCGTCAGTCGATGCCGAAGATGCGCTCGACCGGCACCCCGGCGGAAAGCTGCGCGGTCCAGTCCGCCTCCAGCCGCAGCTTGGCCTCGGCGGCGTCGATCAGCCCGGCCAGCTGGCCGGGGCCAAGGGCCGCAAGGCCGTCGTCGTCCCCCAGGATCAGATCGCCCGGATGCACCATCCGGCCGCCGATGCGCACGGCGACATTGACGGCCCCCTGTTCTGCGCCGACGGGTCCGCGCGGATTGACATGGCGGTGATAGACCGAAAAGCCCGGGAACCCGGCCAGCGCGCCGGTGTCGCGGATCGCGCCGTCGCAGACGATGCCCGCCCCGCCACCCCGGTGCAGATGCCCACCCAGCACATCGCCGATCATCGCATTCGTCCCGTGACCGGCCGCGTCGATCACCAGAACCTCGCCCGCGCGGACGAAGGAAAGCGACTTCAGCACCGCGCCGAAATCGGGGGCCTCGCAGCGCACCGTCACCGCACGGGCGCAAAGCAGGGGCTGTTGTCCGGCCGGGCGCAGCGGGCGGATGGCGGGACTGATCTGGCAGCCGGGGGCGAGGTCGACGGCCACCGCCACCGGAATCTGCCGCCAGCGGGCGATCAGGTCTTGCGACAGGGGCGCGGCGGTCGTCTTGGCAAGGGTGACGGGCATGGGGGGCGTCCTGTGGAATTGACGCCAGCCGCCGGGGCGGCTGGCGGTTAGGGGTCAGTCGCGCACGCGCATTCCGCGGGCGGGGTCGAAATGCAGCGGCTTGTCGGATTTCGGCAGCGGCGCCTCGGCCACCTCGCCCACCGAAACGCCATATTGCCAGTCGGGCGGGCAGATCGCGACATACCGCGCATAGCCGCCCAGACCGCCGCCGAATTTCGGATAGCCGATCGCGATCAGCGCGCCCACGGGCGGCACCTTGTCAAGGTTGGCCACCCCTTCGGCCTGGGCAAAACCGTTGTGCATCAGCCAGTATTCCCCTTCCAGCGTGGGCGTGGCATCGGTGTCCAGCGGTTCGTGCCCGTGAAACAGGATATGCCGTTCCAGATGCAGGAATTTCAGCGCATCCAGACCGACGCCGGGAAACGGGCTGCGCTTTGCCAGCGCCGGGTCGGGCCAGTCCTTTGACCAGCCGGAGCGCACCATGACCACCGATCCTTCGGGGATGCGGCCGTATTGCGCCTCGAACGCCTCGATGTCCGAGACCTGAAGCGCATAGCCGTAATCGGCCTTTACCTTGTCCTCGATGTTGATCACCACCAGCGGGCGCAAGGTATAGGTCGCCGGCAGCTCGTCGATGGCCGGGTATTCCGGCGCCCAATGCGCGGGCGGGTCAAGCTGCGTGCCCAGCTGATCGGTGCGCAGAACATAGCTTGTCGCCTCGAACCCGTGCTTTGCATAGGTAAAGACATCGCCCTTGGCGGCGTAGCCCTCGATATCCTGCCCGGCGGCGGTGGGGCTGAAGGTCGGGCCGCCAAAGCCGATCCAGACCGGAATGTCCGGCGTGATCGTATGGGTCAGATCGACGTATTTCGCCGATCTGAATACCTCGTCATAGACCTTCCACAGGCCCGGCTCCTCGGCCAGGGCGGGAGAGCAGAGCGTGATCGCGACCAGCGGCGCGCGAAGGGCGGTTCTCAGGGACAGGGTTTTGCAAGACACGGGGGGAGGGGTCCTTTCTGTCGGGGTTGCGGGGGTCAGGCGGCCAGGGCCAGGGTTGCGCGGGTGGCGGCGGCCAGCCGTCGGACCCCTTCGGCCAGGGTTTCGGGGTCGTTCAGGGTAAAGTTGATGCGGATCGACCGGCGGTTCCGCCCCTCGGGGTCGAACACGCTGGACGGGGTGACACAGACCCCATGCGCCAGCGCCTGCCGCAGCAGCGCGTCGGTGTCCATCCGCGGATCGCGGGCGGTGGCCCAGACGAACATGCCGCCCGCGGGCACCTGCCAGTCGAAAAGCCCGCCCAGATGCGCCGCCATGTGCCGGCACAGCGCATCGCGGCGGCTGCGGTAAAGGTCCAGGATCACGGGCAGCACCCGGTCGGTCAGCCCGCCGGCCAGCGCGTCCAGCGCGATCCGCTGCCCGATGCCGGAGGTGGACATGTCCGACCCTTGTTTCGCCGCCACCAGCGCGCCGATCATCGCCGGGGCCGCGATGACCCAGCCGATGCGGAATCCCGGCGCCAGTTCCTTTGACAGCGTTCCCATATAGACGACCGGCCCGTCACAGGACGCCCCGCCGGTGGCCGAGAGGGTCAGCATCCGCGGCAGCGGCGCCCCGTCGTAATGCAGCGTGCCATAGGGGTCATCCTCGACCAGCCATGTGCCGGTGGCCTGCGCGGCGGCGACCAGCGCGCGGCGTTCGGCCTCGGTCACCAGCCTGCCGGTCGGGTTGGAGAAATTGGGCACCGTATAGGCGAACTGCGCCCCGGTCAGCGCCGCAACGGGGTCAAAGCCCGGCTCCTCCAGCCGCATCGGGCGATAGCGCGGGCGGCGGGGTTTCCAGGCATCCAGCGCGCCGAGATAGGCCGGCGTCTGCGCGGCGATCAGCCCGCCCTCGTCGATCAGCACCTTGCCCAGCAGGTCCAGCCCCTGCATCCCGCCGGAGGTGATCAGCACATTGTCCCGCGTCAGGGGAAGGCCCGGGGCGGCGAACCGCGCGGCGATCAGCTCGCGCAGCGCCGGCAGCCCTTCGATCGGGGCATAGGCCAGCGCATCGACGGGATGGTCGGCCACCGCCCGCGCCGCCAGTTCCGCCAGTTCGGCCACGGGCCAGGTGGAGGGCGCGGGCAATCCTCCGGCCATATTGATCAGGCCCGGAATCCGCGAGGCGGCCAGAAAGGTCTGCGTCACGTCATTGGTGTCCTCCAGCCAGCGGGCAAAGGCGGGGCGGTGGGGCAAGGTCATGCGGCATTCTCCGGCACTGGGGGGATGTTATGCTGGTGATTCCGCCGAAACTCTGCAATCTGGAACCGGATTGCGTGGATCTGTGCAGGACTTCACTATAAATATGGCTGTCCTTGGGGGATTTCCCTATGCCCGTGCTTGATTCCATGGACCACCGCATTCTTGACGAGCTGCGTCGGGAGGGGCGGATTTCCATGCTGGATCTGGCGGAGCGGGTCGGCCTGTCCCCCACGCCCTGCGCCCGCCGCGTCAGGCGGCTGGAGGAGGAGGGCGTGATCGCCGGCTATGCCGCGCGGGTGGATCCGGTCGCGCTTGGCCTGAACGTCAGCGCGCTGGTTTCGGTCCGGCTGGCCCGCCATGGGCCGGAAGGGACAGAACAGTTCCTGTCCGCCGTCGCCCGCAGGCCGGAAATCACCGAATGCCTGCTGGTCACGGGCAGCGTCGATTATGTGCTGCGCATCTGGGTGCGCGACATCGACGCGCTTGGCACCTTTATCCGCGACGTGCTGCAATCCATCCCGTCGGTGGTGGAAACGACGACTATGGTGATCCTGAAACAGGACAACCCGCACCGGCGGCGATAGGGGCTTTCGCGGCCCCGCGATCCCCGGCCGCAGCGGTCAGCTTTCGGAACCCGAGCCTTGTGCGGGCGGGGGGATGCCCGGCACGAACAGAACCGTCAGCGCCCGCATATGGGCAAAGACAGAGGCCTTCAGGACATCGAGCGTCAACGCCTCGTCCATGGCAAAGGCAGTGAAGCGGGTGTTCACATCGTTGAAGATCACCTCGCCCGCAGCAGCGGCATCCAGGTCGCGCCGGATCGCGCCCGCAACCTGAAGCCGTCCGATCAGAGCGATCATCTGGGTGCAAAGCGCCTGATCCAGCGCGCGATAGCGGCGGGAAAAGGGGGCCTCGGGGTGCTGGATCGCCAGAGCCATGGCCGTGCGCCACATCTCCTTGGTCAGCCAGACCAGCGAATGGTCGTAATAGGTGCCGATCAGGGTGCAAAGCGCATCCGCCGCATCGGCGGGGGGGTGGGCGACGACGGCCTCGCCCTGATGCAGCACCTCTTCCACCTCCATCGAGACGATGGCCAGAAGAAGGTCGGCCTTGTTCTCGAAATAATTGTAGAATGTGCCCACGGACACTTCCGCCGCCCCGGCGATGGCGTCGATTCGGGCGGCCTCATACCCGACCTGCCTGAATAACAGGCTGGCCGCTTCCAGAATGCTGCGGTTCCGCTTTGCTTTCTGTCGGGCGCGCAGGCCGCTCATGCCGGTCTCCGGGGGATGTCGAAAATTATCATTGACTACAAAAATGAACACGTTCAACTTTTTTCTGGAAAACCGCGCCGAAGATGCGCGGACAGCAACGGGAGACGACGATGAAACGGACTGCGACCTGCGCCACGCTGGCGCTGGCGGCGGGGCTGGCCCCTGCGGCGATGGCACAGGAACTGAACGCGCTGATCTGGTGCGACCATGCCGACCCGGCCCTGCTGGAGCCGTTCGAGAAGGCGCATGGCGTCAAGGTCAACACCAAGGAATTCGAGGGCACCGCCGCCGGGATGACCATTCTGGAACAGTCTCAGCCCGGCGACTGGGACGTGATGGTGATCGACGGGGTGGATGTGCACCGCGCCGTGGAACGCGACCTGTTTGCGCCCCTGCCCGCCGACCAGATGGCGACGGGCGACTACTTTCCGCAGATCGTCATGGATGCGAACAACAAGGTCAACGGCACGACCTATGCCGTGACCGAAAAGTTCGGCTACAACACCATCGCCTACAACAAGGCCAAGGTCGATCCGAAGGATATGGAAAGTCTGGCCGCGCTGTGGTCGGGCAAATATGACGGCCGCATCGCGATCTATGACTATTACCTGCCCGTCCTTGGCATCGTGGGCGTGGGGCAGGGGGTGCCGACCGACAAGCTGGACAAGGCGGCGCTGGACAAGTTGAAAGACCCGCTTTTCGCGCTGAAGAAGGCATCGAAGCTGGTGGGCGATGTCGTCTCCAGCCAGACGGCGCTTGCGACGGGAGAGGTCGATGTGCTGGTCGGCGGCGGCGAATGGCTGACCGCGGTGCTGCACGCCGACAATCCCGATCTGGACTGGACCATCCCGAAGGAGGGCGGGCTGCTCTGGACGCAATCCATCGCCGTTCTGAAGGATTCCAAACAGCCCGAACTGGCGCTGGATTTCGTGAAATACATCACCTCGCCCGAAGGGCAGGCACGGTTGGCGACCAGTTCCTGCTATTGGGGGATGCCCGCGAACCAGAAGGCCGGCGATCATCTGAGCGCCGAGCAGAAGGCGATCCTGCGATGGGACCAGCAGCCGGACTATCTGGCCCGCGCCCAGCTTTATCCGGTGCCGGACGCCGAGACCGACACCGCGATGCAGGATCTGTGGACCGAGATGCTGCAACATTGAGATGACCATCGAGGCGCAGGAAAAACGGCAGGGGGCGGCGCTGGTCGCCCCGGCGCTGATCTGGACGGCGGCGTTCTTTGTGCTGCCCTTCGCCGCGATGGTCTGGATGAGCCTGTCGCATCTGGAGGGGCGCGCGATCCTGCCCGGCCCGGATGCGCGGAATTATGTCCGCATCTTTGCCGAGCCGTCGCTCCGGCACGGCATATGGGTGTCGGTGCAGATCACCCTTGTGGTGACGGTGCTGTCGGTGGTCCTGGCCTGGCCGCTGGCCTGGATCATCGCGACGCGGGTGCCGGAACGCTGGCGCCGCGCCGCGTTGATGGTGGCGGTGCTGCCGTTCTGGACCTCATACATCGTGCGGTCCTATTCCTGGGCGTTGGTGCTGGGGGAAAAGGGTGTGGTCATGAACGCCCTGACCGGCATCGGGCTGCTGGCCCAGCCGGTGCAGATCATGGCGACGCGCACCGCGACGGTGATCGGCTTCGTGCATTTCTTCGTCATGCTGCTGACGCTGACGATCTATGCCAACCTCGTGCAGCTGTCGCCGAACTATGCCCGCGCGGCCGAGGATCTGGGGGCGTCGCGCTGGCAGGTGATACGGCTGGTCGTGCTGCCGCTGACGCTGCCCGGCGTGGTGACGGGGGCCTTTCTGACTTTCGTTCTGTGCATTGGCGATTACATCACCCCGCAGATCCTGGGCGGCAACAACGAGCTGACGCTGCCACAACTGATCATGCTGCAACTGGGACGGCGGGGGGATTTTCCCATGGCCTCGGCCCTTTCGGTGGTGCTGATGGCGCTGGTGACGGTGGCCTATGCCGCCTGCGCCCGCTGGCTGCGGATGGAGCGGGTGTGATGCGCGCGGCGGCCTGGGCCTATCTGGTGGTGATGTTCGTCTTCATCCTGCTGCCGGTGGTGGTGCTGGTGGTGTTCTCCTTTCAGGATGGCCGCCTGCCGGTGCCGCCGTTCAAGGGCGTGACGCTGCACTGGTATGGCGATGTGCTGTCGGACCGAAAGCTGATGGCGGCGCTGATGAACTCGGTGCTGGTGGGGCTGCTGTCCTCGGCGGTGGCGCTGGTGCTGGGGTTTTTGGCGGCCTCGGGGCTGGCGCGGGTGGCCTTGCCGGGGTCGATGTGGATGCGGGGGCTGCTGGTCGCGCCGATGACGGTTTCCACCCTGATCATCGGCCTTGGCCTGTTGCAGATGCTGTCCGCCCTTGGCCTGCGGCCCTCGCTGCTGGCGACCGGGGTGGGGCATGTGGTCATCAATCTGCCCCTGTGCTTTTCCATCTGCTATGCCGCGATGGGAGAGCATCAGCGCAACGCCATGCGCGCCGCCCGCGACCTTGGCGCGCGGGAATGGCAGGTGCTGGCGTTGGTTTCCGCGCCGATGCTGGCCCCGGCGCTTGGCGCGGCGTTCTTCCTGTCGCTGACCTTCAGCTGGGACGAATTCATCATCGCCTTCCTGCTGACCCGGTTCGACGTGACCCTGCCGGTCGAGATCTGGTCGATGCTGCGGTCCGGCCTGTCGCCGCGCACCAACGCCATCGGCTCGCTGGTGTTCCTGGTTTCGGCGGCGATGGTTGTGTTGCTTGAACTGACCCTGTTCCGAAAGGCCCGCCGATGACCGCCGAGGTAGAGTTTCAGGGCATCCGCCAGACCTTTGGCAGCTTCACCGCCCTGCATCGGGTGGATCTGAAGATCGCGGCGGGCGAGTTCATCGTGCTGCTTGGTCCGTCGGGCTGCGGCAAGACCACGCTGCTGTCGATCCTGGGCGGGTTCGTGACGCCGACCGAGGGGCGCGTACTGATCGGCGGGCGCGACATGACGCATCTGGCCCCCCGCGCGCGGCCGACGACGACGATGTTCCAGGACTATGCCCTTTTTCCGCATATGAGCCTGTCGGACAACGTGGCCTTCGGTCTGCGGATGCGCGGCGTGCCGCGCGCCGAACGGCAGGCCCGCGCGGCCGAGATGCTGGCCATGGTCGGGTTGGCCGACAAGTCGCGCCGCCGCCCGCACGAGCTTTCGGGCGGGCAGCGGCAGCGGGTGGCGCTGGCCCGTGCGCTGGCCGTTTCGCCCGATGTGCTGCTGCTGGATGAGCCGCTTGGCGCGCTGGACCTGAAGCTGCGCCGCCAGATGCAGGACGAGCTGAAGGCGATCCAGCGCCGGGTCGGCACCACCTTCGTGCATGTGACCCATGACCAGGAGGAGGCGATGGCCGTGGCCGACCGGATCGTGGTGATGAACCACGGCCGGATCGAACAATGCGGAACGCCCGAGGACGTCTATCTGCGGCCCAGAACGCTGTTCGCTGCGGGCTTCATGGGCGAGATGAACCGCATTCCGGTGCGCGCCGCGGGGCAGGGGGTGGAGACAGCCTTTGGCCCGTTGCCCCTGCCGCCGGTAACGGGAACGCTGTGTCTGCGGCCTGAATCGGTGGGTCTGTCGGGCGATCTGCCGCTTGGGCCCGCGCGGCTGGTGGAAACCGCGTTTTTCGGCAGCCATCACCGCTGCCACTTTGCCCCGCTGGCCGCGCCGGATCTGCGCATCGTCGCGCATCTGCCGCAGGGAACCGCCCTTGCGCCGGGGGCCGAGGTCGCGCTTCATGCCTCGAACCCCGTGATCCTGCCGGAGGCCCCGTGATGAACCGCGTCCCCCCGCAAGACTGGTATCGCATCCGCCCGATGGGCGACGGCGTGACCCATATCGACGAGCCGTTCATTCAGGAGTTTTACCGTTGCAACGTCTGGCATGTGCGGGGGCGCGACCGCGACATGCTGGTGGACAGCGGCATGGGCGTCGTCTCGCTGCGCGACTGGGTGCCGCTGGTCACGGAAAAGTCGCTGGATGCGGTGGCGAGCCACACGCATTTCGACCACATAGGCTGTCATCACGAATTTCCCTGCCGGCTGTGCCATGCGGCCGAGGCGGACATCCTCGCCGCCCCGACGCCGGCGAATACCGTGTCGGACAAATATGTGACGGATGACATCTTCGACGCCCTGCCGCCCCAGCCCTATCTGTCGACCGCCTATGCGGTGAAGGCCGCCCCCGCCACGCGCATCCTGCTGGACGGCGACCGGATCGACCTGGGCGACCGGTCGTTCGAGGTGATCCACACCCCCGGCCATTCCCCCGGCGGCATCGCCCTGTGGGAAGCGGCGACCGGCGTGCTGATTTCGGGCGACATCGTCTATGACGGCCCGCTGATCGAGGGAACGAGCGTGCAGGAACAGGCGGATTACATCGCCTCGATGCGCAGGCTGGCGGCGCTGCCGGTGCGCATCGTGCATGGCGGGCATTTCCCGTCGTTTTCGGGGGAAAGGCTGCGGGCGATGATCGCCGGCTGGCTGCGGGAAAAGGGGGCCTAGAGCGCCACCCTGGTGCAAGGCCGACCCTCTGGGCCGGGGCCATGCCTGTTCCCGACCCGTATCGGCGGGACACTCCTGAGCCTTGCGGCATGGCTGGTGCAGGGCATATGTGCCGGCCTGAAACCCGTGAAGGGGCAGGCATCGGCAGCCGAATGGGGCAATGGGCTGCTTGGCGCGCATCCCTTGCGCAAGCGCTTGCACAACGCGGTTTTTGGGGTTAGGCTCTCTCTCCAATGGCAGCATTGGGAGGTGCGGCTGATGTCCGGGGGAAGCACGCTCAAGGATCTGGCGGACCAGTTGGGCCTGTCCACGGCCACCGTCTCGCGCGCCCTGTCGGGCCATCCCCGCATTTCCGAGGAAACCCGTGAGCGTGTCGCCGCCGCGGCGCGGGATGCTGCCTATGTGCCGAACCGCGCCGCGCAATCCTTGGCCAGCGGGCGGGCGACGGGGTTTGTCGGGCTTGTCACCTGCGACCCCGGCTATGGACGCGAGGCGAGCTATCTGGGCGAGTTCGTGCAGGGGCTGGGGCAGGGGCTGCACGAGCGCGGCGTCGACCTGTTCCTGAGCTTTCAGGCCGACCCCGAGGCCGAGATGGCCGCCATCCGCAACATCGTGCGCACCCGCCGGGCCGATGGGCTGATCCTTGGCCGCACGGCCGAGGCCGATCCGCGCATCGACTGGCTGCTGACGCAGGGCTTTCCCTTCGTCACCTTTGGCCGCACGGCGGCGGAACCGGCGCCCTTCGACTGGGTGGATACCGATGGCGCGGCAGCCTTCGCGCAGGCGGGGCAGATGCTTTACGCCCTGGGCCACCGCCATTTCGGCCTGATCACCATCGAAGAAGGGATGACCTTTCGCCGTCACCGCAGCGAGGGGCTGGCCCGCGCCCTGGCCGGCACCGATGCGCGGCTGTCGGTTGCGACCTCGCCCCGATATGACGCGACGCTGCGGCGGCGGGCGATCCACCAGATGCTGACGGCGCCCGACCGGCCGACGGCGATCGTGGCCCTGTTCGACGGGCTGGCCCTGGCCGTGGTGGAAGAGGCGCAGGTTCTGGGTCTGCGCATCCCGCAGGATCTGTCGGTGATCGGCTTTGACAACATCCATGCCGCCGAACATTGCCGCCCGGCGCTGACCACCTTTGACAGCGAGACGATGGCGGCTGCGAGAGAGCTTGCCACGCTTCTGATCGCGCGGATGGCCGATCCCAAGGCCCCGCCGAACCATCACCTGATCGTTCCGCGCCTTGTCCTGCGCAACAGCCACGGACCGGCGCCCCAACCAGAAAGGTCATAGGGAGGAAGACCATGACAATTCGGAAGACCGCACTCCGGGGCCTTGCCCTGGCCGGATCTCTGTTTGCCTTTGCAGGCGGCGCCTCGGCCGAAATCCTGTTCTGGTCCACGCAGGCCCGCCCGGTCGAGGAAGGCCAGAAGATGCGCGAGGACGTGCTGAAGGCCTTTCCCGGCGGTGTCGACTATCAGGCGCCCGACGACGGGCCATGGATGACGCGGATTCAGGCCGAACTCAAGGCCGGATCGGGCACGATCGGCCTGGTGGGTGGCCTGCATGGCGATCTGTCGGGGCTGGCCGACGGTCTGGCCGATCTGAGCGCCGAAGTGCCGCAGGCGATCAGCCCGGCGATGCTGTCGCTGGGCAAGCTGGGCACGGGCGAGCAGAAGTATGTTCCCTGGATGCAGGCGCAATACCTGATGGTCGCCAACAGGAAGGCGCTGGACTATCTGCCCAAGGGCGCCGATCTGAACGCGCTGACCTACGATCAGCTTATCGACTGGGCCAAGGCGCTGAAAGAGGGGACGGGCAGCCCGAAATTCGGCTTTCCCGCCGGACCCAAGGGCCTGAAGCACCGCTTTTTCGAGGGGTTCCTGCTGCCCGCCTATACCGGGTCGATGGTGACGGAATTCCGTTCGGCCGATGCCGAAACCGCCTGGGGCAAGTTCCGCGAGCTTTGGTCCTATACCACCCCGGCCTCGACCAACTATGCCTTCATGCAGGAACCGCTTTTGACGGGCGAGGTCTGGCTGGCCTTTGACCACATCGCGCGGATCGCCGATGCCTTCAACCAGAAGCCCGACGATTTCGTGGCCTTCCCGGCGCCCTCAGGTCCGAAGGGGCGCGCCTTCATGCCGGTGATCGCCGGGCTGGCCGTGCCGAAAACCAGCCCCGATGCGGCCAATGCCAGGGCGCTGGTCGCCTATATGCTGAAACCCGAAACCCAGCTTGCCACGCTGAAGGCCACGAACTTCTTCCCGGTGTCGGATTTCGCCATGCCGGATGACGTTCCCGCCTCGGTCAAGGCATTCGCGCCCGCCATCGCCAAGATGACCGGCGCGCCGGATGCGATGCCGGCGCTGTTGCCGATGGGGCTGGGCGACAAGGGGGGCAAGTTCAATCAGGTCTATATCGACACGTTCGAGCAGATCGTGCTGGGCAACCGCGACATCCGGCAGGTGCTGGACCAGCAGGCGGATGTGTTGCGCAAGCTGATGGTGGAAACCGGCGCGCCCTGCTGGGCCCCGGACAAGCCGTCGCAAGGCGCCTGCCCGGTCAACTGACCGGCGCGCCTTTCGCAACATCCGGGGGCGCGGACCCCTCCTCCGCGCCCCCGCCCCTGAACCCCGGAGAAACCGGCCATGCCCCGCATGTTGCCCTATGCCCTGCTGTTGCCCGCCACGCTGTTTCTGTGCGTGTTCTTCCTTTACCCCTTCGCGCTGGTCGCCATCGACGCCTTCAGCCGCGACGGCGTCTGGACGGCGGAAAACTTTGCCACCATGGCCGGGCACTGGAAATTCCCGACGGCGATGCAGAACACGCTGCTGCTGATGGCGGTGGTGGTGCCGGTGCAGCTGGCCATGGCGCTGACCATGGCATCGGCGGTGACGCGGCTGAAACGCGGGCGGTCGGCGGTGCTGTATATCTTTGCCATTCCGCTGGGGATTTCCGACCTTGCCGCGGGCCTTGTGTGGCTGGCGATCTTCGATCAGGCGGGGTTCCTGAACTCTGGCCTGCACCGGCTGGGGCTGATCGACCAGCCGCTGCTGCTTCTGGGCTATCAGACGCCGGGGATGATCTTTCTGGCCATCGTTCTGGCCGAGGTCTGGCGCGCGACCGCGATCATGATGGTGATCATCGTGGCCGGCATGGGTCTGATCCCCAAGGAATACGGCGAGGCGGCCGAGGTCTTTGGCGCATCCCGCTGGCAAAGGTTCGCGCGCGTCACCCTGCCGATGCTGAAACCCTCGCTCCAGACCGCGCTGATCCTGCGGGTGATCCTGGCCTTCGAGGTCTTTGCCGTGGTCGCGGCGCTTGGCGGCACCAACTTTCCCGTGCTGATGGGCGAGGTCTATCAGTGGCAGTTCGTCATGCAGGACCGCGGCGTCGCCGCCGCCTATGCCATGGTGATCCTTGGCATATCGGTCGCCTTCACCCTGCTGATCCTGCGCCTGCTGCGCGTACCGAAGGAGGCGCGGATATGACCGATGCGACCATCCGCCCCGACGACCTGCGCCCCGACGAACTGCATCGGTCCGGCCGCCGGGTGTTCATCGCCGGGGTGACGATGCTGTGCCTGTGGGTGCTGGTGCCGATCTGGCTGTTGTTCGTCAACGCCCTGTCCTCGCCCGAACAGGTTTCGGGCTTCCCGAAGTCCTTCCTGCCGTCGTTCGACTTTGGCTCGGTGCGGTTCTTTCTGGAATATCAGGGGGTGCTGACGGCGCTGTGGAATTCGGTCAAGGTGGCGACGGTCACGATGATCCTGTCGATCGGCCTGGGCGCGCCGGCCGGTTACGCCCTGTCGCGCTTCGACTTTCCGGGGAAAGAGGTGTTCCGCTTTCTGGTCATCATGACCCGGGCCTTTCCCCTGCCACTGCTGGCGCTGCCGCTGGCGGTGCTGTTCATCCGCACGGGGCTGGACGACACCACACTGGGGTTGGCGCTGGTGCATACGACGCTGGCGCTGCCCTTTGCGGTGCTGATCACCTTTTCGCTGTTCTCGGGCATCCCGATGGAGCTGGAGGAAGCCGCCTGGACCCTGGGGTGCAACCGGCTGCAAGCCGTGACCAGGGTGATCCTGCCGCTGGCGCTGCCGGGCATCGCGGCCTCGGCCGTATTCGCCTTTGTGATCTCGTGGAACGAGGTCTTTGCCGCAGCCGTGCTGACCATCCAGAACCGCACGCTGACGGCTTTCCTTCTGCAATCGCTGGATGTCTCGCCGCTGCATCTGAAATTCGCAGGCGGGGCGGCGCTGGTGGTCCCGGCGCTGGTCTTCATCTTTGCCGTCCGCAAGTATCTGTTCGCGATGTGGGGCATCGCCAACCGTTAAGGAGTTTCCCCATGGCAGAAATCCGCATCAAGGGCGTGGCCAAGTCCTTTGGCGCCTTCACCGCGCTGCACGAGGTCGACATGACCATCGCCGACCGCGAGTTCATGGTGCTGCTTGGCGCCTCGGGCTGCGGCAAGACCACGCTTTTGCGCATCATCGCGGGGCTGGAGACGCCGACGAAGGGCGAGGTCTGGATAGGGGATCGCCGCATCGACACCCTGCCCCCGCGCGCGAGGGGCATCGCGATGGTGTTCCAGAACTATGCCGTGTTCCCGCATCTGACCGTCTATGAGAACATCGCCTTCGGCCTGCGGATGAAGAAGATGGCGCAGGGTGAAGTCGACCGCCGGGTGAAACGCACGGCGGAGCTGATGCATATCGAGCAACTGCTGGTCCGCTATTCCGGCCAGCTTTCCGGGGGCCAGCGGCAGCGCGTGGCGGTGGCCCGCGCGCTGGCGATGGAACCGGACGTGATCCTGATGGACGAGCCGCTGTCGAACCTGGACGCGCTTCTGCGGCTGGAAATGCGGGCTGAACTGAAAGGCGTGCTGGCCGCGTCGAACACGACGACGATCTATGTCACCCACGATCAGGTCGAGGCGATGAGCTTGGCTGACCGGATCAGCGTGATGAACGGCGGGCGGATCGTGCAGTCCGCGAATCCGGTCGAGGTCTATCGCAACCCGGCCGCGCGGTTCGTGGGGTCGTTCATCGGCAACCCGCCGATGAACTTTCTGCCCGCCATCCGCCGCGGACCGGGGCTGTGGGAGGTCGCGGGGCAGCTTTTCCAGGGTCCGGCCGTCGTGCAGGACCGCATCGAATTCGCCATCCGCCCCGAGGATGTGCTGCCGGGCGAGGCGGGGTTGCAGGCAAGCGTGCGGGTGGTGGAACCGCTTGGGCCGCATACGCTGGTGACGGCGGATGTGGCGGGCGCGCTGTTCCGCGCCGTGCTGGAGAACGCCCATGCGCCCAACCCCGGCGACCTGCTGCATCTGGCACCCATCCCCGACCGCATCCGCTGGTTCGATCCCGAAACCCAAAAGGCCTTGTGACCCATGACTGACCTTGCCGCCGCCGCCGTCGAAATCCTGAAGGAAAACGACAGGGGCACCTATACAGTCCCGACCAAGGGGCTTTATCCGTTCCAGTGGAACTGGGATTCCTGCCTGACCGCCATCGGCCAGCAGCATTATGACGAGGCCCGCGCCTGGGTCGAGATCGACACGCTGTTCGCCCATCAATGGCCAGACGGCATGGTGCCGCAGATCATCTTTCACCAGCCCGACGACGGCTATTTCCCCGGCCCCGAGGTCTGGGCCACTGGCCGCCCGGTGCCGACCAGCGGCATCACCCAGCCCGCCGTTGCCGGTTTCGCTATCCGGCGGATCTTTGACCGTGCCGCCGACCGGGCGGCGGCCGAGGCGCAGGCGCGCGCCCTGTTGCCCAGGGTCAGCGCCTGGCACCACTGGTTCTTTCGCGACCGCGATCCGCAGGGCGAAGGGCTGGCCGCCATCATCCACCCGTGGGAGGCGGGGCGCGACAATTCCATCGACTGGGACGAGCCGCTGTCGCGCGTGCCGACCGATGGCATCACCCCCTATACCCGCCGCGACACCACACATGCCGACCCGGCGCACCGCCCGACCAAGGATCAGTATGACCGCTACGTCTGGCTGGTCGAAAGGTTCCGGCATCTGGGCTGGGACAATGCGGTGCTGCATGACGACAGCCCGTTCCGGGTGGTCGATCCCGGCTTCAACGCCATCCTGATCCGGTCCTGTGCCGATCTGGCCGATCTGGCCGCGCAACTGGGGATGGACGACATCGCCGCGGCCAACCGCGCCTTTGCCGACAGGGGCATCGCCGCGCTGGAAAGCCTGTGGTCCGAGGCGCATGGCCAGTATCTGTGCCGCGACCGGGTGACAGGACGGCTGATCGACAGCGCTTCGGTCGGCGGGCTGCTTGCGGCCTTTGCGCCGATCCCGGCGGGGCGGGCGGCGCAGATCGCCGCCACCATCGACGCGCATGGCACACGGTTCCGCGTCGCCAGCCACCCGCCGCAGGACCCGTGCTTTGACGCCAAGCGCTATTGGCGCGGGCCGATCTGGCTGGTGGTGAACTACATGATCGCGGACGGGCTGGCGCGCGCGGGGCAGGGGGCGGCGGCGCAGGCGATCACGGAGTCGTCGCTGGCCCTGATCCGGGAAAGCGGCTTTGCGGAATACTACGACCCGCAGACCGGCAACGGACTGGGGGGCGGTCGTTTCACCTGGACTGCGGCCATGGTGCTGGAGTTTCTGGGGCAGGCGCGGGGCCGCTAGGCGGACCCGATCTGGCGATCCGTCGCGTGACGCGCGCCGGATCGCCAGCCCACGGCGACGAGAGGGGGGGCGGCAGCCAAGGCTTCGAGGCCAACAGGATGGGCTGCCGCGGCCTCAGGCCAGCGTCTTGCGTGCGAATTTCCGGGTGATTTCCAGAAAGTTCATCACCTGCGGCGCGCGGTTGTCCAGCCGGGCATGGACGGTCAGGGCCGTGCCGGGGTTGTGACCGGAATAGGGGCGATAGATCACACCCGGCCGCTGGGTGCTGGCGACGGATTCCGGCACTACCGAAAGCCCGACACCCACCGAGACAAGGCTGATCGCGCTCTGGAAATCCTGGGTCAGTTCCAGCTTGGCGGGGGCAAAACCCTCGCGTTCGCAGATGCCCAGAACCACGTCGGCATAGCCGGGGCGCGGGCGGCGGGGATAAAGCACGAAGGTCTGCCCCGCCAGATCGGCAAAGCGCACCTCGGCCTGCGCGGCCAGCGGCGAGTTGTCGGGCAGGGCAAGGATCAGCCTTTCCTGCACCAGCGGCTCGCGCCGGAATTCGTCGTCGCGCAATTCCGGGCGGGCAACGGCGATGTCGATTTCCCGCCCCACCAGTGCGTGATGCAGCTCGGCATTGTTCATCGCCGAAAGCGCCAGTTCCACATCGGGATAGACCGACCGGAACGCCTTGATCAGCATCGGCAGGACCCCGTGCGAGGCCGACCCGACAAAGGCGATGCGCAGCCGCCCCGCCCCGCCCGACCCCACGGCCCGGGCGTCGCGATAGGCGGTATCCAGACGGTCGAGGATCTGGCGGGCGTGATCCTGAAACACGATCCCCGCCTGCGTCAGCCGGATCTGGCTGCGGCTGCGGTCGAAAAGCTGCACGCCCAGATCGGCCTCTAGCGCCGCGATCTGGCGCGACAGCGGCGGCTGCGCCATGTCCAGCCGCGTGGCGGCGCGGCCGAAATGCAGCTCCTCCGCCACGGCGAGAAAGTACTTCAGACGTCGAAACTCCATGCCCCCGATCCTCTCGCCTCCGCTGGCGCGACTGTGCCCGAATGCGGGAACCGTGGCGGTTTCGCGGCCCGCCCCCCTGACCCGGCTTCTTGGCGCAATACCATGAACCGCAATGACTTTCCACATTCGATACCTTTCAGGTATCATATGACATGGAAACGGTCTTGGACGCGGGGGATGGATTGCCCCCATCATCGCGCGATGAACCAGACCCTTGCCCCTTTCTCGCCGACCACCTCCGCCCCGATTATCGAGCGGGTCGAGACGGTTCTGGTCGACCTGCCGACCATCCGGCCGCACAAGCTTTCGGTGGCCACGATGAACGGCCAGACGCTGATGCTGGTCAAGGTCACGTGCAGCGACGGCGTGACCGGCATCGGCGAGGGCACGACCATCGGCGGCTTGGCCTATGGCGGCGAAAGCCCCGAAAGCATGAAGCTGGCGATCGACACCTATTTCGCGCCGCTGATGGCGGGGCAGGATGCGACGCGGGTGCAGGCGCTGATGGCGCGCATCGGCAAGATGGTCAAGGACAACCGTTTCGCCAAAAGCGCGGTGGAAACCGCCCTGCTGGATGCCCATGGCAAGCGTCTTGGCCTGCCGGTCAGCGAATTGCTGGGCGGGCGGCGGCGCGACCGTCTGCCGGTGGCATGGACGCTGGCCTCGGGTGACACCGGCCGCGACATTGCCGAGGCGGAACGGATGCTGGACCTGCGCCGCCACCGCATCTTCAAGCTGAAGATCGGCGCCAAGGGGCTGGACGAGGACATCGCCCATGTGGCCCGGATCAAGCGCGCCCTTGGCGACAGGGCGGCGGTGCGGGTCGATGTGAACATGGCCTGGGACGAGACGCAGGCGGCCCGCGGCATGGCCGCGCTGGCCGATGCGGGGTGCGAGCTGGTGGAACAACCCGTCGCCGCTGCCGGGGCGCTGTCGCGGCTGGTCCGGCGCTTTCCCGTGGCGCTGATGGCCGATGAATCGCTGACCGGGCCGGAATCGGCGTTCGAGATCGCCCGCGTTCACGGCGCAGACGTGTTCGCGATCAAGATCGAACAGAACGGCGGGCTTTTCAACGCGCAGCGCACCGCCGCAATCGCCGATGCCGCCGGGATCGGGCTTTACGGCGGCACGATGCTGGAAGGCGCGCCGGGCACCGTCGCCTCGGCCCATGTCTTTGCCACATTCGCCAACCTGCAATGGGGGACCGAACTGTTCGGGCCGCTGCTGCTGACCGAGGAAATCCTGCAAACCCCGCTGGACTACAGCGATTTCGAGCTGACCGTGCCGGACGGCCCCGGCCTTGGCATCGCGCTGGACGAGGATCGGGTGGCGTTCTTTGCCCGCGACGGGTTGCGCCGCAGGTTCACCCCGGCCGGATAAGGAGAAGCCGATGCTGTTTCACGTCCGCATGGATGTCAGGATGCCCCGCGACCTTCCGCCCGAGGAAGCGGCCGAGATCATCGCCCGCGAAAGGGCCTATTCGCAGGACTTGCAGCGCGCGGGCAAATGGCGCCACATCTGGCGTCTGGCCGGGGAATACGCGAATTTCAGCGTCTTCGACGTGCGCGACAACGCCGAACTGCACGAGATCCTGACGGGTCTGCCGCTGTTCAAATTCATGGAAATCAAGGTGACGCCGCTGTTGCGCCATCCGTCCTCGATCCGCGAGGACGACAGCTGATCCCACCCAAGCGGGCCGCAAGAGGAGCAGACCCGCCCCAGTTTCCAAAAGAATCCAGGAGGAGAAAGACCGTGAGCGTCAAGATTTACGACCGCCCCGACGTGCAACAGTTCCTGACCGTGCTGAGCGGTCTGGACAAGGCGGGCGGCAACCCGCGGATGAAGGAAATCGTGCACCGGCTGATGTCGGATCTGTTCAAGGCCATCGACGATCTGAACATCACCCCCGACGAATACTGGACCGGGGTTGCCTGGCTGAACGACATCGGCGCGGCCGGTCAGGCGGGGCTGATCTCGCCCGGTCTGGGCGTGGACCATTTCATCGACGAACGGCTGGATGCCATCGACGCGGCCCTGGGCATCGACAACCCCACGCCGCGCACCATCGAAGGCCCGCTTTATGTTGCCGGTGCCCCGGTTTCGACCGGCTTTGCGCGGCTGGACGATGGCCGGGATCTGAACGGTCACACGCTGATCATGCACGGCGTGG
This sequence comes from Paracoccaceae bacterium, assembly GCA_047605605.1. GTDB lineage: Bacteria > Pseudomonadota > Alphaproteobacteria > Rhodobacterales > Rhodobacteraceae > JAATGA01. Next base: position 6,225 of record JASGFG010000003.1, on the reverse strand, counting down.
TTCATGGCGCCGACAAGAAGCCCCTGCCGGGCGCCAAGGTCGAGGTCTGGCATTGCGACACGCGCGGGTTCTATTCGCATTTCGACCCCACGGGCGTTCAGGCGCCGTTCAACATGCGCCGCACGATCATGGCGGATGAAAATGGCCGCTATAAATTCCGCAGCATCCTGCCCTCGGGCTATGGCGTGCCGCCGGGCAGCCCGACCGAGCGGCTGTTGTCCGCCCTCGGCCGCCACGGCCAGCGCCCGGCGCATATCCACTTTTTCGTCAGCGCCGATGGCCACCGCAAGCTGACCACCCAGATCAATATCGAGGGCGATCCGCTGATCAACGACGACTTTGCCTATGCGACGCGCGACGGGCTGGTGCCTTCGGTCAAAGAGCGTGACGACGAGGCGAGCATCCACGCCAACAACCTGAACGGTCCCTTTGCCGAAATCGAGTTCGACATCTATCTGACCCCGCTGGTCGACGGGGTGGACAACCAGGTCAACGAACAGCGCAAGCGCGCCGCCGCCTGACCAGCACAGATACGCGGCCCGGCCATCGGTTCGGGCCGCGGGTTTTCGCAGCGCGGCTGGTGGGTGCATCGTGGCATGGCCCGCCCGCAACCCGACCTTTCCGGCCTGCCGATTGATGCTTTGTGCTCCGGCAAGCCTGAAGAGGTAGGGGATGTTCTCAAAGCCACATTGATGCGAGGCTGGCCGCGACAGGCCCGGTCTCTGGCGCCGCCCGCGGTTCTACAGGCCGTGGCCGCCCGCCGCATGGGACATGAATCCCGCGTGATGGACGCCTGCACCCAGGCTTACCCTGCCGCCTGAAATCCTTACCCCGACCCGATCGCCCTTGTTGTGATAGGTTGCGGGCCAAGCCGCCGCATCCGGGGCAAAAGGCGCGGTTCTATCCACCGGTCCGATGAAATGATGCCCGTTCTTTTCAATATGGGGCAGGCCCAGAAGAAGGGCGATGGCGATGTCCTGCTGCAAGACCAGCCCGGCGGGGTGGTTCATGTCCTCGGCGGTCAGAAAGCAGCCCGGCCGGGTCAGGGTGACCTGCGCGGCATTCAGCAGCGCCTTGTAGAACCCCTTGACCGATTTGGCGGAAACGCCGCGATAGCCAAGGCCGAAGGCGAAGGCCGCATCGTCAAAACCGCCTTCGGTTTCGTCGATGATCACCGGCTTCCCCATGTCTTTCAGCGGCTGGCTGCGCCAGTAGCGGCGATGAACCGGCTGTTCCAGATAAAGCACGCGGTCCCAGAACGCGCCCAGTTCCGGCGCGCGGGCCAGCCGGGCGGTCATTTCCGCAAACTCGTCCGCATCGGTGAAACATTCGTTGCAGTCGAGCGTGACTGCCCAGTCCGCGGCACGCGATTGCGTCAGCCCGGCCCCGATTTCGGCGAACAGCGCAAGGTTATGGTCGAAATCGCCCCCCATCTTGATCTTGAAATATCGGTTGCCATAGGCGCGGATCACCTCGGCCAAGGTGAAGGGCAGATCGTCGGCGGGCCTTGGCCCATCCAGCCCGATGATCGTGTGCCGGACCGCGATGGAGTTGCGGGGCGCAAGATTTCGCAACCAGCTATCCAGATCGACACCGCGCAGGCCGGGCGTCAGCCGCGCGTCGACCCCCGGCAGATTGCGCCGCACCGCATCGAAAAGCCCGTGCCCCGACAGTTTGCACAGCGCGTCCAGCACCGCCCGGTCCAGCAACGCAGGGCCGAAGGCGGCGATGGTTTCGGGAATGGCCTGCCCTCCCCGGCGGCTTTGGTCGCGGCGCCAGGTCTCTTGCGCGGCATTTCCTTCGCAGGCGAGGTCAAAGGCCGTCATTGGCGGCGCGGCAAGATAGATCGCCGCGGCATAGTCCAGGGCGGCGGCTAGATCGGCGCGCACCTCCGCCTGCGGCCTGCCCTTGTCGAACCATATCGGCGCCGGGCTGTCGGCGGAAAGACCGGCCGCGACGGACCCGTCGGGACCTATGACCCGAACCCGGGCGGTGATCTGTTCGATGCGGTCGATCCGGGCGCCCGCGACGCGGAACGGAATCCGCATCGGCAGGAAATGGCGGTGCAGGGCCACCTCGGCGACCCGCAGCGGAAACCTGTTGCTGGACATCATCCGTTTCCGGTCAAGGGCGGGCCACCCCTCTGCCGGGCGGCCCGCCATGCGCTGTCATCCATGCTTCCGCTCAGTGCCGGATACCATAGCGCGACAGCAGTTTCGTCGTGCCATAGCGCAGCACCCGGTCAAAGCAGAGGCCGAGAAGTCCCAGCACGATGATCCCGGCGAACACCCAGTCGGTGCGCCCATAGTTCCGCGCGTTCCAGATCAGCGCGCCAAGACCTTCCTGCGCCGCGACGATTTCCGCCGAAACGATGGTCAGGAACGAGTTGCCCATGGCGATCCGCGCGCCCGTGACCATGAAGGGCACGGTCGAGGGCAGAACCACCGTGGTCAGCACCTGCCAGCGGCTGGCCCCGAGCGCCGATGCCGCCTGAAGCCGCAGTTCCAGCGTGGATTGCGCCCCCGCGATGGTGTTCAGAGTGACGATGAACACGGTCGTGTAGAAGATCAGCGCGATCTTGGAAATCTCGCCCGGTCCCAGCCAGATCACCGCCAGCGTCACAAAGGCGATCGGCGGGATAAAGCGGAAGAATTCGATATAGGGGTCGAAGATCCGCCGCACGACCGGCACCGTGCCCATGAAGATGCCAAGCGGGATGCCGACGATCACCCCGGCGATCCAGCCCGCCAGAATGCGCCCGGCCGAAGCCAGGATCGACGCCTGCAACGACCCGTCCGCCGCCAGTTCCTTCAGCGCCAGCAGCGTCTGCCAGGGCGAAGGCAGGAAAAATGGCGAGATGCCAAGGCTGACAACCTGCCACAACAGGATGCCCGCGATGATGGATCCTGTGGCCGGCGCGATATTCGTCAGACGGGCAACAAGTTTCCGCATTGCGCTTTCCCCGCCGTGCTGCGTCTTTTGGCCAAGCCTGGCGGGAACGGTTCTGGAGATGCTCATGCCGCGTCCTCCGTCACCAGACCCTGCGCCTTCAGCGTGCGGCTGACCTCGGCCGAAATATCTTCGCGCAGCGCCTCCTGGATTTCCAGCGCGCGCGGCGCGTTCAGGTCGCGTGGATGGGGAATGTCCACCCGCACGATGTTCTTGATCGTGGCGCGCGGCCCTGCGGTCATCGTCACCACCCGGTCGGCCAGCAGCACAGCCTCGGCAATGTCATGGGTGACAAACACGATGGTGGTGCCCGTGGTGCGCCAGATGCGGTCGACCTCGCGCTGAAGGATCTCGCGCGTCTGCGCGTCCAGCGCGCCAAAGGGTTCGTCCATCAGGATGACCGACGGCTCGTTCGCCAGAACCCGCGCGATCTGCGCGCGCTGCCGCATGCCGCCCGACAGCTGCGAGGGGAACTTGTCCACCGCATGCGACAGGCCGACCATCGCCACATATTCCAGCGCGCGGGCTCGGCGTTCCCTGACAGGCACGCCGCGCAGACGGGCACCGTATTCGACGTTCTCACGGACGGTCAGCCAGGGAAACAGCGCCTCGGAGCTTTGGAACACGATGCCGCGGTCGACGCCCGGCCCCGTGACACGACGGCCATCCACCCGCACCTCGCCCGTCGCGGGCACAAAGCCCGCGATCACGTTCAGCAGCGTGGACTTGCCACAGCCGCTGGGGCCCAGCAGGCAGATGAACTCGCCCGGTTCGATGTCGAGGCTGGCACCCGCGACGACCACATGGTCGCCGAAGGTGATGCCGACATCGTTGATGGTGATTCCGACGCTTTTTGCCATCTCAGTTCATCCGGCCTTTTTCCATCGCGGCGCGGAAATCCACCGGCGTGTCGGTGATCTTTTGCGCCACCATGAAATCCACGATCTTGTCAAAGCTGGCGAAATCTTCCTCGTTGAACGGGCGCACCGTCCAGTCGGTCGATTTCATGAAGCCGATGGTGTCGGCTGCGGGTTGCTTTGTCGCCTTCTGGAAATCATCGGCGGCCTTTTGCGGGTCGGCCACGATCTCGGCATTCACTTCGGTCAGCACGTCTATGATCTGCTGGGCGGTGGCGCGGTTCTGGTCCAGCCATTCGCCCGAAACGGTCAGCCACATCGTATAGGAATAGCCGACATCGCCGCTGGTCAGGATGGCCTTGCCGCCCTGCTTGATGCCCAGCGACGGCCAAGGTTCCCAGGCGAAATAGCCGTCGATGTCGCCACGCGCCAGCAGCGCGGGCAGTTCCGGCGGGCCGGAATAGACGATCTTGACCGAAGCCGGGTCCATGCCGAATTTCTGCATGGTCAGGTTGGTCGAATATTCGCTGGCGCTGCCCTTGACCACGCCGAAGGTCTTGATGTCCTTGGCGTCCTCGATCCCCGGACGGGCGACCAGCTTGATGTAGTCGCCGGATTTCTCATAGATCGTGATCGGGCGCAGGTCCAGGCCCCGACCCATGCGGAACATCGTGGTCTGTTCGGCGGCGGCCCCCACCTGGGCCTGACCGGCGGCCACGGCGTCGATCCCTTCGCCGCCGTTGGCGAATTGCAGGATCGTCACGTTCAGCCCGTGCTTTTCAAAGATCCCCCGCTCTTTTGCCAGATAGAAGGGCGCATAGGCCACATCCATCCCAAGCGCAAAGGTCACATCCTCGGCCTGGGCGGGAAGGGAAAGGCCGATACCGACCAGAGCCGCGGCCACAATCGTTCGCAGAGTTTTCATTTCAACCTCACCTGTTGTTGGGATGGGCCCCGGCCGATGCCCGCGCCGGGAACTTGCCTTACTTCATTTGCGCGTGGATCGACGACCGGCGCATGGGTGTGCCTGCGGGGGGCAGGAATGGAACTGCCCGAAAGCAGTGACTGCAATGCCTCGGACGAAAGCCCGGCGGCAAGGGCCAGCATGGTCATGATCCGCGCCTTTGCGGGCGACAGCCCGCCGCCGCCAAGGATGCCGTCGGCGACGTTATAGGCCTGCACCGGAACCGCGCCGCGCAGCGCGCGCGAGGATTGCACCACCGTCACCCCCGCACGCACCGCCCGGATCAGGGCCGCACGTTCGGCGGGCGTGCAGCGACCCGGCGCAAAGCCGGTGCTGACGATGCCCCGTGCGCCCGCCGCCACAAAGGCGTCGATCGCCGTGCCGTCCGCGCCGGCGTAGGAGCAGACGACATCTACGCGCGGCAGATCACCGGCCCCGACCGCCAGGCCGGCAAAGGGCGCCGCCCCGATGGGCAGGCGGCGGAGCGACAGGTGACCATCGGCCTCCACCCGGCCAAGGGGGCCGAACTCGGGCGCCTCAAAGGCGTCGAGCGCGTGGTTCGCGGTCTTGGTCACATCCTCGGCCGCGAAAAGCATGGCGTTCATCGCGACATAGACCCCGGGGGGCGCCTGAGCGGCGGCGGCGATGGCCGCGCGCAGGCCCGCGACCGCATCGCTCGACACGGTGTTCGGCGGTCTTTGCGCGCCACTGACCACGACAGGCAACCCTTCGTCCAGCGTCAGGTGCAGGAAATAGGCCGTCTCCTCCAGCGTGGCGGTGCCATGGGTCACGACGATGCCGTGGAAATCCGCCGCCACGGCGCGGATGGCGTCGCGCAATTCCAGCCAGTCGGCGGGGGTGATGCCGGTGCCGGGCAACATGCGGAAGGGAACGGGGATCACCTCGACCCCCGCGAGGCCAAAGTCCATTTCCGCGACCACCCGGTCGACATGCAGGACGATGCCGCTGTCGCCATAATCCACCCAGTCAAAGGGATGCGCGCCCTGCATGGCGATGGTCCCCCCCGCACCGATGACGGCGATGCGGCGGGTCATAGCTGCACCATCACGCGGCCATCCTCGATACGGATGGGATAGGACCGCACCGGCTTTTCCGCCGGATCGCCGCAGGCCCCGCCGGTGCGATAGTCAAAAAGACCGCCGTGCAGCGGGCATTCCAGAACGCATTCCTCGGTATCGCAATAGCCTTCGGACAGATAGGCGACGCCATGGGTGCAAAGATCGTCGACGACGAAATAGCGTTCCCCGTCATTGACCGCGCAGAACCGCCGGTCGCCCAGGGTAAAGCCGCGCGCCTCGCCTTTGGGGACATCGCCGGTGGCGCAAAGATCGGCCCATCCGGCCGTGGCAGGGACAATCGCGTTCATAGCACCATCTCCAGCCGGGCGGGGCGATTTCGGTCGGGGGCCATCGCCCCGGTCAGCTGCCGCACCGC
>JASGFG010000002.1:0-97726 GCA_047605605.1 Paracoccaceae bacterium | reverse complement strand
AAACGGAAAGGGACGGCAGGGGTGCCTGCCGTCCCTTCCTGAAGAACGATCGTCAGATCAGTTCGAAGCAGCAGCAGCGGCCACGACGAGCAGCAGCAGCAGCGGAACGACGATGCCAGCCGACGACGACGAGCTGGTTTCTTTCACGACGACTTCCGGTTCCATCACCGGTTCAGCCAGGCCGCCAGCGAAAGCGGTCGAAGCGGTAACCGACAGGGCAGCGGCGAGCGCGAGTTTCTTCATAGTCAACCTCCAGTTATCGCATGGCCCCATGTTAAGCAGAGGCAGGCACATGCACCCAAGATATTCCTCGTAACTGCCCTCTAAACATCTTGGTTCCCGGATTGCAATGCGCTGCTGAAGGTTGGCACATCGCGCCCGCGTGATGTCGTCAAATTAGCAACACTTGGGTTCCGACCTGTGCCAGCTCGAACAACTCCTGGATGTGTTCGTTGTAAAGGCCGACGCAGCCGTTCGAGGAACGCCGCCCGATCTTGCGCGTGTCATGGGTGCCATGGATGCGGTAATAGGTCCACGACAGGTAAAGCGCGCGCGTGCCCAGCGGGTTGTCCGGTGCGCCGCCCTGCACGACATCGGGCCATTCGGGATTGCGCTTTTTCATCTCGGGCGTGGGGCGCCACGGCGGGTTGACCACCTTTGTCACCACCTCGGTCCGGCCCTTGCGGGTCAGCTCGTCCGAAAGGGGCACCGAAGTCGGATAAAGCTTGTAGATGGCCTGGTCCTCGGACCAGAAATGCAGCGCGCGCGAGGTGATGTCGACCAGGATCGCGCCCTTGCGGGTGTTGTCGAAATAATCCTGCCAGTCCAGCATCCTGAAGCTGGAGGCGTTGTTGCGCACCGCAGAGGTCGCCTCCATCTCGGTGGTGCCCTGCATGGTGGTCTGCTGGGCATAGGACGGAAGCGCCGAGGCCCCAAGGGCCAGCGCCGCGCCGCCAACGAACAGGCGGCGGTTCACGCCTTTGCTTTCGCCGGTCATAGCGGAAATCTCCATTGGTCTGCTCTTTCCGGCGGCTTTTATGCCTGTCGGCGCGGTGCCGCAAATCAAACTCGCGTCAATCGGCAACGTGATGCAGATATGTCGATCCTGTGACCGCATCGGGTTTGAACTGCGCAGGCCCATCCGCTATGAGGGGTCCGCGCCGCGTCGCGGCAGGCCCAGCCGGGCCCCACCCAGTCGGAATGGACGGATGATGAACAGACGGAATGCCCTTGCCCTTTGCGCCATGGCCGCGCTGGCCGCCTGTTCGACGGCGACCGCCGTGCCGCTGGGGCCGGACGGCAAGCCGCTGCCGCAGGTCTATCGCATCACGCCCGAGGTCGCGCAGCAGATCCCCTTCCGGCTTCTGGATGCGGTGAACTCGCTGCGGTCGGCAAAGGGCGCGCAGCCGCTGGCCTTCAACGCCATGCTGAATGCCGCGGCGGAAACCCATTCGCGCGACATGTCGGTGCAGAACCGGCCGTGGCACTTCGGCTCGGACGGGTCGTCGCCGCTGGTGCGGGTGCAGCGCGTGGGCTATGGCGGGAAACTGCTGGGCGAGCTGATCTCGGAAACCTACGAGACCGAGCTGGAGACGCTGGCCGTGTGGATGAAGGCGCCCGACCAGCGCAACGTCCTGCTGGATCCGCGCGCGCGCGAACTGGGGTTTGCCTGGTATCAGGAACCCGAGGGCAAGATCTGGTGGACGCTGCTGACCGGCGAATGATCACCGCGACCGCGCGAAAGAAGAAGGGGGCCGAAAGGCCCCCTGTTCATGTCGCGGATCGTGTCCTGCCTGCCCCCGCCCGTCAGGGAAAGATGTTGATCGGCGTGCCGGGTTTGACCATCGAATAGATCCGCTCGATCTCGTCGTCGGTCACGGCGATGCAGCCTGCGGTCCAGTCGCGGCTAGTGGCCAGCTTGCCCTTGGGCGGCGCGCCGTGGATCATGATGTCGCCGCCCGGCATCTTGCCCTGCGACTGCGCGAATGCCGCATCATAGGGGTTCGGATAGGAAATCCCCAGCGACAGGTGATAGCGCGAATCGGGATTGCGGTGGCTGATGAAATACCGCCCTTCGGGCGTCTTGCCGTCGCCCTCGAATTCCTTGTGGCCGAAGGGCTGGAATCCCAAGCCGATGTCATAGACCTTCAGCACTTGATTGTCGTGCAGAAGATACATCTTGCGGTCGGACTTGTGCACCTCGACCAGGGTGACGGCCGGCCCGTTGTAACGCTTGAATTTGGAATTGCCGCAGGCGGTCAGCCCACATGCCGCAACGACAAGAAGTAGAATCCGAAGGAACCGCATCGCCTGCCCGCTCTGTCTCGCATTTTTTTCATACGAATAGCGAAAATCCCCGCATCTGCAAAGATGCCCGAAGGTTCAAATCGCTCACGGATCTGTCATGGCAGGCAGAACCTGGCTGCAAGCTCGACATGGCTCGACCAGCGGAACTGGTCGACGGCCTGCACCCAGTCCAGCCGGTATCCCGCCTGGATCAGGATGCGGGCATCGCGGGCAAAGGTCGCCGGGTTGCAGGAAACGGCGGCGATGACCGGCACGCGGGCGGCGGCAAGGCGGGCGGTCTGCGCCTCGGCCCCGGCGCGGGGCGGGTCGATGACCACGGCCTCAATCCCCTTGAACTCGTCCGGTTCCAGCGGGCGGCGAAAGAGGTCGCGGGTTTCCGTGGTGATGCGTCGCAGGCCGGGCGTGGCGCGGGCGCCCTTGTCCAGCGCAGCCATCATCGCGGCCTCGCCCTCGACGGCATGAACCTCGGCCTGTTCGGCCAGGGGCAGCGAAAAGGTGCCGCAACCGGCGAACAGATCGACGATTCGCCGGGCAGGGCCGATGGCGGCACGCACCGCGGCCACCAGCGCCGCCTCGCCCTGCGGGGTCGCCTGAAGAAAGGCGCCGGGCGGCGGTATCACCTGCGCCGGGCCGAATCTTTGCACCGGGTTCGCGGCAAGGGCGACCGTCTCGCCCTGCCAGGTCAGGCGGGCGATGCCGCCGGCCTCGCAGGCGCGGGCCAGATCCAGCCGCAGCGCCGCATCCAGCGGTTTGCCGCCGGTCACGCTGACATCCGGGCCGGCAAGGCTGCGCGTCACGGTCAGCGCCAGTTCCGCCGTGCGCGACCCGCCGATGCGGATCAGGCTTTCCAGTGCGGGAAAGGCGGCGACCAGATCGGGGTGCAGCAGTCTGCAGTTCGGCACCGCGACCAGCATGTCCGAGGCACGGGCATGGAACCCGATCAGCGTTCCGCCCTTGGTTTTCCGCCCGGCCAGAGTCGCCCGGCGCCGGCTTTGCGCGGGCGAGGTCAGGATCGGCCGAAGCTCGGCCGTCAGCCCTTGCCCCGCCAGCGCACCCTGCACGATCGCCTGTTTCCAATCGGCCACGAAGCCGTCCGAGGCGTGCTGCATCAGACAGCCGCCGCAGGTGCGGGCATGGGGGCAGGGCGGCTTTACCCGGTCGGGCGAGGGGGTGACGATCCGCACGCCCACCAGCCGGTCGTCCTGCACCTCGCCTTCCACAATCTCGCCCGGCAGGGTCTGCGGCACGAAGAGGGGGCCATCCGGCCCCTGCGCGATGCCGTCGCCCAGATGGCCCAGCCGTTCGATGGTCAGCTGCATCGCAATCCCTTGCGTGATGTGGCTTTGCGCCGCGACTGCCTTGTGGCGCGGGCGGGGTCAAGGGGCTATTCGGCGGCCTCGTCCTGATCCTCGGTTCCCAGAAAGCCGCCCGACTGCCGGTTCCAGTAGCGCGCGTAAAGCCCGTTCCTGGCCAGCAGCGCGTCATGGCTGCCTTCCTCGACGATGCGGCCGTCCTCCATGACGATGATCCGGTCCATCTCGGCAATGGTCGAAAGGCGGTGCGCGATGGCCAGAACGGTCTTGCCCTGCATCACCCGTTTCAGCGCCGACTGGATCGACGCCTCGACCTCGCTGTCCAGCGCGCTGGTCGCCTCGTCCAGCACCAGGATCGGCGCGTCCTTCAGGAAGGCGCGGGCCAGCGCGATCCGCTGGCGCTGGCCGCCTGACAGTTTCACGCCCCGTTCGCCCAGAAAGGCGTCATAGCCCTTGCGGCCCTTGTCGTCCTGCATCAGTTTGATGAAATCATGCGCTTCGGCCGCGCGGGCGGCGGCGATCATCTCATCCTCGGTGGCGTCGGGGCGGCCATACAGGATGTTGTCGCGCGCCGTGCGATTGAACATCGCGGTTTCCTGCGTGACCATGCCGATATTGCGGCGCAGGGATTCCTGCGTCACCTCGCGCACGTCGTTGCCATCCACCAGAACCCTGCCGGATTCCGCGTCGTAAAGCCGCAAAAGCAACGAAACCAGGGTCGATTTCCCCGCGCCGCTGGCGCCGACGATCCCGATCCGCTCACCGGGGCGGATGTGCAGATCCACATCGCGCACCCCGCCGCGCCGCTTGCCATAGGCGAAGGTCGCGTGGTCATAGTCGATGGCGCCGCTGACCCGGCTCAGCACCCGCGCATCCGGTTCATCCGCCAGCGTATACGGCACGGCCAGGGTATTCATCGCATCCTCGACCTCGCCCACCGAGGTATAGATCGACATCAGCGTAAAGCTGACCCAGCCCGACATCTGCGCGATGCGGATGGCGATGGCCCCCGCCGCCGCGATCTCGCCCGCCGTGGCCGCGCCTTCGGTCCAGAGGTAAAGCGTGCCGCCGATCAGCAGCACCGGCAGCACCCCGGCCAGGGTCATCAGCGACAGGCGGAACCATGTGGAAATCTGTCCGAATTCCAGTGAGCGGTCGCGGAACACCTCCATCGCGTCCAGCGCGACGCGATCCTCATGCGCCGCATGGGCGAAAAGCTTCACCGTCTTGATGTTGGTGATCGTGTCGACGACCTGCCCCGACACCATCGCCCGCGCCCCTGCCCGCGCCGCCGAATTCACCCGAACCCGCGGCATGAAGAACCGGATCAGCCAGACATAGGCCACCAGCCAGACGGCCAGCGCCACCGCCATCCGCCAGTCGATCGCCAGCAGGAACAGCACCGACCCGATCACCGAGGCCAGGGCAAAGGCCACGGTGTTGATCATTTCCGTCACCACATCGGTGGCGGCGCGGGCGGCCTGCATCTGTTTCTGCGCGATGCGCCCGGCGAAATCGTTGTCGAAGAAGGTCACCGCTTGGCCCAGCGTCCAGCGGTGCAGGCGGCTGAGGACCAGCGGTAACAGGTTCGGCCCCACGATGATCGAGTTCGAGGCCGAGGACAGGCCAAAGGCCAGCGGCCGCACCACCATGTAGAAGGCCACGAACCCCACCAGCAGCGGCCAGTGCGCGATGAAGAAGCCGACGGGTTCCGACGAGGCTGCGGCATCCACCACCCAGCCCAGAACGGTGGCGGAAAGCACTTCGGTCGCGCCGGCGACGGCCGAGATGGCGGCGGCCAGCCACATCGCGGGCCACGACCCTTGCAGACACCAGCGGAAGAATGCGCCCAGATCGCGCGGCGGCGGGCCGTCGGCGGGCCGGAAGGCATCGACCAGTCCGCCCAGCCGTTCGGTGAGCGTCATTCCTGATCCTCCTCCAGCCCGATGAAGCCGCCCGATTGGCGTGCCCAGAATCTGGCGTAAAGCCCGCCCCTGGCGAGCAATTCGGCGTGACTGCCCTGTTCGGCGATATGGCCGTCCTCCAGCACGACGATCCTGTCCATCGCGGCGATGGTCGACAGGCGGTGCGCGATGGCGATCACGGTTTTCCCCTCCATCACGCCATAAAGCGCCTCCTGGATGGTGGCTTCGGCCTCGCTGTCCAGGGCCGATGTCGCCTCGTCCAGGATCAGGATCGGCGCGTCCTTCAGGATCACACGGGCCAGCGCCACCCGCTGCCGCTGGCCGCCCGAAAGTTTCACCCCGCGTTCCCCCACATGCGCGTCATAGCCGGTGCGCCCCTCGGGGTCTTCCAGCGTCAGGATGAAGTCATGCGCATCCGCACGTTTCGCGGCGGCGATCATCTGCGCCTCGGTCGCGTCGGGGCGGCCGTAAAGAATGTTGTCGCGGACCGAACGGTGAAGCAGCGAGGAGTCCTGCTGCACCATGCCGATCTTGCGGCGCAGGCTGTCCTGCGTGACGCGCGCGATGTCCTGCCCGTCGATCAGGATGCGCCCGCCCTCGCAGTCGTAGAACCGCAGCATCAGCTTGACCAGCGTGGATTTCCCTGCGCCGGACCGGCCGACGACGCCGATCTTTTCGCCGGGGCTGACGGTCAGGCTGATGTGGTCAAGGCCCCCGTGCCCGCGGCCGTAATGGTGGCTGACGCCTTCAATTTCGACCCTGCCCTTGCCGAATTTCAGCGGCTCCGCCGCCTTCGCATCGGTCAGGCCGATGGGCTGGGTGATGGTCTCCATCCCCTCGGCCACGACGCCAAGCGCCTGAACCAGCGCGGTCGTCGCCCACATCACCCAATAGGTCATGTTGTTCAGCCGCAGCACCAGCGCCGAGGCCGCGGCGACCGTGCCGACCGTGGCCGTGCCGTGATACCACAGCCAGATCGCAAGGCCGGTGACGGATACGATCAGCGCCCCGTTCAGCGCGGTCAGCATCAGATCCATCACCGTGACGATGCGCATTTCCGACTGGAACGTGCTGCGCGCCGTCTCGATGGCCTCCTTGCCATAGAGAACCTCGTGGTCGGTATGGGCAAAGAGCTTGACCGAATGGATGTTGGTATAGGCATCGACCACCCGCCCGGTGACGGCCGAGCGCGCATCCGAACTGGCCTTGGACGCGGGCCCGGCGCGCCGCAGCGTCCAGCGGACAAGTGCCGCATAAAGCGCGAACCAGATCGCCATCGGCAGGGCCAGCCGCAGATCCGCCTGCGCTAGCATGTAGAGCGAGCCGACGATGGTGACGCTGGCAAAGGCCATGGCGTCAAAGGTCTGGAACACCGCATCGCCCGCCGCGGGGGGCGTCTGCATGATGCGGTTGGCGATGCGGCCGGCGAAATCGCCCTCGAACCAGCCGACCGGCTGGCGCAGCACATGGCGATGCGCCCGCCAGCGGATCATCGTGCCGAAGTTCGGAAGGATCGTGTTGTGCAACAGCGCGACATTCGCCGATATGATCAGCGGCCGCAGGATCAGCACCAGCGCCGCCACCGTGATCATCTCGGCCCCGTAATCCCCCCAGACCTGGGCGGGCGAGCCTTGCGACAGAAGGTCCACCACCCGCCCGACATACCAGATCAGCGCCACATCGGCGACCGCGACAATCACCGACAACAGCGCCGTGACGGAAAATACCGCGCGGAAGGGGCGGATATAGTCCCTCAGGAACGGCCAAAGGCGACGGGGCGGCGTATCTGTCTGCTCGTAGGGACCATAAGGGTCCACGAGGTTCTCGAAAAAGCGGAACATGAAAAGCCTCGGGGGGTTGCCCGTGGGATATAGGCGATTTTCCCGCAAAGGAAAACCGTTACGCCAGCAGGTCATCCCGCGTCAGCCGCAGGTCCGAGGCGAGCCAGCGCACCTCGATCTCCTTCAGCCGCCGGCCAAGCGCGGGGCCAGAGAGGGCGGGCATCAGGTCGGCGGCGGTCACGGGCAGGCGGGCCGCCGCACCGCGCGTCACCTCGCCCTGCCAGCCAGGGGGCGGACAGGATTCCATCAGCGCCGCGCGGACAAGGACGGCATCGGCGCCCAGATCCTCCCCCAGCATCCAGCCGAGTGCTGCCGGGGCGAAGGTGCCGGTGATCCCATTGCGCAGGCGGTCCAGATCCGCCGCCTCGGCCCGCGACAGGCGCAGGCGGTCGGCGGCATCCGTCGCCCCCAGGGCCGCCAGACGGCGCAGCCAGCGGGGCGGTATGTCGCCTTCCAGATCGACAAGAACCGCCATGTCCCGCGGGTCGGCGCCGGGCAGGACATGGGCCAGCACCCCGGCCCGCGCCATGGTGGAAAGCGCAGGCGCAGGGTCGGGGGCCGACAGCAGCTTTTTCACCTCTGCCCCGATGCGTTCGCGCGAAAGCGTCTCTGTTCCGGCGGAATTGGCGGCGCAGGCGGCCAGACCTTCGGGATCGAAACCGCCACCGGGATCGGCATACCAGGCGTGAAAGCGGAAGAAACGCAGGATGCGCAGGTAATCCTCGCGGATGCGGGCGTCGGCATCCCCGACAAAGCGGACGCGCCGGGCCAGCAGGTCGGGCAGGCCGTCCAGCGGATCGACCAGATCGCCGCCGGCATCGACGTAAAGCGCGTTCATCGTCAGATCGCGCCGCGCGGCATCTTCCTCGATGCGTGTCGAAAACGCCACGACCGCCCGCCGCCCGTCGGTTTCCACATCGCGGCGAAAGGTCGTCACCTCATAGGGCACGCCCTTGGCAAGGACGGTGACGGTTCCATGTTCGATCCCGGTTGGCACCACGCGGAAACCGGCCTTTTCGGCAATATCAGAGACGATTTCGGGCAAGGCATCGGTCGAGATGTCCACATCCGCCACCGGCTGGCCCAGGATCGCATTGCGCACGCAGCCGCCCACGGCCAGGGCGCGGAACCCCCGCGCCTCCAGCGCGGCGCAAAGCGCCTGAAAGCCGGGCGCCGAAAGCCAGTCGCCCGCGACCTTCACCGCGCCACCTGTTCTGCCAGGGCGCGCAGCATCCGCGCCGTCGCACCCCAGATATAATAAGGCCCCCAGGGCACGACATAATATTGCCGCCACGCCCCCTGCCAGCGCCGCCTCTCGATGCGATAGCGGCTGCGGTCCAGAACATGCGACAGCGGGACGGTGAACACTTCGGCCACCTCGCCGGCCTCTGCCACGGGGTGGAAATCCTGGCGGATCAAGCCCAGAACCGGCGTCACGCTGAATCCGGTGACGGTTTCATGCGCGGGCAGGGTGCCCAGAACCTCGACCAGATCCGGGGGCAGACCGATCTCTTCCTGCGCCTCGCGCAGGGCGGCGCCGACGGGGCCGTCGTCGCCCGGATCGACCTTGCCGCCGGCAAAGGCCACCTGTCCGGGGTGATGCTTCAACTGCGGCGAGCGTTGGGTCAGGATCACCCGCGCGCCTTCGGGGCGCAGCCAGACGGCGACCAGCACCCCCGCCTGCCGCAAGCTGCGGCCCTGCGGCCGATGACCGGCATTCAGGTCGAAATCCGAAGACGGCGACGCCGGGCGCGTCAACGCCCGGCGCAATCTGTCTTCGGCAGGCCCGGCCGTCACGCCGGCTTGCCCGAGGCGCCTTCGGCTTCAAAGCCCAGGGTTTTCGGGTCCATGTCGTAATGCGCGCCGCAGAACTGGCAATCGGCGGTGACAAGGCCCTGGGGCGTGGTCATCCGGCGTATGTCCTTCTGGCTGTAGATGGACATGGTCGAGCGCACCTTTTCCTCGGAACAGGTGCAGCCGAACCGGATCGGCTGGGCCTCGAACACGCGCGGGCCCTCCTCGTGGAACAGCCGGATCAGCAGGTCCGTCGGCTGAAGCGCCGGGTCGATCAGTTCCAGATCCTCCACCGTGTCCAGCAAGACGCCGGAGCGGTTCCAGTCCTCGCTCGCGGCACCCGACAGGATGTCCGAATGGGTCAGCAGCCCCCCCTCGCCCGAGCCTTCCTCGGCCCGGACGCCGCCGCTCTGCGGCATGTGTTGCAGCATGATCCCGCCCGCGCGCCAATGGGACTGGCCGCCCGGATGCTGGATCTGCCCGAAGGCCACCGCGAACCGGGTGGGCAGCTGTTCGGACTGGGCGAAATAGGTTTCCGCGCAGGCCGACAGCGACCCCCCGGCGATGGGGGTAAAGCCCTGATACGGCAGCATCCCCTCGCCCTGGTCGATCATCACCGCAAAGAAGCCCTCGCCGATCTGGCCGAACGGATCGGCCTCGGCCTCCAGCCGGTCGGCGTCATAGCTGGCATAGGCGCGGATGCGCGCGGGTTCGCCCTCTTCGGTCGGGCCGTAATAATCGGTCGCGATCAGTCGTGCCGCGCCCTTGCCGCGGATTTGCAGCGACAGTTTCCAGCGCAGCTTGACCGACTGGCCGATCAGCGCGGTCAGAACCGCGGCCTCGGCCACCAGCGCCTCGATCACCGGGGGATAGTCGTGCTGCTTCAGTATCTGGTCCAGCGCGCTGTCCAGCCGGGCGATACGGCCGCGGATGTCCGAGGCGTCAAGCTGAAAGGGCAGGACGGTATCGTCCCAGGCGAGTTGCGATCCGATGGTCATGGGGTTTCCTGAAAATACCCGATAAGGCATACCGGGTTTCATGTTCGGCGCCAATATAGGTGCGCCAATCCGCAGACCAAGGGGGCAGGATGATCCGGCGCTATGGCGAATCACCCAGGAAGGGACAGAAATACCGCCGCCGTGCAGGCGTCTATGCCGTCTGCCTGGACGGGGATGCCCTGCTGACCACATTCCAGCAAAGCCCGCTGCCCGAGTTCCAGTTGCCCGGCGGCGGAATTGATCCGGGCGAACATCCCGTCGCCGCCCTGCACCGCGAGGTGTTCGAGGAAACCGGCTGGCGGGTGGAAATCCGCCGCCGCATCGGCGCGTTCCGGCGGTTCACCTATATGCCGGAATACGACCTTTGGGCAGAAAAGCTCTGCACCGTCTATCTGGCGCGGCCGGTGATGCGCCTTGGCCCACCGTCCGAAGCGGGGCATACCGCCGTCTGGATGCGGGCAGAGGAAGGGCTGGCACTGCTGGCGACCGACGGCGACAGGGCGATGCTGGCGCGGGGGCTTTACGGGCCGAGATAGTCGAAGATGACGCCCGACACATCGTCGGGAAAATCGCGCCCCCCGGCGAAACGGTTCAGCTCCCACAACAGGGCGTCCAGCAGGGCGGGGCTTTCCAGCGCGGCATTGTCCGACAGGATCGCGGCCAGCCCGTCCTCGCCCAGGTCGCCGCGCGGTCCGGGGCATTCGGTCACTCCGTCCGATATCAGGAACAGCCGGTCGCCCGGGGCAAGCTGCGCGGTGATGCGCTCATAGCGGGCGCCTTCGATCAGTCCGATGGGCAGGCCGCCCGTCCCCAGAACCTCGACCCCGCCGCCATGGCGCAGGATCATCGGATGGGGATGGCCCGCCTGCACCAGCCAGACCTGGCCGGAGGAAAGGTCGACCTCGGCATAGGCCAGGGTGAAATACTGGTCGACCTGCAAATCCTCGATCATCAGGCGGTTCAGCCGCGCGGCCACCACCTCGGGCGGCCAGGCGCCGCCGCCCCCTTTGCCGGAGGTAAGCGCGATGTTCTGTTCGGGCGAGGCCCCCGACAACAGCCCCGCCAGCCGCGCCGTCATCATCGCCGAGGCGACGCCATGGCCCGACACATCCACCGAATAAAGCGCCACCCGCGTGGGCGAGATCGGAAAGCTGCCCACCAGATCGCCGCCGACATGCCCCGAGGGGCGCAGAAGAAGCGATGCCGTCCCCCCGGCGAATTTGCGGAAATGGTCGCGCACCAGTGTCTGTTGCAGCTTGCGCGCCTCGATCAGGTCGCGGTCGAGCGAATCGTAGAGCTTGCGCAATTCCTCCAGCGTGGAGCCGATCAGGCGGTTCTTTTCGACCAGTTCGCGCTGCATCCCCAGAATGCGTTCCCCGGCGCGCAGGCGCGCGCGCAGTTCATTGGCGCTGACGGGTTTCGGGACGAAATCGTCGGCCCCGCCTTCCAGCCCGTCGGCAATCTCGTCCTTTTCGGTCTTGGAGGTCAGCAGGATGAAATAGCCATAGCCTTCGCGCGGCAGGGCGCGGAAGGCGTGGCAGAATTCGACGCCCGACATGCCCGGCATCATCCAGTCGCTGACCACGATGTCAAAGGATTGCGACAGGCAGAGGAACATGGCCTCCTCTCCCGATCCGGCCTGCGTGACGGCATAGCCCCAGCGGGCAAGCTGCATCGCCAGCATCATCCGCTGTGCCCGGCTGTCGTCCACGACCAGAACGTGGACGGGCATTGCCGGATCGGCGCTGCCGCCTGCCGCGATCTGGACGGAATCCGCCTGCATTCACCCCTCACTCGACACCTTGAGGCGGTTCTCGCAGGCGCGGGTTAAGGCGAGGTGAACGCGAAATTGCCTCAGGGGCAGCCGTCCGACACGTTTCGTTAAGCGGTCGGCGCCAAGATACGGCCAGGGCGGCGTATCGGGGCGGGCCATGATCGACTGGACTCGGGTAAGGGAATTGCGGGACGAGATCGGCTATGACGATTTCGGCGAGGTTGTGGTCTTGTTCCTTCAGGAAGCGGATGAGGTCATCTCGCGGCTTGGCCGAAATGGCCGGCAGCGCAGCGTGGTCGAGGATCTGCATTTCCTGAAAGGCGCGGCGCTGAACCTGGGGTTCCGCGATCTGGCCGGCAGCTGTTCCGAGGCCGAGCGTCTGGCCGCCGCTGATCAGCCGATCGACCTGGCCGCCATCGCCGCGCGGTTCCTTGCCACGCGCACCGCCTTCATGAACGGGCTGGAAACCGCGCTGGAGGGTTAGGCGGGTTTCGCCAGGTGCCGGGGTCCCGGGCATTCCTGCCGCGTCAGATGAGGAATTCCGCCAGCAGCTCGTCATTGGTGATGTCGCGCCAGGCAAAGCCCGCCGCATCCATCCGGTCCTGCAAGCGCGTGAAATTCGCAGGCTCCTTCGTTTCGATCCCCAGCAGGATCGAACCGAAGTTCCGCGCGGATTTCTTCAGGTATTCAAACCGCGCGATGTCGTCGTCGGGCGACAGCATCTCCAGAAACTCGCGCAGCGCGCCGGGACGTTGCGGCATCCGCAGGATGAAGTATTTCTTCACACCAGAAAAGCGCTGCGCCCGTTCCTTTACTTCGGGCAGCCGCTCGAAGTCGAAATTCCCGCCAGAGGTGACGCAAACCACGGTCTTGCCGCGAATATCCTCGGCCATGTCCTGCAGAGCATCGACCGACAGGGCGCCCGCGGGTTCCAGCACCACACCCTCGACGTTCAGCATGTCCAGCATGGTCACGCAGATGCGGTCCTCGGGTGCCAGAAGCACCTCCTCGGGGCGCACCCAGTTCAGCGCGGCAAAGGGCAGATCGCCGATCCGCGCGACGGCGGCGCCATCGACGAAACTGTCGACCTTGTTGATCTTCACCGGCTCTCCGGCCTTCAGGGCGGCGGTCAGGCTGGCGCCGCCCTGCGGCTCGACAAAGCGAAAGGCGGTGCCCGGCGCCACCTCGCGCAGATATTTCGTCACGCCCGAGGCAAGGCCGCCCCCGCCGACGGGCAGGATCACCAGATCCGGCGCCTCGCCCAGTTGCTCCAGCAGCTCGACCCCCACGCTCGCCTGCCCCTCGATCACGTCTGCATCGTCGAAGGGCGCCAGGAAATGCGCCCCCTCGGCCGCGCAGAACGCCTGCGAGGCGGCAAGCGTCTGGTCGAAATAGTCGCCGGTCAGCACGATGCGGACCGCATCGCCGCCAAAGGCGCGGGTCTTGTCGATCTTTTGCTGCGGTGTGGTGACGGGCATGAAGATCGTGCCATTCACCCCGAAGTGGCGGCAGGCAAAGGCCATGCCCTGTGCATGGTTCCCCGCACTGGCGCAGACGAAATGCCGCTGCGTCGGATGGGCCGCGCGCACCTTGCGCATGGCGTTCCACGCGCCGCGCAGCTTGTAGCTGCGCACGGGCGTCAGATCCTCGCGCTTCAGCCAGATCGCGGCATCGTATCGGCGCGACAGGTATTCGTTCCGCTGCAACGGGGTGCGCGGGAACAGGTCGCGCAGGGCGCGCGTGGTGGCACGGGCGGCATCGGAAAAGCTGGTCATGGGCCAGCCATGGACCAGCGGGGCGGATTGCGCAAGGTCAGACCAGCCGCCGTCCCTGGACATAATGGCCGTAAAGCGTGGTCAGGATCGAGATTCCGATCATGGTCAGCAGCCAGCCCGCGACGAACTGCCACGCCGCCGCCAGTATCCAGAACCGGCCAAACAGCAGCCCGCCCAGCAGGGCCAGCGCAAGGTTCGCCAGCACCGCGATCACCGCCAGAACGGCGATGTCGGCGGTATGCCCTTCGGTCGCCTTCCAGCCCGCCAGAAAGCCGCGCGCATCGCCGACCGCCGCCCCCGGCAGTGCCGTCGCCAGCCGCAGCGCCACCGTCAGGATCGGCAGTTGCACCAGCAGCGCCATCACGATCACCGTCAGCACGGCCGACCCGGCAAGGACCGGCCGCAGTGCCAGCCCGACAATGGTGGCCCAGATCACCCCCGCGATGATGATCACCAGCCCATAGCCTAGCCCGTTCAGGAAATAGGCCACCATCCGGTCGCCCTTCCACGGCGGCACGAACCCGGCGGGCCTTTCGTCCAGCAGCACGAACCGATGCCAGGCCACCGCCATCCACAGCGACACCGCGATGCTGACCGCCAGCGACAGAAGCGAGGCAAGGCTGAACACGCCCGCATGGGCATTGGCGGCATCGGGGCCATAGCGGTTGTTCACGCCCACCAGTACCATCCCCACGATGAACGCGATCACATAAGGCAGGGCCGAGACGCGCAGCGCCCCTTCCAGATTGCCCGTCACCTGCCGCACCGAATGCAGAAAGATCTGCCAGCCCTTCATCCGTCGTCCTCCAGACATACGGCGGGCAGACTGGCGGCTTTGGCCCCGTTCCGTCAATGGCGCTTTGCTTGCCCTTTTCCGCATTTCCCGCTAATCGCCAGCCAAACCGCGATGGAGCGTCCGATGTCCAATCCGAAGAAAGTGGTGCTGGCCTATTCCGGCGGCCTCGACACCTCGATCATCCTGAAATGGCTGCAAACCGAATACGGCTGCGAGGTGGTGACCTTTACCGCCGATCTGGGCCAGGGAGAGGAGCTGGAACCGGCGCGCGAAAAGGCCCTGATGCTGGGTATCAAGCCGGAAAACATCCACATCCTGGATGTGCGCGAGGAATTCGTGCGCGACTTCGTCTTCCCGATGTTCCGCGCCAATGCGGTCTACGAGGGGGAATATCTGCTGGGCACCTCCATCGCGCGGCCCCTGATCGCCAAGCATCTGGTGGAAATCGCGCAGGCGACCGGCGCCGATGCCGTGGCCCATGGCGCGACCGGCAAGGGCAACGACCAGGTGCGGTTCGAACTGGGGGTCGCGGCGCTGGACCCGTCGATCAAGGTGATCGCCCCCTGGCGGCTGTGGGATCTGACCAGCCGGACCCGTCTGCTGGAATTTGCCGAACAGAACCAGATCCCGATCGCCAAGAACAAGCGGGGCGAGGCGCCGTTCTCGGTCGACGCTAACCTGCTGCACACCTCGTCCGAGGGGACGGTGCTGGAAAACCCGGCCATCGAGGCGCCCGATTACGTCGCGCAGCGCATCGTCGCGGTCGAGGATGCGCCGAACGAGGCCGAATATATCGAGATCGGGTTCGAGCGCGGCGATGCCGTGTCGATCAACGGCGAGGCGCTGTCGCCCGCCACGATCCTGACCCGGCTGAACGAGCTGGGCGGCAAGCATGGCATCGGCCTGCTGGATTTCGTGGAAAACCGTTTCGTCGGGATGAAGTCGCGAGGGCTTTACGAAACCCCCGGCGGCGCCATTCTTTTGGCCGCACACCGGGGGATCGAACAGATCACGCTGGACAGCGGCGCGGGCCACCTGAAGGATTCGATCATGCCGCGTTATGCGGAACTGATCTACAACGGTTTCTGGTTCTCGCCTGAGCGCGAGGCGCTGCAGGCGCTGATCGACAAGACGCAGGACCATGTGTCGGGCACGGTAAAGCTGAAGCTTTACAAGGGTGTGGCGCGGGTCGTGGCGCGGTGGTCGGACGAATCGCTCTACAGCGAAAAGCATGTGACCTTTGAAGAGGATGCGGGCGCCTATGACCAGCGGGATGCCGCGGGCTTCATCCACCTGAACGCGCTGCGGCTGAAGCTGATCGCGACGCGCAATGCGCGGGTGGCGAAAAAGGGCTGATCCGCCCGGAAATGTGCGGAAAGGGCCGTCCCTCGGGGCGGCCCTTTTCGCTTCGTGACGCAGCGGAGGTGTTGGATCATTCACCCTTTCCCGTCATTCTGCAGCTGCAAGATGGAGAGAGTCATGGACGAGATCGCCGAACGTATCGGCCGCAAGCTGCGGGAAAGCCCGTTTTCCGGGTCGCTGAAATTCGACTGCGGCGATGAGGGGGTGATCGTCCTTGCCGATGGCGATGCAACGACCGCCGACCGTGCGACCGACTGCACCCTGAAGATCAGCCGCGACAATCTGGTCAAGCTGCTGACCGGCAAGCTGAACCCGATGATGGCTATGGCGACGGGAAAGCTGAAGCTGTCGGGCGATCCGGCGGTGGCGATGCGTCTGGCAAAGCTGATCGCCTGAGGGGCGGTTCTGCCGGCCTGCCTGCCGGGGTGATCCTGCCCGCCCCCGGAGGGGTTTTGCACCCCTCCGGACCCCCCCGCAGGGTATTTGGGCCAAGATGAAGGGGGGCACAGGTCAGGTGCTGACGATCACATGGGTCAGGACGGCGGCGAACAGCACGGCGCTGGCGGTCAGGACAAAGCCGTGCCAGACGGCGATGTGATAGGGCAGCCGCGCCATCAGGTAGAAGGGCACGCCAAGGGTGTAGATGACCCCGCCGGTTGCCACCAGCACCAGAACCGGCGTGGACAGGTGCGACAGCATCGGCCAGCCCGCCACCAGCCCCGCCCAGCCCATGCCGATATAGAGCGCCAGCCCGATCCAGCGGAACCTGTAGGGCGCCGCGATCTTCAGTGCCACGCCGCCGAGCGCCGCGACCCAGAGGCCGGCCAGCAGCGCCGCGCCCTGGCCCGAGATCAGCACGAAGGCGGAATATGTGCCCGCGATCTTTACATAGATCGCCGAATGGTCCAGCCGCCGCAGCACCCCTTCCCAGGCGCAGGGCGAGGCGATGTTGTAGAGCGCCGAACAGGCCAGCATGACGATCAGGCTGGCCCCGTAGATCGACGCCCCCGTGACCGAGGCCGCATCGCCTCGCATCACCACCGTCAGCGTGATCAGCACCGGCACCGCGGCCAGAGCCAGGATCGTGCCGACCACATGGATCACCCCGTCGCTGATCCGCTCGGGTCTGGTATAGGTCTGGCGGGGAGAGAACAGGTTCATCATGTGATCACGCTAAGCCTTGGGGCCCGAGTCGGGCAACCGGCGCCCTCGCGTCACTGATGCCGCAGCAAGATCAATTCTGCGTAACGGTTGCGGGCGGGGCGACAATTGCCGCACCCGCCCGGAAAACTTGCCCTGCGCTCAGCCGATCTTGCAGGCTGCCATGACCGCCATGTTCAGGATGTCGTTCACGGTGGCATTGGTCGAACAGATCTGGATCGGCTTTTTCACCCCTGTCAGGATCGGGCCGATCACCGTCGCCCCGGCCATTTCCTGCATCAGCTTGACCGAGATCGAGGCCGAATGCCGGGCCGGGACGACAAGGATGTTGGCGGGGCCGGTCAGTCGGCAGAACGGGTAATGGGCCAGCGTCGTCGGGTTCAGCGCCACATCCACCGTCATTTCGCCATCATATTCGAAATCGACGCCCATGCGGTCCAGCACCTCGGGCGCGACATGCATCTTGGTCGCCCGTTCGCTGACCGGATAGCCGAAGGTCGAAAAGCTGACGAAGGCCACGCGCGGTTCCAGCCCGATGTTGCGCGCGACGCCCGCGGCGCGGACGGCGATGGTGGCCAGATCCTCGGGTTCGGGCCATTCATGCACCAGCGTGTCGGCGATCAGCACGATCCGCCCCTTGTGCAGCAGTGCCGTCACGCCGACCGCCCCGTCCGCCGCCTTGGCGTCGAAGACATGGTTGATCAGCGAAAGCACATGCGCCGATTTGCGCGTGGCCCCGGTGACAAGCCCGTCGCCATGCCCATGCGCCAGCATCAGGGCCGAGAACACATGCCGGTCGCGGGCGGCAAGG
This sequence comes from Paracoccaceae bacterium, assembly GCA_047605605.1. GTDB lineage: Bacteria > Pseudomonadota > Alphaproteobacteria > Rhodobacterales > Rhodobacteraceae > JAATGA01. The sequence goes on along the minus strand of JASGFG010000002.1, from coordinate 79,869 downwards.
CGGTGGACGTCCTGCCGGTCGAACCCCTGTCGTTGCAGGCGGCGGTAAAGGAAGTCCTTGTATTGATCCAGATGCCGGGTGTTGGCGGCGTTCACGATTTCCAGCTCGCGCACGGCATCGCCCATGCCGGCCGATTCCAGCTTTTCGCGCACATCCTGTTCGCGGCCCACGACCAGCGCGCGGCCAAGACCTGCCCGCTGCCAGGCCACGGCGGCACGCAGAACGCGGGGATCGTCGCCTTCGGCAAAGATCATGCGCGCCTGCGCCTGGCGCGCGCGGGCGTGCAGCCCTTGCAGGATGCTGGCGGTCGGGTCCATGCGGGACTTGAGGCTCAGCTCATAGGCCTTCATGTCGACGATGGGGCGGCGGGCGACGCCGGTATCCATCCCCGCCCTGGCCACCGCAGGCGGGATCACATGGATCAGCCGGGGATCGAAGGGCGTGGGGATGATATAGTCGCGCCCGAACGACAGCTTGCGGCCATAGGCCATCGCCACCTCGTCCGGCACATCCTCGCGCGCAAGGGCCGCCAGCGCCTTGGCGCAGGCGATCTTCATCTCGTCGTTGATGGCGCGGGCGTGGATGTCCAGCGCGCCGCGGAACAGATAGGGGAACCCCAGGACGTTGTTCACCTGGTTGGGATAGTCCGACCGACCCGTCGCCACGATGGCATCGGCGCGGACGGCATGGGCCTCTTCGGGCGTGATCTCGGGGTCGGGGTTCGCCATGGCGAAGATGACCGGATTGTCGGCCATGCTGGCGACCATCTCGGGCGTGACCGCGCCCTTGGCCGAGACGCCCAGGAACACATCCGCGCCCACCATCGCCTCTTCCAGCGTGCGCTTGTCGGTGGCGACGGCATGGGCCGATTTCCACTGGTTCATGCCCTCGGTCCGGCCCTGCCAGATGACGCCCTTGGTGTCACACATGATGCAGTTTTCGTTGCGCGCGCCCATGGCCTTCATCAGTTCCAGACAGGCGATGCCAGCCGCCCCCGCGCCGTTCAGCACGATTTTCACATCGCCGATCTTCTTTCCGCTGATCTCCAGCGCGTTGATCAGACCGGCCACGCAGATCACCGCGGTGCCGTGCTGGTCATCGTGGAACACCGGAATGTCGCAGATTTCCTTCAGCCGCTGCTCGATGATGAAGCATTCGGGGGCCTTGATGTCCTCAAGGTTGATGCCGCCGAAGGTCGGGGCCATAAGCTTGACCGCTTTGATGATCTCGTCCGCGTCCTCGGTATCCAGTTCGATGTCGATGGCGTTCACGTCGGCGAACCGCTTGAACAGGACCGCCTTGCCCTCCATCACCGGCTTGGATGCCAGCGCGCCCAGATTGCCAAGGCCAAGGATCGCCGTGCCGTTCGACACGACTGCCACCATGTTGCCCTTGACGGTATAGTCATAGGCCGTCTCGGGTCGTTCGGCGATGGCCATGACAGGCACCGCCACCCCCGGCGAATAGGCCAGCGACAGATCGCGTTGCGTCGCCATGGGCGTCGAGGCCACGACCTCGAACTTGCCGGGCTTCGGCTCCAGGTGGTAGGCCAGCGCCTCCTCTGGCGTGATCTTGGTCTTGGTCATGAGATTCCTCCGGTGGGCCGAGGTCGTCATAGCGCCGGGGATGCCCCTTGCCAATTCCGGCTTTTCGGCAAGGACGGCGTTGGATAGGGTCCGCAGCCGGAATGCAGAGGGCAGCCGAGTGACCGAAGAAACCGTCACGCCGATGATGGCGCAATATCTGGGCATCAAGGCGCAGAACCCCGGCGCGCTGCTGTTCTATCGCATGGGCGATTTCTACGAGATGTTCTTTGACGATGCGGTGGCGGCGGCATCGGCACTGGACATCGCGCTGACGAAACGCGGGACGCATCTGGGCGAGCCGATCCCGATGTGCGGCGTGCCGGTTCATGCCGCCGAGGGCTATCTGCTGGCGCTGATCCGCAAGGGGTTCCGTGTCGCCATTGCCGAGCAGATGGAAGACCCGGCCGAGGCGAAAAAGCGCGGGTCCAAATCCGTGGTCCGGCGCGATGTGGTGCGGCTGGTCACGCCCGGCACCCTGACCGAGGATACCCTGCTGGAGGCGCGGCGGCACAACTTCCTGGCCGCCTATGCCGATGTGCGGGACGAGGGGGCGCTGGCCTGGTGCGACATTTCCACGGGCGAGTTGCGGGTGATCGACTGCCCGCCCGCGCGGCTGGGGCCGGAACTGGCCCGCCTGTCCCCGCGCGAGGTGCTGGTGTCCGAGGCGCGGGATCGCGATTTCGCTGGAATGGTCTCTGAGTCCGGGGCGGCATTGACACCTCTGTCGCGCAGCAGTTTCGACAGCACCGGGGGCGAGCGGCGGCTGTGCGCGCTGTTTTCCGTCGGCACGCTGGAGGCGTTTGGAACCTTCACCCGCGCCGAACTGGCGGCCATGGGGGCGCTGGTCGATTACCTCGACCTGACGCAGCGGGGCAAACTGCCGCTGCTGCGCCCGCCGGTGAAAGAGGCGGCGGGGGGCGTGGTGCAGATCGACGCCTCGACCCGACGCAATCTGGAACTGACCGTCTCGCTGTCGGGCGACCGCGACGGCTCGCTTTTGTCGGCGGTGGATCGCACCGTCACGGCGGCGGGCGCGCGGCTGCTGGAACGGCGGCTGTCGGCACCGTCGCGCGATCTGGCCGAGGTGCGGGCGCGACATGACGGCGTGCGTTTCCTGCTGGAACAGAGCCGTTTTCGCGAGGAATTGCGGGGCTTCCTGAAACAGGTGCCCGACATGGACCGCGCCCTGTCCCGGCTTGCGCTGGACCGGGGCGGGCCGCGCGATCTGGCCGCGATCCGCGCCGGTCTGGCGCAGGCCGAGGTGCTTTCGGGCCGTCTGGATGCCGCGCCCGAGGTGCTGTCCCGAGCGGCGAGCGCCTTGCGTGGTCATGCGGCGCTGGTCGATCTGCTGGATCAGGCGGTTGTAGCGGAGCCGCCGCTGCTGGCGCGGGACGGCGGTTTCATCGCGCCCGGTTTCGATCCGCTACTGGATGAAACCCGCCGCCTGCGGGACGAGGGGCGCGGTGTCATCGCCCGGATGCAAGCCGATTACATCGCCCGGACCGGCATCCCCAGCCTGAAGATCAAGCACAACAATGTGCTGGGCTATTTCATCGAGACGACCTCGACCCATGCCGAACGGATGTTGTCGGCGCCGCTTTCGGAAACCTTCATCCACCGCCAGACCACGGCGGGGCAGGTGCGGTTCACAACGGTGGACCTGTCCTCGCTGGAAACCCGCATCCTGAACGCGGGCAACCATGCGCTGGAGCTGGAGAAGAAACACTTCACCCATCTGCGGGACGAAATCCTGAGTGCCGCCGGTCCCATCGGTGCGGCGGCGCGCGCGCTGGCGGAAATCGACCTGACCGCCGGTTTCGCCGATCTGGCCGCGGCCGAGGGCTGGGCCGAGCCGCAGGTGGACGGAACCCGCGCCTTTCAGATCGTGGGCGGGCGGCATCCGGTGGTGGAGCGCGCCCTGCGGCGGCAGGGGAACGGGCCGTTCGTCGCCAACGACTGCGACCTGACCCGCGGCGACACCCCGGCGATCTGGCTGCTGACCGGGCCGAACATGGCCGGTAAATCCACCTTCCTGCGGCAGAACGCGCTGATCGCGCTGCTGGCGCAGGTGGGCAGTTTCGTGCCCGCCGCGTCCGCCCATATCGGCCTTGTCAGCCAGTTGTTCAGCCGGGTCGGCGCGGCGGATGATCTGGCGCGGGGGCGGTCCACCTTCATGGTCGAGATGGTGGAAACCGCCGCCATCCTGAACCAGGCGGACGACCGCGCCCTGGTGATCCTGGATGAAATCGGGCGGGGGACGGCCACCTATGACGGGCTGTCGATCGCCTGGGCGGTGATGGAACACCTGCATGGCCAGAACCGCTGCCGGGCGCTGTTTGCCACGCATTACCATGAAATGACGGCGCTTTCGGCGAAACTCGACGGCGTGGAAAACGCCACCGTGGCCGTCAAGGAATGGGAAGGCGAGGTGATCTTCCTGCACGAGGTCCGCAAGGGCGCCGCCGACCGCAGCTATGGCGTGCAGGTCGCCCGTCTTGCGGGCCTGCCCTCTGCCGTCATCGAACGCGCCCGCGTGGTGCTGGAGGCGCTGGAATCCGGCGACCGGCAGGGCAGCGCCCGCCCCGCCGCGCTGATCGACGACCTGCCGCTGTTCCGCGCCGCACCCCCGCCGCCGTCCGCGCCCAAGGCAAAACCCTCGGCCGTCGAGGCGCGCCTGCGCGACATCCACCCCGACGAGCTTTCCCCGCGCGAGGCGCTGCAACTGGTCTATGACCTGCGCGCCATGATGCAGGGCGAAGGCGGCGCCTGATCCCGCCGGATCAGACCACGACCTCCATCGCCGTCTGCGCCCCCACGCCGAACACCCGCTTGTAGCGTTCGATTTCATCCGCCGGACCCATCGCCTTGTTGGGGTTGTCCGACAGCTTGACTGTCGGCCGGCCGTTGGCGGACACCGCCTTGCACACCAGGCTGAACGGCGCCAGCGCATCGTTCGGCACCAGCCCGCGGAAATCGTTGGTCAGCATCGTGCCCCAGCCGAAGGACAGCTTCACCCTCCCCTGGAACCGGCGATACAGTTCCTCGATCTTTTCCACGTCCAGCCCGTCGGAAAAGATGATCAGCTTGTCGCGCGGATCCTCGCCCCGGTCCTGCCACCAGCGGATCGCCAGTTCCGCCGCTCCGGCCGGATCGCCCGAATCGATGCGGATGCCGGTCCATTTCGACAGCCAGTCGGGCGCGTTCTTCAGGAACCCTTCGGTCCCGAAGGTATCGGGCAGGATGATGCGCAGGTTGCCGTCATGTTCCTCGTGCCAGTCGGCCAGCACCTGATAGGGCGCCTGCGCCAGTTCGGCATCGCTTTCGGCCAGGGCCGCATAGACCATGGGCAGTTCGTGGGCATTGGTGCCGATGGCCTCGATGTCCTGGCGCATGGCGATCAGGCAGTTCGAGGTGCCGGTGAAGCCGTCTTCCAGACCCTCGATCATCGCCTGCACGCACCAGTCCTGCCACAGGAAGGAATGCCGCCGACGGGTGCCGAAATCGGCGATCTTCACGCCGTCCAGCTTGCGCAGCCGTTCGATCTTTTCCCACAGCTTGGTCATGGCGCGGGCGTAAAGCACCTGCAACTCGAACCGCTTCATCCGGCCCAGCACGGCACGGCTGCGCAGTTCCATCAGCACGGTCAGCGCCGGAATTTCCCACAGCATGACCTCGGGCCATTTGCCTTCAAAGGTCAGTTCATACTGCCCGTCGTGCTTTTCCAGGTGATAGGGCGGCAGTTGCAGGGTCTCGAACCACTCCATGAAGTCGGGGCGGAACATCTGGCGCTTGCCGTAAAACGTGTTGCCGCGCAGCCAGGTCGATTCCCCCCGGGTCAGCCGCAATCCGCGGATGTGGTCCAGCTGTTCGCGCAGTTCCCCCTCGTCGATCAGCTCGGCCAGGCGGATGGATTTCGTGCGGTTGATCAGGCTGAATTCCACCACCGTATCGGGGCGGTTTCTAAAAATAGACTGACACATCAACAGTTTGTAAAAGTCGGTGTCGATCAGCGACCGCACGATCGGGTCGATCTTCCATTTGTGGTTCCAGACGCGGGTGGCGATATCGGCCATGGATTCAACCCTCCATCACGACGCCGGCGTCGGCCATTTCGGCCACCGCCCCGGCAAGCGACCCGTTCAGGTCGATGGCGCGGCACAGGTCCTGCCGCACGACGGCCCGGAACCCCAGCCGCACGGCATCCAGCGCCGAATAGGCCACGCAGTAATCGGTGGCGAGGCCGACCAGAACCACCGTATCCACCCCGCGCGACCGCAGATACCCCTCCAGCCCGGTGGGCGTGCTGCGGTCGTTTTCAAAGAAGGCCGAATAGCTGTCGATCTGCGGCCGGAACCCCTTGCGGATCACCATCTGCGCCGGGTCGGTCGCCAGCCCCGGATGAAACGCCGCGCCTGCGGATCCGATCACGCAATGCACCGGCCACAGCACCTGATCGCCATAGGGCATTTCCATGACACTGAACGGCGCGGCGCCGGGGTGGTTCGCCGCGAAAGAGGTGTGATCGGCCGGGTGCCAGTCCTGCGTCAGCACCACGGTCGCAAACTCCGCCATCAGCGCGTTGATGCCGGGCACGATGGCATCGCCCCCCGCCACCGCCAGCGCCCCGCTGGGGCAGAAGTCGTTCTGCACGTCGATGACGATCAGGGCCTCGTTTCCGGCGCGCATGTCTTTTCCCTTCGGCAAACCCGGACAAATGCGTAGGAAATGGCAGGGGGGCTTGCAATCCCCCATGCGTCCCGGTCTTGCAAATCCGGCGCGGCGGGCTCATGTGCGGCGCCATGCTGACCGTGGCCGCGCTTTACCATTTCACCACCTTTCCCAACCCCGCCGCGCTGCGCGGGCCGCTGCTGGCGGTCTGTGCGGCGAACGGGGTGATGGGCACGCTGCTGCTGGCGGGCGAGGGGGTCAACGGCACCATCGCCGGAACGCGGGCAGGGATAGACGCGGTGCTGGCCCATATCCGCGCCCTGCCCGGCTGTGCGGGGCTGGAGTGGAAGGAAAGCCCGGCCGAGACCATGCCCTTTGGCCGGATGAAGGTGCGGCTGAAGGCCGAGATCGTGACCATGGGCCAGCCCGGTGTCGATCCGCGCGCCGGGACGGGCCATTACGTCGCCCCACAGGACTGGAACGATCTGATCCGCCAGCCCGATGTGGCGGTGATCGACACCCGCAACGCCTATGAGGTGGCGATCGGCACCTTTCAGGGTGCGGTGGACCCCGGCACCAACAGCTTTCGCGACTTTCCGGCGTGGTGGGCGGCGAACAGCGACCGCTTTCACAACAAGCGCATCGCGATGTTCTGCACCGGCGGCATCCGGTGCGAGAAATCGACGAACTGGCTGTTGTCGCAAGGGGTCGAGGAGGTCTTTCACCTGAAGGGCGGCATCCTGAAATACCTTGAAGACGTGCCCGAGGGCGAAAGTCTGTGGCAGGGCGAATGCTTCGTCTTCGACCAGCGGGTGTCGGTCGGCCATGGGCTGAGGCCCGGCGGCCTGACCTCATGCGGCGCCTGTCGTCGCCCGTTGACCGAAGGCGACCGCCAGTCGCCCGTGTTCGAACAGGGCATCTGCTGCCCGCATTGTGCAGAGCAATACTCCGAGGCCGACCGGGCGCGGTTCCGGGAGCGGGAACGGCAGATGCAGCTGGCCGCCGCACGGGGCGAGAGGCATCTGGGGGCTTAGGCGAAGGACCAGTTTTGCGACGGTTCCGTTGATCTGCCGGGGCTGAAAGAGCTGGGTCAGCACCGTGCCAAGGATGCACCCCAGATCATCCCCTTGGCGAACGCCATCGCCTCTGCCGCGCCGCAGCGGTTTCCGTTGAACGGCTGAAGCTGCGGCCAGTGCTACCACCAGTGCTACCATGAGAGCACGCATTACCTCTGGACATCCCCATGGCAGAGGCCATCGCCTTTGCCATGCCCTGACGGTTCCGCCTGAACCGCCGGGCCTCAAAGGCCCGGCCAGTGCCCGCCCCGCCCATGGCGGGCGCTTTCGCACCCGCCGGGGCAGGCGCTGGCCTTACCGGATTTTGGGCTGACAGGTTCCCGGCGGAACCCGCACGCGCGGGCGGGGAAACGCAATGCGTTTCCTGTTCCCGCCCGGCCCCAATGGCCCGAGTTTCGCCGCCGCTCCTCCGGGATTCGCCATGGCCCGCCGCTGCCGCCGCAGCAGTGGCGCCAGCCCGACCGCTATTCCGGAAACCGCCACGGCCCCGCCGCCGCGGCAATCTCGGCCGCCGCCGCCCGCAGCAGCGGCGCCAGCCCGCCCAGCTCGTCCAGCGACAGCCGCGCCGAAGTCACCGACAGCCCGGCGATCAGCCCGCCCTTGTCCGACAGGACCGGCGCGGCGATGCAGCGGATGCCGGGCTCATGCTCCTCGCGGTCATAGGCCACGCCCTCGGCCCGGATCGCGGCCAGCTCCGCGCGCAAGGCGCCCGCATCGCGGATCGTCGCCGGGGTGAAGCCGTGGAACGACTGGCGCGCCAGTGCCGTTTCCAGCGGCCCCGGCGCCAGATGCGCCAGCATCGCCTTGCCGATCCCGGTGCAATAGGCGGGGCCGACCTTGCCAGCCTGCGCGAACATGGTGACGGGGCGGGCGGCATGGCGCTTGTCCAGATAGACCACCTGCCCCTGATCCAGCTCGGCCAGATGCACCGCCTCGCCCGTCCGGTCCGCCAGCCGGTCCAGCACCGGCGCGGCAAGGGGGGCCAGCGCCGCCGCCTCCCACGCGGCATGGGCCAGACGCACCAGCCGCAGCCCCGGCGCATAGGTGCCGTTGTCCTGCCGCAGCATTCCTTGGCTGACCAGCGTGGACAACAGCCGGTGCAGCGTCGCCTTGGGCAGCGGGCAAAGACCCTGCACCTCGGCAAAGCGCAGGGGGCGGGCGGCGCCTGCCACCCGGTCCAGCACCTCCAGCGCCTTGCCCACGGTCCCGTCTTCGGCCATCCGCCGACCCTTTCGTTGACAGCCGCAGACTAGGCCGGATAAGGTCCATTATGCAAGACATGGTTCCATATATTGGAACTCAAGAGGGGATGCGATGACGCCGGACTGGATCGCCTGCGACTGGGGCACGTCGAACCTGCGGGTCTGGGCGATGGATGCGGGCGGCATTCTGGCCGAGGCCACCTCGTCCGACGGCATGGGCAGCCTGACGCCCGGGGGGTTCGAGCCCGCGTTGATCCGCCTGATCGACCCCTGGCTGAGGGCGGGCCGCGTCACGCCGGTGATCGCCTGCGGCATGGTCGGCGCGCGGCAGGGCTGGCGCGAGGCCGCCTATCGCGCCGTGCCCTGCACGCCGGTTTCGGCCGATGCACTGACCCCGGTGCCGACCGCCGACCGCCGCATCCGTTTCTCCATCGCCCCCGGCCTGTCGCAGGCGAAGCCCGCAGATGTGATGCGCGGCGAGGAGACGCAGATCGCGGGCGCCCTGGCGCTTTACCCGCAGTTCGACGGGGTGATCTGCCTGCCCGGCACCCATTCCAAATGGGCGCAGATCAGCGCGGGCGAGGTCGTCAGCTTCCAGACCTTCATGACGGGCGAGATGTTCGCCCTGCTGTCGCAGCAATCCGTCCTGCGCCACGGGATGCAGGGCGAGGGGCAGGAGGATGCCGCCTTTGACGCCGCCCTGTCCGAAACCCTGTCGCGGCCCGAACGGCTGGCGGCGAACCTGTTCGGCCTGCGGGCCGAAGGCCTGCTGCACGGGCTTGGCCCCGCGGCAGCGCGGTCGCGGCTGTCGGGCCTGCTGATCGGCGCGGAACTGGCGGCGACGCGGCCTTACTGGCTGGGCCAGCGGGTGGCGCTGGTCGGGGCGGCGGCGCTGTCGCGGGCCTATGGCCGGGCGCTGGCGGCGCAGGGCGTGCAGGCCGAGACCCTGGACGCCACCGCCTGCACCCTTGCCGGACTTTCCACCCTTGCCCGAGGCCTGACATGACCCATCGCCCGATCATCGCCATCCTGCGCGGCCTTACCCCGCCCGAGGCGCTGCCTGCCGCCGCCGCGCTGATCGAGGCCGGGATCACCCGGATCGAGGTGCCGATGAACTCGCCCGAGCCGCTGGCCTCGATCGCCGCCATGGCGCGCGATTTCGGCACGGTGGCCGAGATCGGGGCGGGCACGGTGCTGACGGTCGATCAGGTGGCGCAGGTGCAGGCGGCGGGCGGGCGGCTGATCGTGTCGCCCAACATGAACGCCGGGGTCATCGCCGCCACCAGGGCGCGCGGCATGGCGTCCTGGCCGGGGGTGATGACGCCGACCGAATGCTTTGCCGCGCTGGACGCCGGGGCGGACGGGCTGAAGATCTTTCCGGCCAGCCTGATCGGCCCCGAGGGGGTCAAGGCCATCCGCGCCGTCCTGCCCGCGGGCACGCAGGTCTATGCCGTGGGTGGCGCGGGGCCTGCGAATTTTGCCGACTGGATCCGCGCCGGGGCGGACGGTTTCGGCATCGGCACGGCACTTTATACGCCGGGGCTGGCGGTGGCCGAAATCGCCACCCGCGCCCGCGCCATCGTCGCGGCCTGGGAAGGGGCGCGGGCATGACCGTCTTTGACGACCGCAGATGCCTGCTGGGCGAAGGGCCGCTGTGGCATGATGGCCGGCAGGAACTGTTCTGGTTCGACATCCTGAACCGCCGGATGCTGTCCAACGGCAGCCGCGGCGCGCACGAATGGCATTTCGCCGACATGGTTTCGGCGGCAGCCATCCTTTCCGACACCGAACTGCTGATCGCCTCCGAACGGGCGCTGTTCCGGTTCGACCTTGAAACAGGCGCGCGCAGCACCCTCTGCGCACTGGAGGCGGACGACCCGCGCACCCGGTCGAACGACGGGCGGGCCGATCCGCAGGGCGGATTCTGGATCGGCACCATGGGCAAGCGCGGCGGCGACGATCCGCGGCTGGGGTCGATCTGGCGGTGGTATCGGGGCGAGCTGCGGCGGCTGTTCCGCCATGTCACCATCTCGAACGCGATCAGCTTTGCGCCCGACGGCAAAAGCGCCTGTTTCGCCGATACGGTCACGGGCAAGGTCATGCGGGTGGCGCTGGATGCGGCGGGCTGGCCTGCATCGGACCCCGCGGTCTTCCTTGACCTGACGGCCGAGGGGTTGAACCCCGACGGCGCGGTGATGGATGCGGCCGGCAACCTGTGGCTGGCCGAATGGGGCGCGGGCCGCGTCGCCTGCCATGCGCCGGACGGGCGGTTCCTGCGCGCGGTGGATTTTGCCGCGCCGCACACCAGTTGCCCGGCCTTTGGCGGGCCGGATCTGACCACGCTTTACTGCACCACCGCGCAGGCCGAAATGTCGTCCGGCGATCTGGCGCGTTATCCCTTGGCCGGGGCGACATTCGCGGCGGGGAATGTCGCAAAGGGCATGGCGGCGAGCCGCGTCCTGCTGGACTGACGGATCGCGCCGCCCCCTGCGACAGCCCGGAATTGCGGCAGAATGTCCGTTTCTGCCGTCAGCCTGACTTGCGCCCGCTCACGGCGGGTTGACTAAATCGTGTCCGCACATCAGCTAATGCGCTGCGGTCCCTGCGCGACGGACCCGATCCCTGCCCGTGTTTCGAGAGGAGCTTTCCATGATCCTGCGGCTGTTTATCGCCGTTGTCCTGCTCGCCGGGATTGTGGGGGGCATCGTCTTCTTCAACGATTTCCGGGCAAAGATGATCGCGGAATATCTGGGCGGCATGGTTCCCCCGCCGGTTCCCGTGACCACGCAGGAGGCCAGGCCCATCGATTGGACGCCGGGCATCGACGCCATCGGCACCTCGCTTTCGGTGCAGGGGGTCGATCTGGCCATCGAATCCGGCGGCACCGTGCGCGGCATCCTGTTCCGCGGCAATGACAAGGTGACGAAAGGCCAGCATCTGGTGCAGATCGACGATTCGAGTGAGGTCGCCTCTCTGGCCGCGGCCAAGGCCGGGCTGAACGTCGCCGAGACGGAACTGCGGCGCACCCAGACGCTGACGGACCGGGGCGTGAATGCGCAAACCACGGTCGACACCGCCGCCGCACAGGCGGAATCGGCCCGTGCGCAGGTGGCGCAGGTCCAGACCTCGCTGGACAACAAGCGGCTGGCCGCGCCCTTTGACGGGGTGATCGGCATTCCGCAGATCGAGATCGGGCAGTATGTGACGCCGGGCACGGTCTATGCCACGCTTCAGGACCTGACCAAGATGCGGGTCGATTTCAACGTGCCCGAACAGCAGATCGCGGCGTTGCAACTGGGCGGCGCGGTGACGGTCACGACCGAGGTGGGCGATCTGTCAGCCCGCGGCACGATCATCGCCATCGAGCCGCGCGTCGATGCGGCCTCGCGGATGATCACCGTCCGCGCCGAGGTGGAGAATACCGAAGGCAAGCTGATCCCCGGCCAGTTCCTGCGCGTGCGGGTCGAACTGCCGCTGGAAAAGGGTGTGATCGCGCTGCCCCAGACGGCGGTGACCACCAGCCTTTATGGCGACACGGTCTATGTCGTCCGCAGCAAGCCGGCCGAGCCGGCAAAGGATGCCGCGGCCTCGGGCACGGGGGATGCGGGCACGGCGGCCTCGGGAACCGGCGCCGAGGAACAGTTGACCGCCGAGCAGGTGTTTGTGACCACCGGCCGCCGCTTTGGCGGCCAGATCGAGATCGTGAAGGGCATCGCGGCGGGCGACATGATCGTCACCTCGGGCCAGAACCGTCTTTCAAACGGCTCGCGCGTCAAGGTCGACAACAGCGTGCACCTTCCCCAGTCTGCCGGACAGTGAGGCGCGGATGCATTTCTCTGAAATCTTCATCCGCCGTCCGGTCCTTTCGACGGTCGCCGCCGCCCTGATCCTGTTTCTGGGGCTGGTCTCGGTCTTTGCGCTTTCGGTGCGCGAATACCCCGAGGTGGACGAATCGGTGATCACCATCACCACCGTCTATGCCGGCGCCTCGCCCGACCTGATCCAGGGCTTCATCACCAGCCCCATCGCCGAGGCGGTCTCGACCACCGAGCATATGGATTATGTGACCAGCCAGTCCACGCCTTCGGCCTCGGTCGTGACGGTGCACATGCAGCTGGGCGCAGACCCGGATGTGGCGCTGACCGAGGTGATGTCCAAGGTCCAGCAGGTGCGCAGCCAGTTGCCCACGGATTCCGAGGATCCGGTGATCGTCAAGGGCGACGGGCAGACCTTTGCGCTGATGTATCTGGCCGTCCAGAATCCGAACATGACGGCCGAGCAGCTGACCGAATACCTGGACCGCGTGATCAAGCCGCGGGTGACGAACATCGACGGCGTGGCCCAGATGCAGGTCATGGGCGGGCAGGAATATGCGATGCGGATCTGGCTGGACCCGCTAAAGATGTCGTCGCGGGGCGTCACCGCCTCTGACGTGCTGGGCGCGATCCAGGCGTCCAACTTCCTGTCGGCGCCGGGCAAGACCGAGAACGAATATTACGCCCATGCGATCACCCTGGAATCGACGATCCAGAACCCCGAGGTCTTTGGCGCCCTGCCGCTGAGCCAGGGGCAGAACGGCGTCGTGCGTCTGCGCGACGTGGCGACGGTGGAACTGGCCTCGGCACCCATCGAATCGCGGGTGGTCTTCAACGGCAAGCCGGGCACCTTCATCGGCATCATCCCCGCGCCGGGGGCGAACCCGCTGGATGTCTCGACCGCGGTGCTGAAGGAACTGCCCGGGCTGAATGCGGCGCTGCCGCGCGGCATGTCCATCGAACTGGTCTACGATTCGACCGAGACGATCAGCGCCTCGATCCACGAGGTTTTCAAGACCATCGGCGAGGCGGTGGCCATCGTCGTGGTGGTGATCCTGCTGTTCCTCGGCTCGTTCCGGTCGGTGCTGATGCCGATCGTCACGATCCCGCTGTCGCTGGTCGGCGTCTGCACGGTCATGCTGGCACTGGGCTATTCGATCAACCTGCTGACGCTGCTGGCGATGGTGCTGGCCATCGGGCTGGTGGTGGACGATGCCATCGTGGTGGTGGAAAACATCCACCGCCATGTCGACGAAGGGCAAAGCCCGGCCCGCGCCGCCATCACCGCGATGAAAGAAATCACCGGCCCCGTGGTCGCCATGACGATCACGCTGGCCGCCGTCCTGTCGCCGCTGGCCTTCACCGGCGGGCTGACCGGATCGCTGTTTTCGGAGTTTGCGCTGACGCTGGCGGGGTCGGTGATCATCTCGGGCATCGTCGCGCTGATCATCACCCCCACCATGGCCGCCCGCGTGCTGAGTCATGGAGAGCCGGGCCGGTTCCAGCGCATCGTCGACGGCACGCTGAACGCCGTGTCGAACTGGTATGAGCGGCGGATTTCCTCCTCGCTCGACTATCGGCCGGTGACGCTTCTGGTCGTCGTGGCGCTTTTGGGCGCGACGGGGTTCATGATGCGCAACACCTCGTCCGAACTGGCGCCGGAAGAGGATGTCGGTGCGCTCTTCGCCTTTCTGAACGGGCCGCGCTACGCGACGCTGGAATACATGTCGGCCTTCAACGACGAAATCGCAAAGCGCACCGACAACATCCCCGAGACGCGCGCCGAATTTTCCATCGCGGGGTTCGGCGGGGCGAGTTACACCGGCATCTATCTCTGGGCGCTGAAGGACTGGGCCGACCGGACCCGCAGCCAGAAGGAGATCCAGCAGGAAATCCAGTCCGACCTGGACAATGCGCCGGGGGTGCAGGCCTATGTCTTTGCGCCGCCGACGCTGCCCGGAACGGGGGGCGGCCTGCCGGTGTCGATGGTGATCCAGTCGATCCACGATCCCGCCCGCGTCTATGAGATCGCTGAGGAGATCAAGGCCAAGGCGATGCAGACCGGCAAGTTCATCGTCGTGCAGAACAGCCTGAACTTCGACGCACCCGAAGCGCGGGTGACGATCGACCGCGACCGCGCCGCCAGCCTTGGCGTGCCGGTCAGCCAGATCGGTGCGACGCTGGGCATCCTGGTCGGCGGCGGGTCGGTCGCGCAGTTCGACCGCGATTCCAACAGCTATGACGTGATCACCCAGGTGCCGCGCGACTGGCGCAACAACCCCGAACGTCTGGGCGAATTCTTCGTCCGCTCCGCCTCGGGGGCGATGCTGCCGCTGTCCTCGGTCGTCAGGATCGAGACGGGGCCGACCGCCGCCTCGATCGAGCAGTTCAACCAGCTGAACTCGGCCACGCTGTCGGCGATGCCGATGATCGGCCTGTCCTCGGGCGTGGCGCTGGCCGAGCTGGAGCGCATCACCGCCGAAACCCTGCCCGACGGGTTCTTCGTCGATTATTCCGGCCAGTCGCGGCTGGAAAAGAGCGAGGGGAACACCATCCTGCTGGCCTTCGGCGCGGCGATCATCGTGATCTACCTCGTGCTGGCGGCGCAGTTCGAAAGCTTTCGCGACCCGTTCATCATCATGATGTCGGTGCCGCTGTCGATCTTTGGCGCGGTGCTGCCGCTGTTCTTCGGGATCAGCACGCTGAACATCTATACGCAGGTGGGGCTGATCACGCTGATCGGCCTGATCACCAAGCACGGCATCCTGATGGTGGAATTCGCCAACCAGCAGCGCGAAGAGGGCAAGTCCCGGCGCGAGGCCATCGTGATTGCCGCCCGCACGCGGCTGCGCCCCATTCTGATGACGACAGCGGCGATGGCGCTGGCGGTCGTGCCGCTGATCATCGCCGAAGGGGCGGGGGCCGCGGCGCGGCAGGCGATGGGGATCGTGATCTTCACCGGCCTGCTGATCGGGACGATGTTCACGCTGTTCGTGGTGCCGATGTTCTATACGCTGATCTCGCGCAGCGATGCCTCGTATCACATGCACAAGCAGACGGTGAAAAAACAGTTCGGCGACGCGGCGGCCCATTAGGGCCACGCTCCACGGCCTGAATGAATAAGCCCCGGGGTGCAAAAGCGCACCCCGGGGCTTATTCATTCCGCAAGGGCGGGCCGTCAGCCTTCGTAGGCGGCGGGATAGATGAAGCCGTTGACCGGATAGACCGACCCCAGCACGTTGGGCTGGCTTTCGACGCGGACCGCCGACCAGTCGTTGTTCCTGGACACGTCGACGACCGCCATCTTGAGCGACACTTGGTTGCGGTTCCAGTTCGCGTGGTCGATCAGGATCTTGCGTTCCGACACGACCCGCGACACGACCGCCACATGGCCCATCGGCATCTTGCGGGTGGCGCTGAACGCCATGACCGAGCCGACCTTGGGGGCCTTGCCACGATCATAGGACCCCTTGGCCTTGTCCCACCAGACTTTCGCATTGCCCTTGATCTGAACGCCGCTGGCGGTGCGGGCAAAGCCCACGCACCAGACGCGCTGTCCCTTGGCCTTCATCGCCTTGGCCTCGGCCAGGGCGCGGGCCTCGCGTGTGGGGTTAAGGGCGTCGTCGGTGCGTTCGGTCGCCATGGCGCCCGAACAGGCCAGCATCAGGATAAGCGCGGCGCAGGACACGGATTTGCCCCCGATGCGCGCCACAAGGCGGTTGATCCCCATTCGTCCCCCGGTCGTTCTTTGCAGAATCGCCTCGCTGTCCCCGGCGAGGTTCAGGGAAAATCCCCGATCCTCACGCGATGGCAACCGGGTGAAACATGGATGGGCGGGAACCCGCCGGTCGCGCATCCGTGATCGGGCGGGTATCTGCCAACCGGGTGGGATACTGGCCCGGATCGGCACAAAGGCGAAAGGCCGCCGGGTTTCCCCGACGGCCTCCGAATGTCTGCCGCTGGTGAAGCGATCAGCCCTGACGGGCCTTGTAACGCTTTTGCGTCTTGTTGATCACATAGACGCGGCCTTTGCGGCGCACGACCTGGCAATCGCGGTGACGCGTCTTCAGCGAGCGGAGCGAGTTGGCGACTTTCATGTCGGTCCTCCTGTCACGCGGCGCATCACGCGCCAGATTGAAACCTGTGCCCCCCGAAAGGGACGGTGAATGGTGGGCGGTACTGGGATCGAACCAGTGGCCACTACGATGTCAACGTAGTGCTCTACCGCTGAGCTAACCGCCCACATGCCGAACCGTGCCGCCCCATGAACAAAAATGACGCGGGGCGATCCGCGTCGGTGGGCGGTCTATAAAAGGAGTCGCGCCGGGGTTCAAGGGCTTTCGACACGCACGAAAACAACGCTATACCGAAACGGACAGGAGCGTGCATGAGTCCCGAGGCCCATACCCTTTTCCGCCCCGCGCGGTGGACATCGCCGGTGATCTTTTCCTCGCCGCACAGCGGTCGGGACTATCCGGCGGATTTCCTTGCCGCCAGCGTGCTGGACGAACGCAGCATCCGGTCATCCGAGGATGCCTTTGTCGACCTGCTGTTCGACTGCGCGCCGCGGCTGGGAATGCCGCTGATCGCGGCACATGGCCCGCGCGCCTATCTGGACCTGAACCGCGCGGCCGAGGAGCTGGACCCCGCCGTGATCGACGGGGTGTTGCGGCAGGCGCACAATCCGCGCGTCTCGTCGGGCCTGGGGGTGATCCCCCGCGTGGTGTCGGGCGGGCGCGCCATCTATCGCGGCAAGCTGCCGCTGGCCGAGGCCGAGGCGCGGATCGACCGGCACTGGCGCCCCTATCACGCGGCGCTGGCCCGGCTGGTGGCGGAATGCCGGGCGCAGTTCGGGCAGGTGGTGCTGGTCGATTGCCATTCCATGCCGCACGAGGCGCTGGACAGTCACGCCCGCCCCGGCCAGCCGCGTCCGGATGTGGTTCTGGGCGACCGTTTCGCCGCCGCGGCCGGCCGCGAGGTCGTGGACCGGATCGAGGCCGCATTTGCCGGCGCGGGCCTGCGCGTGGCGCGCAACACGCCTTTTGCCGGGGCCTATATCACCCAGGCCTATGGCCGCCCCTCGCTGGGCCAGCACGCCGTCCAGGTGGAAATCGACCGCGCGCTCTACATGGACGAAGCGACCATCACCCCCCGGCCGGAGTTCGAGACCTTTCGCCTGTTGATCGAAGGGGTCGTGGCCGAAATCTCGGCCATCGGGCGCACCGATGCGGCGCTTGCGGCTGAGTGATCAGCGCAGCGACCGCCCCTTGATGATCGCCTCCGCGCCGAACCGCGCGCGGATCGCATCGGTTGCCCGTTCCGCCGCCGCGCGCTTTGCCGCCGCCGGGTCCAGCAGGTCGGCAGAGCGGTCGGCCTCGCTTTCGTCCACGATCTCGGCCAGGCCCACGCCGATCAGCCGGAAGGGGCCTTTCAGGCCCGCCGCATCGAACATCTCGCGCGCGGCGCGATAGATGCGGTCGGCGATCTGGGTCGCATCGCCCAGGGCGTGGCGGCGCGTGACCAGGCGGAAATCGCCGTGCTTCAGCTTCAGCGTGACGGTGCGTCCCGCCAGCCGCTTTGCCTTGGCGCGGTCGGCCACCTGTTCGGCCAGCCGCCACAGATGGCCGTCAAGAATATCGGCATCGCCGGTATCCTCGTTGAAGGTCGTCTCCTTGGAAATCGACTTGGGCCTGTCGTCGCGGGACACCCGGCGCGTGTCCTGCCCCCGCGCCAGATGCCAGAGCCTGTCGCCCATCTGCCCGAACCGCACGATCAGGTCGGTGCGATCCCATCGCAGCAGATCGGCGATGGTGCGGATGCCCACCACCTCCAGCGCGGAGCGGGTGGCGGTGCCGACGCCCCAGATGATGCCCACGGGTTTCGGCGTCAGGAAATCCTGCGTCTCGGCCCGGCCGATCACCGAAAACCCCCGCGGCTTGTCCAGGTCCGAGGCGATCTTGGCCAGAAACTTGTTGTGCGACAGGCCGATCGAGCCTGTCACGCCCAGTTCCTCCTCCATCCGTTTCGTCAGCCGGGCCAGCAGCAGGGCGGGCGCCGCGCCATGCAGCCGCGCCGTGCCCGACAGGTCCAGAAAGGCCTCGTCCAGCGACAGGGGTTCGATGTCGGGCGTCAACTCTTCCATCATCGCGCGGATCGCGCGGCTGACCTCGACATAGGCGGACATGCGGGGTTTGACGACCGTGGCCTCGGGGCAGAGCTTCAGCGCCTGGAACATCGGCATGGCCGAGCGCACGCCCGAGATGCGGGCGATATAGCAGCAGGTCGAAACCACCCCCCGCGTTCCGCCGCCGACGATCAGCGGCACATCGCGCAGCGCCGGGTTGTCGCGCTTTTCGACCGAGGCATAGAAGGCGTCGCAATCCATATGCGCGATGGCCAGGTCGAACAGTTCGGGGTGCGACAGGATGCGCCGCGACCGGCACGCGGGGCAACGCGTTCCGGCGTCGAAAGAGGTCAGGCAGTCGCGGCAGAGGGCGGGCATGGCGGCATGATGCACCCACGCGGCCGGGTCGTCACCCCCCTTGGGCCTTTACGCCGTCACCCCTCGACCTTCAGGACGATCTTGCCGATATGGCCGTTGCTTTCCATGCGCCAATGGGCCTTGACCGCCTCTTCCAGCGGGTATTCGCTGTCCATGACGGGCGCGACCTTGCCGGCGGCGATCATCGGCCAGACGTTCTCCTCGACCTCCTGCGCGATGCGGGTCTTGGACAGGTCGGATTGCGGGCGCAGGGTCGATCCGGTGATGGTCAGCCGGCGCATCATCATGTCGGCAAAGTTCACCTCGACCTTCGGCCCTTGCAGAAAGGCGATCTGCACCAGCCGCCCCTCGGTCGCCAGCGCCCGCAGGTTGCGCGGCAGATAGCTGCCCCCCACCATGTCCAGGATCAGGTTCGCGCCGCCCTGGCCCAGCATCATGTCGACGAAATCGCCGGTGTGATAATTCATCGCCTGTTCGGCGCCCAAGGCCTCGCAGGCGCGGCTTTTCTCGTCCGTTCCGGCGGTGGTGAAGACCCGCGCGCCCAGGGCGCGGGCGATCTGGATGGCGGTGGTGCCGATGCCGGACGACCCGCCGTGGACGAGAAAGCGTTCCCCCGCGCGCAGACGCCCGCGCGTGACCACGTTCGACCAGACGGTGAAACAGGTTTCGGGCAGGCAGGCGGCCTCTTTCATCCCCAGGCCGTCGGGCACGGGCAGGGCATGGCCTTCATGCGTGGCCACATATTCGGCATAGCCGCCGCCGGGCAGCAGGGCGCAGACCTTGTCGCCGATCTGCCAGCGGGTGACGCCGGGGCCGGTTTCCACCACCGTGCCCGAACATTCCAGCCCCGGCAGCGGCGAGGCGTTCGCGGGCGGCTTGTAGGCGCCCATCCGTTGCAGCACGTCGGGCCGGTTCACCCCCGCATAGGCCACGCGGATCACGATCTGCCCATGGCCCGGCACCGGCACCGGCAGCGTCACGGGTTCCAGCACATCCGGCCCGCCGGGTTCGGCGATTCGGACGGCGCGCATGGTATGAGACAGTTCCATCGGGATTTCCTCAGCGGCTGGTGCGGCCCGGCAGGTCGGTTTCCGGGGCAGGGGCGCGGATATGGGACATGAGTTTGAAAGGCACCGCAAGCAGGCGCCGGGCCACCGGATTGTCGCGGACCGCGGCCTTCAGCTTTTCGACCTGCATCACCTCGCCCAGGCGGCGATCCAGGAAATCCTGTGTCGCCGTCGCATCGGCGCTGTCGTCGCCCAGCCAGAACAGCACCGTCGCGCCATAGACGGCGGACAGCGTGGCGCGTTTGGAATACCAGTTCACGTCGCCGGACGTATCGCCAAGCGCGCGCCAGATCGCATCTGCCGTGCCCCAGATGGCCGCCGCCCCGTCGCCCGCGTGCTGCGGCAGGGCCATCAGCGCCGATCCGCGCCGCACGGCCTCGCGGTCGGCCAGCCGCAGGCGCGTCATCACCGCATGGGCGATGCGGTCGCGGATGCGCCCTTCGGGCGGGGTCTGGGCCAGGATGTCGGCCATGCGCCTGTCCCCCTGCCGGTGCCAGGCCAGCGCCAGGTCGATGCCGCCGCGCGGATACAGCGCGCGGGCCAGCGCCTCGGCCACGCCCGAATCGGCCACGGCGGCGCGAAAGGTCGCCTCGGACCAGCCGTCGAAGGCAACGTGGGGCAGCGCCGCCTCCAGCAGCCGTTCCGCCGCCCGTTCGGTGCCGTTTTCGCGTTCCATGGCCGTTCTCCTTCACGAAACTGGACAGGGGGCCGCGGTTTTGCTATGCGCCGCGGGCCTGCACATCAGTGCAACTCTAGCTTAGGAAGGTGGTGACAACCACATGCAGGTCAGCGTTCGTGACAATAACGTCGAACAGGCGCTCCGTGCCCTGAAGAAAAAACTTCAGCGTGAAGGCGTGTTTCGGGAAATGAAGCTCAAGCAGCATTTCGAGAAACCCTCCGTCAAGAAAGCACGCGAGCAGGCCGAAGCGGTCCGCCGTGCGCGCAAACTCGCGCGCAAGAAGGCGCAACGCGAAGGCGCCCTCTAAGGCGTTCTTTCCGGCACTGGGGCGGCGACGCCCATCCGATCAACCCCCGTCCGCGAGGCCGGGGGTTTTTCGTTGCTGGACGGACCTGCGCGCATCTGCCAGCGTTGGGCACGATGCTGGACCGCGACCTTCACACCATTCTGCTGTTTGCCACCCATTATATCATCACCGGCGTGGTGATCTGGCGGGTGCTCTTGCGCGACATGATGCTGCCTTCGGTGCGGCTGGCCTGGGTGATGGTGGTGGGCCTTGTGCCGGTGGCCGGCGTCATCGCCTATCTGCTGTTCGGCGAGGTGCGGGTGCGCCGCACCGACCGCCAGCACGCGCGAGAGGTTGAACGACGCCTCCTGGCCGCATGGGGCGCCGGGGACAGCCCGCCCGAGATCCCTGTTCAGGCGATCCCGGCCTTTGCCATGGGCCATGCCACCAGCGGCATGGACCCGGTGGGCGGCAACCGCGCCACCCTGCTGCCCGAGGATGACAGCGCCATCGACGACATGGTGGCCCATATCGGCCGCGCGCGCAGCACGGTGCATGTGCTGTTCTACATCTGGCTGCCCGATACGTCCGGCACCCGGATGGCCGAGGCGGTGATCGAGGCCGCGCGGCGCGGCGTCGCCTGCCGGGTGCTGGTCGACGATGTGGGCTCGCGCCGGCTGACCCGCTCGCCCCTCTGGGCGCGGATGCGCGCGGCGGGGGTGCGGCTGGCCATCGCCCTGCCGGTCGGCAACCCGCTGGTCGAGGCGCTTTACAAGCGGCTGGACCTGCGCAACCACCGCAAGATCGTGGTGGTGGACAACCGCACCACCTGGGCGGGCAGCCGCAACTGCGCCGATGCGGCCTTTGCGATCAAGCCGAAATTCGCGCCCTGGGTCGATGTGCTGATGCGGATCGAGGGGCCGGTGGTGCGCCAGTTCCAGGCGGTGTTCCTGCGCGACTGGATGCTGCACGGGCGCGAGGATCTGAGCAGCCTGCTGGAAGCCGCGCCCCCGCCGCTGCCGGGCGGCTTTACCGGGCAGGTCGTGGCCTCCGGTCCCGACCAGTCGACCAGCGGCATGGCCGAGACGCTGACGGCGCTGTTTTACGCCGCCAAGGCGCGGGTGACGATCACCACGCCCTATTTCCTGCCCGATGCGGCATTGCACGAGGCGATCTGCGCCGCCGCACGCCGGGGGGTGATCACCACGCTGATCCTGCCGGAGCGCAACGACAGCCGCATCGTCGCCGCCGCCAGCGAGGGGTATTACTATTCCCTGCTGCGCAGCGGGGTGCGCCTGCACCTGTTCCGGGGCGGCCTTCTGCACGCCAAGATCCTGACGGTCGACGGCGATCTGGCGATGATCGGGTCGGCCAATCTGGACCGACGCAGTTTCGACCTGAACTATGAAAACAACCTGCTGATCCATTCGCCAGGCGTCACGGCCGAACTGGATGCGCGGCAGGACAGTTATCTGGCCCGCGCGCGCCCCGTCTCGCTGGACGAGGTGCGGCGCTGGTCGGTGATCCGGCGCATCCGCAACAATGCCATGGCGCTGGCCGGCCCGCTGCTGTGAGTTTGCGCTGCCGTGGCTTGCCCGCCCTTCGTGCGGGGTTTATCCCGCTTTCGTAAACCTGCGGGGGAGGGGGCAATTGCGCAACTTGCGTCTGAGGGGATCGCTGCGGTGGATCGTGCTGGCGCTTTTGGCCGGAACGCAGCCCGCCGCCGCCGACCGCACGGCCCCGGTTCTGGGCGGCGTGGTCGCGGTCGGGCTTCCCGATGGCTATTGCATCGACCGTTCGGCCAGCCGCGAGGGGCGGGATGCGGCGGTGGTGCTGATGGGGCGCTGCTCGTCGGTTTCGGCGCCCGATCCGGCGATCATTTCGGTTTCCGTCGGCACGGCGGGTTCGGCCTCGGTCCTGCGGGGCGGGGGAAAGGCGCTTGCGGCGTTCTTCACCTCGGAAAAGGGGCGGGGGATGCTGGCGCGGTCGGGCCGGCCGGGTGATGTGAAAATCCTTCGTGCCAGCGATTCCAGCGAGGGCTTCTACCTTTACCTGTCGGATCGGCGCGTCGGCGACTACTGGCGGGCGGTCACGGGGGTGAAGGGGCGGCTGGTGACGGTTTCCGCCACCGCGGCCCCCGGCCAGCGGCTTGCGCCCGAGGCGGGGCGCGGGCTGGTTCAGCAGGTCGTCCGTTCGGTGCGCAAGGCCAATCCACCGCAAGGGTGATCCATTCGGAAAGGCTTTACTCTTGCCGGCCGATGGGGGATGCGTTTCGCAGGGGCAAGATGCGGTTTCGGGACGCAGGGAACCATGGCGCAAAAGGGTGAGACGCTGTTCGATCGGCTGCTGTTCCGGCGCACCCTGCGCCGCCTTGGCCAGATGGCCGATGCCGCCGAACGCGCCGATTTGGATGCCCTGCGCGATTTCCGCAGCCGCGCCCGTGCGTTGCAGCGTCAGGTGGGGCGCGTTGTCCATACGGCGGAATACCGGCTTGGCTTGCCGCTGATCGGCTCGAATGCGATGAAGAAACCGCTGGGCACCGACTGGGCCTGGCGTCCCGATCTGTGGAAGGGGCAGATCCCGGTTCCCGGTCAGGCTGCGGTTGCGGTCAAGACCCAGGTCTGCGACGGCGCCACGATCTTTCACGACTGCCGCCGAAGCGAACTGACCTTTCGCCAGATCCGCAATACCCGCGCCGCGGATGTCGCGCCCTTCGGCTTTCGCATGGATGTGTTCCGCTTTGACGGAACGTTCCTGTCGCTGGTCTTTGACCTGCCCCCCGAAGCAGCGCAGGGCCTGCGGCAAAAGCATATCGTCCGGCTGGACCTGATTGTCGAGATGGAAAAGCCGCTGGAAATCTTTGCCCGGCTGAACATCAAGCACGGCCCGAACGTCGAACAGGTGGTGCGCGAAATTCCCGTCACGGGCGAGGAGGCGGTGGTCGAATTCGACCTTGCCTATACGCGGATGAATGAAAAGCGGGTCGAAAAGCTGTGGATCGACCTGATCTTCGAGGGGCCGGAGATGAACCAGATCATCCTGCGCGACGTGACGGTCAGCCGCCGCCCGCGCGCCGAACTTTGAAGGGGGGCGCGATGGCCGAACCTGTCCTGACGCGAACCTGTATCCGTGCCGGGATATGGGAAGGGGTGCTGACCGGGCCGTCGACCGCGCCCGAACTGGCCGTGACGCTGCTGGAGCAGCCTGTTGCAGGCGTAAGCGTGACGCCCTTGCCAGACCGGCGCGACGCCTGGGCGGTGCGGGTTCCGATTCCGGCCGAGGTGCTGAGCGAAGGCGTCCAGACCTTTCTGATCCACGAAGTGGCGACGGGCGCAAAGCTGGCGCATTTCACCATGATCACCGGCGTCGCCGCCGAAGACGACCTGCGCGCCGAAATCGACCTGCTGCGGGCGGAACTGGATATGCTGAAACGCGCCTTCCGCCGTCACTGCGTGGAAACCGCCGTGGGCTGATCAGGCGGCGTCGTAATAGGCGAACATCTGTTCCAGCGGCGTAAGATCGGGCTGCGGCTTTGTCGGTGCCGTCCGCGCGGGGGTGAAATAGGCCACGGCCTGCTCGATGGTGCGCAGCGCCTCGGGTTGGAGGGGGTGGCGGGGTTCTTGCATCTTTTCGCTCCTTGATGAGCCCGAGATAGTCGGCTGGTGCGGGGGATGTAACCGACAATGCCGCAACCGCGCTATGACCATGCTGCAATGCAGAAACGGCCATCTCTCCCCTGGGTTGTGTTTTGTCGCCAACATCCGCAGGAATACCGCGGAAGGGTCGCGGCGGTGCCCCGATCCTGCCCGATTTAGGCGTCAATACATTCCGAACTGCCCGATTTGCTGCCTGGGGAATACAATGGACCGTTTGACCGAGATGGAAGCTTTCGCCACCGTTGTGGACCAGGGGGGGTTCACCGACGCGGCGAAGAAGATGGGAATCTCCAAATCGGCGGTCTCCAAACACGTTTCGGCGCTGGAGGCGCGGCTGGGGGCCCGCCTTCTGAACCGCACGACCCGGCGCGTCAGCCCCACCGAGATCGGGCTGGCCTATTACGACCGCGCCCGCCGCGTCCTGAATGACGCGGGCGAGGCGGATGCGCTGGTCACGTCGATGCAGTCGGCCCCTTCGGGGTTGCTGCGGATTTCGGTGGCGACGGATTTCGGGGTGAACCTGCTGTCGCCGATCCTGGGGGATTTCCTGCTGGAATATCCCGACATCACCGTCAACATGGTGCTGAACAACCGTTATGTCGAACTGATCTCCGAGGGGTTCGACATGGCGATCCGCGTGGGCGAACTGGAGGATTCGTCTCTGCGTGCCCGCAAGCTGACCGAAACGACAAAGCGGATGATCGGTGCCCCGGCCTATTTCCAGAAATACGGCCGCCCGCTGAAGATCGACGATCTGAACGAGCACAAGCTGCTGCATTATTCCAACCAAGCCAACGGCAACGTCTGGAAGGTCACGGCGCCCTCGGGCGAAAAGCGGCAGGTGCGGTCGAACGGCTGGCTGACGGTGAACGACGGGCAAAGCCTGCTGAACGCGGCGATCGCCGGGCTTGGCATCGCCTATCTGCCCTCGTTCCTTTATGCCGATGCGATGCGCAAGGGCATGATCGAAGAGGCGATCACCGGCCTGCCGGTCGAGGTGCTGGGCATCTATGCCGTCTATCCGCCCGGCCGGTTCACCCAGCCGAAGGTCCGGGCCTTCATCGACTTTCTGGCCCGCCGCTACATGGACAAAGGCCCCGACAACTGGTGATCCCGCCGCAGGGACGCGCGTCTGGTCAGGGTGCGGCGATCAGCATCGCCTCGACCCTGCGATTGCGTTCGCGGCCCTCTTCGGTCTGGTTGGTGTCACGCGGCGCCAGATAGCCCACGCCCTGCGCCACCAATTGCGCCGCCGGCACGCCGTTGCGCGCGATCAGCGTCTGGCGCACCGATTCCGCCCGTTTCAGCGACAGCGCCTTGTTGGCATCCAGACTGCCCGAGGCATCGGTATGCCCGACCAGCGCCACCCTGCGCGTCGCATCCGCCCGAAGCCAGTCGGCCAGTTCCGCCAGCGAGGCATAATCCGCCTGCTCCAGCGTCGAGGCACCGACCGGAAAGACCAGATCGTCCAGCGCGACCGCGCCTTCGGCGGCCAGCGTGGCGGCCAGATCCTGCGGGGCAGCGGCGGCGCCGGGCTGGGTATCGCCCCGGGGCGCGGGGGTCTTGGTGGACAGCGCCAGCTGCGGCGCGGGTTCGGCAAAGGCTCCGATCCGCGTCAGTTGCACAAAGCCCTGATCCGCCGCGCGGCTGACGATCAGGCTGGCATATTCCGGCCCTGCGGTGCCATCCCGCCGCAGGGCAACATAGCGGAAATCGCCCAGATCCACATGCATTTCGGGTTCGGGCAGCACATCGGTGCCATAGCGAAAGTCGAAACCGCCGCAGACCGCCGCCTCGCATTCATAGATCGGCTGGAATCCGTCACGCCGCAACTGTTCGCGCAGCGGCAGCAGCAGTTGCAGCGTCGTCTGGCCGGTCGTGTCGATGCGCCAGGCGGTCTGGTCAAGCGGCCCCTCGGCCAGCCGGGTCGGAATCGTCCGGCCATCCCATCCGCCGACCGGCACGCGGTAAGAGGTCAGCGCCTCGGTCCGGTTTCCGGTCTGCGTGGCTTTTCCGGGAAATTCCAGCGTCAGGGCATGGGAGGGCACCGCCGCCAGCGCAACCGCGCAGGCGACAAAGGCGCCTCTCGCGCAAGCCGATCCTGCCAAATCCTTCACCTGCCCGGCCCTTTTCAGGCTTTTTGCCGATAGTGATACTGTCCCACAACTTCCATCCCCAGGGAAGCATAGAGCGCGAGGGCCGGCGCATTCGCGCTGGTGACGACCAGCGAAAAGGTTGCAGCCCCGTTATCCTGCGCCCAGCAGGCCGCCGCCCGCAAGATATGGCGCGCCGCGCCCCTGCGCCGAAAGGCGGGCGCAACCTCCAGCGCGTGGATCATGGCCGTCTCGCCCGATATGGCAACGAACCCCGCCCCGGCACAGCGGTCGTCCAGCCGGGCCAGAATCGCGGTCCTTGCCCCCGCAACCCGGTCCATCACCGCCAGCCGGGCGGGGCCGATGCCGCCTTCGGTCCAGATCGCCGCCGTCGCGGCCAAGGGGGGCCAATGGGGAAAGGCCGACAGGGCGGGCGGTGGATCGGCCAGGCGGGCGACCGGCGCGGCATAGGCGACCACCGGATCCACCACCGCATAGCCCCCCGCCGCCAGCGCGGCATCCAGCGCCTCGTCCCCCGCGCGGATCAGGAACAGCGGCGGCTGGCCCAGATCGCGCATCGCGGCCTCGGCCGGGGCAAGGTCGGCCCCGGTCCAGTTGGCGTCGGCCGTCGCGGCCGAGACGCGCTTGCCGCCGCCCCGTCCGTCGCGGAGGATGAAGGGGCCGGCGGCGTGGCGCGCGGCCGGGGGCCATGTCTCCTCCATCACCCAGGCCAGCAGTTCGGGCGTCATTCCGCGAACATTCCGGCCAGCCGCGCCATGGCGGCCGACACCCGCCCCGCATCGGTGCCGCGGATCACCAGATTGGTGCCATGCGCGCCGTTCTGGATGAAAGGATAGGACCCCATGGTCAGGTCGGGGTATTCCGCGGCCAGTGCCGCGAAGGGGGCCGCGATCTCGCCCTCGCCCCGGTTCACCCGAAAGGACTGCGACATCAGCGGCGCGCCCCCGGTGATCGTCGGCAGGACCGAGGCCACCATCGCCTCGAAGATGTTCGGCACGCCCGCCATCACATGCACATTGCCCAGGGTGAAACCGGGGGCGATCGACACCGGATTGTCGATCAGCGTGGCCCCGTCCGGGATGCGGGCCATGCGCTGGCGGGCCGCGTTGAATTCGATCCCGCGACGTTCGTAATGCGCGCCCAGCAGGGCCATCGCATCCGCCCGATGGGTGATCGCCACGCCAAAGGCGGCCGCGACCGCATCTGCGGTGATGTCGTCATGCGTCGGGCCGATGCCGCCGCTGGTAAAGACGTGATCCGCCCCCCCGCGCAGCGCATTCAGCGCGGCGACGATGGCGGCGTGGTCATCGCCCACCAGCCGCGCCTCGCGCAGGTCGATGCCGTGCTTCGTCAGCTCCTGCGCCAGAAAGTGCAGGTTGGAATCCCGCGTGCGGCCGGACAGAAGCTCGTCGCCGATCAGCAGGATTGCGGCAGTCGGGTTGGGCATCGCGGCCTCCTTCGCGGGCGGTTCGGCCAAGGTATAGGGCGGCCCGCGGCGGGATTCAAAGCCCGCCTCTGGTCAAATTCGCCGGTGGGGCTTATCTAGGGCGCAATCTGAAAGGGAAATGCTGGCATGGACGATCTGCGCGGTCGGGTCACTCGGGACGGTATCCGCATCTACGAGGATGCGGATTTCGCCGGTATGCACGCGGCGGGCAAGGTCGCGGCGGAAATCCTGGATGCCGTGGGTCCGCTGGTCGTGCCCGGCGTCACCACCGGCGCGCTGGACGATTTCATCACGGCCGAGGTGGAACGTCACGGCGTCGTCTCTGCCACCGTCGGATACAAGGGTTACAGGCACGCCTCGTGCATCAGCGTGAACCATGTGGTCTGCCACGGCATTCCGGGCGGCAAGATCCTGGCCGATGGCGACATCCTGAACATCGACGTGACGGTGATCGTCGATGGCTGGTTCGGCGACAGCAGCCGCATGTATGTGGCCGGCACGCCCAGCCGCAAGGCGGCGCGGCTGATCGAGGTCACGCATGAGGCCCTGCTGCGCGGCATCGCGGCGGTGAAGCCCGGCAATACCTTCGGCGACATCGGCCATGCGATCCAGAGCTATGTCGAGGCGAACCGCATGTCCGTGGTCCGCGATTTCTGCGGCCATGGCCTGGGCCGGGTGTTCCATGCGCCGCCGAACGTGCTGCATTATGGCCGCGCCGGCAGCGGCCCGGTGCTGGAGGAAGGCATGTTCTTCACCATCGAGCCGATGGTGAACCTTGGCCGCCCCGAGACCAAGGTTCTGGCCGACGACTGGACCGCCGTTACCCGCGACAAGAGCCTGTCGGCCCAGTTTGAACATTCCATCGGCGTCACGGCCACGGGATGCGAGATCTTTACCCTGTCGCCCGCGGGCCGGTTCCATCCGGCCCTCTGATGGCGGCGACGCGGGCCACGCAGGTGCTGGCAAAGGCGGGCATCGCCTTTAGCTTGCATCCCTATGACTATGACCCCGGCGCCGACCGGGTGGGAATGCAGGCGGCCGAGGCTCTGGGGCTGGACCCGCGCCTGACGCTGAAAACCCTGATGGTGGAGGTGGACGGTCGGCCTGCCTGCTGTGTCATCCCCTCGGACGCCACGCTGTCGATGAAGCGGGTCGCCGCGGCCTTTGGCGGCAAGCAGGCGGCGATGATGCCGCCGGACAAGGCCGAGCGTCTGACCGGATATCATGTCGGCGGCATTTCGCCCTTTGGCCAGAAACGGGCCGTGCCGACCGCGATCGAGGCCGGCGTGGCCGATGCCGGACGGGTCTGGATCAACGCGGGACAACGCGGCCTGCTGCTGGGAATCGCGCCTGCGGATGCGCTGCGCGCCCTGGCGGCGAGGGGCGTTTTGCTGGTGGCGTAGATATGCGATCAGCCGTGTGGGAATGCGTCCAGCGCATAGCTGCTTGCCGCAGTCCCGGCGATCCTTGCAATTGATCCGCGGACGCTCTGCCCCTAGCAGGGGAAGGGCTGGGAGGCAGCACCGAACGGGGGGAACGCCATGTATGAGGATCGCATCCGCAACGCCGCGCTGCGCGAGCGGATCATCAGTGCCGGAGCGGCGGCGGCGATGATCGGTGACGGGATGGTCGTCGGCATGTCGGGGTTCACCCGCGCGGGCGAGGCGATGGCGGTGCCGCTGGCGCTGGCCGAACGGGCAAGGACCCATCCGCTGAAGATCACGCTGATGACCGGCGCCAGCCTTGGCCACGATCTGGACAAGATTCTGGCCGAGGCGCATGTGACCGCCCGCCGCATCCCGTTCCAGTCCGACCCCGGCCTGCGCCGCGCCATCAACGCGGGCGAGGTGATGTTCATCGACCAGCACCTGTCCGAAACGGTGGAACAGCTTCGCACCCGCCAGATCCCCGGCGTCGACATCGCGGTGATCGAGGCCGCGGCGATAGCCGAGGACGGCGGCATCATTCCCACCACCTCGGTCGGCAATTCGGCATCCTTTGCCATTCTGGCGCCGAAGGTCATCGTCGAGATCAACCTGTCGCAGCCGCTGATCTTCGAGGGGCTGCACGACATATTCATCCCGACATATCGGCCCAACCGGATGCCCATTCCGGTCGTGGCGCCCGAAAGCCGGATCGGTCTGCCCTATATCCCGATCCCGCCGGAAAAGATCGCCGGCATCGTCATCACCCGCAAGCAGGATAGTTCCGCCGCGATTCAGCCCCCGGACGCGGAAACCCGCGCCATCGCCAGGCATCTGATCGACTTTTTCGGCGCCGAGGTGGCGGCGGGGCGCATGGACAACCGCCTTGCCCCCCTTCAGGCCGGGATCGGCACGATTGCCAATGCGGTGCTGCACGGTCTGATCGACAGCCCGTTCCACGATCTGAAGATGTATTCCGAGGTCTTGCAGGATTCGACCTTCGACCTGATGGATGCCGGGAAGATGACCTTTGCCTCCGGCTCGTCCATCACGCTTTCGGCGGCGAAGAATGCCGAGGTCATGCCCCGCTTCGGCGACTACAAGTCGCGGCTGATCCTGCGCCCGCAGGAGATTTCCAACCACCCCGAGGTGGTGCGGCGTCTGGGCCTGATCGCGATCAACACCGCGCTGGAATTCGACATCTACGGCAACGTCAATTCCACCCATGTCATGGGCACGCAGATGATGAACGGCATCGGCGGGTCGGGCGATTTCGCCCGCAATGCCTGGCTTTCGGTGTTCGTCAGCAAGTCGACGGCCAAGGACGGGGCGATTTCGTCGGTGGTTCCCATGGTCAGCCATGTCGATCACACCGAACATGACGTTGACATCCTTGTCACCGAACAGGGGCTGGCCGACCTGCGCGGCCTGGCGCCGCGTGAGCGGGCGCGGGTGATCATCGCCAATTGCGCCCATCCCGACCGCAGGCCCGCTCTGGACGACTACTTCGGCCGCGCCTGCGCCCGGGGCGGCCATACTCCGCATCTTCTGGAAGAGGCACTGTCCTGGCATCTGCGGCTGCGCGATCAGGGGCGGATGTAGCGCGCGCATTCTCGCGCTGTCATCTGCCGCAACCTTGGGCGGCATCGTGCCCGGTCGCCGCACCACCCCTGCATGTTTCCGCAGCGGAAAACGTAAATACGGCGTGAAGTTGCTTGATTTACGGATGCTTCATGGCAATGAACCTGTCAGGGAGCGCCACTCCCCACCTTCTAGTGGAGTAGTAAATGAATATGCGTATCACTGCCGCCGTTGCCGCTCTGGCTCTCGGCGTTGCTGGTCAGGCCGGTGCGGCCACCGTCACCTCGCTGCCGGGCGCCCCGGCGTCGACCGCGAATCCCGCCGCCACCAGCACCACCGGCACCGTCTATCAAGGCATCACCGGCGACTGGAGCGGCGTCTACCTCTCGCCGTTCTCCGACACCACCACCGCCTATACCTCGGTTTCGGGCGGCGCCTCGGCGACCTACGACTTCGGCGCCGTGATGAGCGCGATCTCGCTGGTCTGGGGGACGGTCGATTCCTACAACTACATCGACTTCATCAAGGATGGCGTCGTCGTCGAGACGCTGGGCGGTTCGGGCATCGCGGGCGGCTATCTGCAAATCGCGTCGGACTTCCTGTTCGACAGCGTGACCCTGCGGTCCGGCTCGAACGCGTTCGAGTTCGGCGCGCTGTCGGCCACGCCGTCGGCGGTTCCGGTTCCGGCCGCGGGCCTGCTGCTGGCGGGTGCGGTTGCCGGGCTGGGTGCCCTGTCGCGCCGCCGTCGCGCCGCCTGATCCGCGCGACCCTACCTTGCTGCAACGCCGCGTGGTTTCACGCGGCGTTGTCTTTTCATTCGGCCCTTTCCGCCCCGGCACATTTGCGGCACAAATGCGGGAAAAAGGACCAGCCATGCCCGATATCCGCGCCCCCCGCCTTTGCGTGCTGATCGACGCCGACAACGTGCCCGCAGGCTATGCCGACGCGATCTTCGAGGAGATCGCCGGTCTGGGCGAGGCATCGGTGCGCCGCATCTATGGCGACTGGTCGGCGCTGCGGCTGAACGCCTGGGCAAAGCGCGTGGCCGCCCTGGGGCTGGTGGCCGACCAGCAATTCGCCAATACCAAAGGCAAGAATGCCTCGGACATCGGCCTTGTCATCGCGGCGATGGATTTCCTGCATTCGGGACTGTTCGACGGCTTCGTCCTCGTATCCTCCGACAGCGACTTTACCCGGCTGGCGGCGCGGATCCGCGAACAGGGCCTGGATGTCTATGGCATCGGCGAGAAGAAGACGCCCGAGGCCTTTCGCATGGCTTGCAAGCGGTTCATCTATGTCGAGAACCTTGCCGCGCGCGAGGATGTGCGGCCTGACGCCGGCCCGACCGACGCCGCCCCGATTGAGTCCGGCCCCGCCGGAGCCGCGCCGGCCCGCCCGGTGAAAGAGCCTCCGGCAAAGGCGATTCCCTTGATCGTGGCGGCGATGCGCGCCATCGACCCGGACGGCGAATGGTATTCCCTGGGGCAGATCGGCCAGTATATCACCCAGGGCAATCCCGACTTCGACACCCGCACCTATGGCAGTGCCAAGCTGTCGGATCTGGTCCGCAAGATCAGCCGGTTCGAGGTGCGCCAAGGCCCCGGCGGTCAATTGCTGGCGCGCGACGTGGCCTGAAACACGGGTGGGAATCACTCAATCCACTGAAATGGCGTGGTTTTCCCGCGCCGGTCCGCATGGGGGCGGGTGCGGCGGCGGAGAATCAAATTCCATAATGACGATAGATTTCGCCGAGATTATTCCATTGAAATACTCGACCTTCCGTGTCGTTATTTAACGAACGGCGAGGGCGTGGCGCCCCGCCGGACCATGCACGGGAGATTGCAGGATGATCGCAGCGAATGCCTTCGGAATGCCCGCTTCGGGCTGGCTCGGGTCGCAGGCCGCACTGGCGGCGCAAACCTCGGGGCGCACCTGTGTCGTCCGTCTGGTGGACCGCCGCACCGGCGCCACCCATCGCGTGAACGGAACCCCGCTGGTCCTGTTCACCCGCCGCCCCTCCGAAGCGGTGGCCGAGCTTCTGACCGGCCGCGATCCTTCGGTCTGGGAAGCGCGGATCGAACCGATCGAACCGGAGGTGCGGCGATGATCCCGCAGACCATCCTTGGCCTTGCCCCCTGGCGCCCCTTTGCGGCGGCAGCGACTGATACTGAAAAGGAAAGAACCCTGATGTTCCGCACCATCACCCTTGAAGACGGCCGCACTGCGCGCGGAGCCGAAGTGGCCCGTCTGGCCGACGGCCGCGTGACCATTGCCGCCGGCCGCAGCCAGCTGACCGGCCGTCCGCAATCGCGCCGCAACTGGCGGGGGCTGCTTGCCGTGCTGGCGGTGGGTGCGCTGACCGTCACCGGCCCGCAATTCGCGCGCGCCGAGAGCCTGCTGAACGTCAGCTACGACCCCACGCGCGAACTTTACCGCGATTTCAACCAGGCGTTTTCCGACTATTGGGTGGCGCAGGGCAATCCCGCGCCGCAGATCGAGGCGTCGCACGGCGGATCGGGCGCGCAGGCGCGTTCGGTGATCGAGGGGCTGGATGCCCAGGTCGTGACGCTGGCGCTGGCGTCCGACATCGACAAGATCGCCGATGCGGGCAAGCTGCCCAAGGACTGGCAGGGGAAACTGCCCCACAACTCCTCGCCCTATACCTCGACCATCGTGTTCCTGGTGCGCGAGGGCAACCCCAAGGGGATCAAGGACTGGGGCGATCTGGTCAAGGACGGGGTCGAGGTGATCACGCCGAACCCTAAAACCTCGGGCGGGGCGCGGTGGAACTATCTGGCCGCCTGGGCCTGGGCCGAAAAGAACGGCAAGGATCCGAAAGAGTTCGTGAAAGAACTTTACTCGCATGTCCCGGTGCTGGATTCCGGCGCCCGCGGTTCTACCACGACCTTTGCGCAACGCGGCATCGGCGACGTGCTGCTGGCCTGGGAGAACGAGGCCTATCTGGCGCTGAAGGAGCTGGGCGACGACCAGTTCGACATCGTGGTTCCGTCGGTCTCCGTTCTGGCCGAGCCGCCGGTGGCACTGGTCGAATCGAACATCCATTCGGACGAACAGCGCAAGCTGGCCGAGGCCTATCTGAACTACCTCTACACCCCCGAGGGGCAGGCCATCGCCTTCCGCAACTTCTATCGTGGCTGGGATGCGTCCAAGGCCGATCCGGCGGATGTGGCGCGGTTCCCGAAGCTGGATCTGGTCGACATCAGCCACTTTGGCGGATGGGCCAAGGCGCAGCCGGAACATTTTGGCGATGGCGGCGTCTTCGATCAGATCTACACCGCCAAGTGAGGTTGAACGGATGGGCAGGCCCCTGATCCACCGCTCCCCGATGCCCGGATTGGGCATCAGTCTGGGGATCACGCTGACGATGCTTTCCCTCGTCGTCCTTCTGCCCATCGGCGCCCTTCTTCTGAAGGGCGCCACTTTCGGTCCGGGCAACATCTGGGAGGTGATCAACCGCGAAAGGGTATGGGCGGCGCTGTTCCTGTCGTTCCGCCTCTCGCTGTTCGCCGCCGTCTTCAACCTGGTGTTCGGCGTGCTGCTGGCCTGGGTCTTGACCCGATACCGCTTTGTCGGCCGCCGCATCCTGGATGCCGCGGTCGACCTGCCGTTTGCGCTGCCGACTGCGGTGGCGGGCATCGCCCTGACCGCGCTTTATGCGCCGAACGGCGCCTTTGGCGCGCTGGCCAAGGATCTGGGCTGGAAGATCGCCTATACCCAATGGGGCATCTTTCTGGCGCTGGTCTTTGTCGGCCTGCCCTTCGTGACGCGCACCGTCCAGCCCGTGGTCGAAGAAATCGAGCGCGAGGTCGAGGAGGCTTCAGCCACCCTGGGGGCCAGCCGGCTTTACACCCTGCGCCGCGTCATCCTGCCGATGCTGACGCCTGCCGCGCTGACCGGCTTTGCGCTGTCGCTGGCGCGGGCGGTGGGGGAATACGGATCGGTGATCTTCATCGCCGGAAACATTCCGTTGAAGACCGAGATCGCCCCCCTGCTGATCGTCATCCAGCTGGAACAGTTCAATTACGACGGCGCCGCCGCCATTGGCATCGCCATGCTGGCGATTTCCTTTGCCATGCTTCTGACGATCAACCTGATCCAGATCTTCACGCGCCGGAGGATCGGCTATGTCTGACGCCATCCTTGCCCCCGCCCGTCCCGCCCGCTTTCGCAGCGCGACAGAAGAGGCGCCGCATGTCCGCGGGGTGCTGATCGCGATTGCGATGCTGGGCGTCGCGATCCTGATCTTTGCGCCGCTGTTCACCGTCTTTGCCGAGGCGCTGGCCAAGGGCTGGATGGCGGCGGTGGCCAGCCTGGGCAACCGGGACGCCCTTTCGGCCATCCGGCTGACGTTGACGATCACCGCCCTCGCCCTGCCGCTGAACGCGGCCTTCGGCATTGCCGCCGCCTGGTTCATCACCAAGTTCGACTTTCGCGGCAAGGCGTTCCTGATCACCCTGATCGACCTGCCCTTTTCCGTCTCGCCCGTCGTCGCCGGGCTTTGCATCGTGCTGATGTTCGGGGCGAATTCGGTCGTTGGCGGGTGGTTGGTGGCGCAGGGGTTTCCGGTGGTCTTTGCCCTGCCCGGCATCGTTCTGGCGACGATGTTCGTGACCTTTCCCTTTGTCGCGCGCGAACTGATCCCGGTGATGATCGAGCAGGGCCGGGCCGAGGAAGAGGCGGCGCTGACGCTTGGCGCATCGGGTTGGCGGACGTTCCTGACCGTGACGCTGCCGAACATCCGTTGGGCGCTGCTTTACGGCGTGCTGCTGTGCAATGCCCGTGCCATGGGCGAATTTGGCGCCGTCGCCGTGGTGTCGGGCAAGATCCGCGGGCAGACCGCGACCATGCCGATCACCATCGAGATGCTTTACAACGAATATCTCTCGGTCGCCGCCTTTTCGATGGCGGCGCTGCTGACGCTGCTGGCGCTGGTGACGCTGTTGCTGAAGGCCTTCCTCGAACACCGGCACGCGGATCAACTGGCCGCCGTCCGCCGCCATTAGGAGCGTTCCCATGCGCATCGAAATCGACGAAATCTCGAAACAGTTCGGCACCACGGCGGCGCTTACGCCTGTGTCCCTTGCAATCCCCTCGGGGGCGCTGGTGGCGCTTCTGGGGCCTTCGGGATCGGGCAAGACGACGCTTCTGCGCATTCTGGGGGGGCTGGAGTTTCCGACCTCGGGTCGCATCCTGTTCGACGGACAGGATGCGACAGGCCTGTCGGTGCAGCAGCGGCGCGCGGGATTCGTGTTCCAGTCCTATGCGCTGTTCCGGCACATGACGGTGTTCGAGAATATCGCCTATGGGCTGAAAGCCCGCCCGCGCGCGCAACGGCCGACGAAACAGGAAATCGCCCGCCGGGTGCAAAAGCTGCTGGAGCTGATCCAGCTGCCCGACATCGGCGCCCGCTATCCCAGCCAGCTTTCGGGCGGCCAGCGGCAGCGGGTGGCGCTGGCGCGCGCCCTTGCGATCGAACCGCGGATGCTGCTGCTGGACGAACCCTTTGGCGCGCTGGATGCCAAGGTGCGCAAGGAGTTGCGGCAGGGCCTGCGCGACATCCACGACGAAACCGGCCTGACCACGGTTTTCGTGACCCACGACCAAGACGAGGCGATGGAACTGGCCGACTTGGTGGTCGTCATGTCGGGGTCGCTATCGGGGGGCCGGATCGAGCAGATCGGCAAGCCCGCCGATATCCGCGCCCGCCCGGCGACGCCCTTCGTGCGCGATTTCATCAGCGCCTGAGGCGATTTCTTCAAAGAAATCGCAGCGGAGCCTTCAAAGGCTCCGTGGCCCGCGCGCGCCGGACGGGGCGGCGCCATCGGGCGGGCGAATTGCATCCATCACAAGAATGCGATTGACGCGCCCTGCGCCGCGGCGTGTTGTGCCCGGACTGTGCCGGAGGAACCGCCATGACCAAGGCCCCGATCTTTACCCCCGTCCTGATCGCGGGTTGCGCGATCCTGATGCTCGGCTTTGCCGTCAGGGCCAGTTTCGGCGTGTTCCAGATCCCCATCGCCGAGGAATTCGGCTGGCCCCGGTCGGATTTCAGCCTGGCCATCGCGATCCAGAACCTGGCCTGGGGCATCGGGCAGCCGATCTTTGGCGCGCTGGCCGAACGCTTCGGCGACCGGCGCGCGATCATCGCGGGGGCGATCCTTTATGCGCTGGGGCTTGTCCTGACCTCGATCTCGACGACGCCGGGGGCGATGCAGTTGTGGGAGGTGCTGGTCGGTTTCGGCATCGCCGGGACCGGCTTTGGCGTTGTGCTGGCCGTCGTCGGGCGGGCCGCCGCGCCGGAACACCGGTCCCTGACGCTGGGCATCGCCACCGCCGCCGGGTCGGCGGGCCAGGTTTTCGGCGCCCCGGTGGCCGAGCTTTTGCTGGCGCATTATCCGTGGCAGACGGTGTTCCTGATCTTTGCGGTGGTGGTGCTTCTGACGCTTCTGGCGCTGCCCTTCATCCGCTCGCCCCAGCCGGCCAGCCGGGCCGAGCTGGAGGAATCGATGGGCGAGGTGCTGAAGCGCGCCTTCCGCGACCCGTCCTTTTCGCTGATCTTCCTGGGCTTTTTCTCCTGCGGATATCAGCTGGCCTTCATCACCGCGCATTTCCCGGCGCTGATCACCCAGTTCTGCGGCCCGATCGCGCCGCATGGCGTGCTGGCGGGAATGGGCATCACGACGACTTCGGCGCTTGGCGCGCTGTCCATCGCGGTGATCGGGCTGGCGAATATCGTCGGCACCATCACCGCGGGCTGGCTGGGCAAGCGGTATACCAAGAAATACCTGCTGGCCGGCATCTATGTGGGGCGCACCATCGCCGCCGCATGGTTTATCCTGACGCCGATCACGCCGGCGACCGTGCTGCTGTTTTCGGCCGTCATGGGGGCCTTGTGGCTGGCGACCGTGCCGCTGACCAGCGGACTTGTGGCGCATATCTACGGGCTGCGCTACATGGGCACGCTTTACGGCTTTGTCTTCCTGTCGCACCAGATCGGCGGATTCCTGGGCGTCTGGCTGGGCGGCAAGATGTATGACCTGAACGGCGACTACACGCTGGTCTGGTGGATCGGCATCGGCGTCGGCGCCTTTTCGGCCATCGTGCATCTGCCGGTGCGTGAACGCAGCCTGACCGGCGCGGTGCCTGCCTGACATGCGCGCCGGAATAGCCTGTCTGATCCTGGCTTATGTGATGAGTCAGTTCTACCGCGCCTTCCTTGCGGTGCTGACGCCGATGCTGAAAGCCGATCTGGGACTGGGCGCGGAACAGCTTTCCAACGCCTCGGGGCTGTGGTTCCTGGGGTTTGCGCTGATGCAACTGCCCATCGGCTGGGCTTTGGACCGGATCGGGCCGCGCCGCACGGTGGTGACTCTGTTCGCGCTCGGCGCGGGGGGAGGGGCGGCGGTCTTTGCCACGGCGCAAGGGGCCACGGGCATCAATGTGGCGATGGCGCTGATCGGGGTGGGCTGCGCGCCAGTGCTGATGTCTTCCTATTACATCTTTGCCCGCAGCTTTCCCGGCGCGATGGTCGGCACGCTGGCCGGGATCACCATCGGCACCGGCAGCCTGGGCAACATCCTCGGCTCGCTGCCGCTGGCTTGGGCCGCGCAGACCTTTGGCTGGCGGGGCTGCATGTGGGGTCTGTCGGCGCTGACGCTGGCCATCGCGGCGGCGCTGGCGGTTCTTGTGCGCGACCCGCCGCGGGTGATCCATCATGAAAAGGGGTCGCTGCTGGACCTGCTGCGGATGCCGCAGTTCTGGCCGCTGCTGGTGATGATGTTCGTCTGTTATTACCCGGTCGCCGGGCTGCGCGGGCTGTGGATCGGCCCCTATTTCGCCGATGTCTACGGGGCAGATCAGGCGCGGATCGGCATG
Organism: Paracoccaceae bacterium; assembly: GCA_047605605.1. Lineage (GTDB taxonomy): Bacteria > Pseudomonadota > Alphaproteobacteria > Rhodobacterales > Rhodobacteraceae > JAATGA01. The sequence continues at coordinate 40,870 of JASGFG010000002.1, read as the reverse complement.
GCCTCGCTGATGATGGCGCTGGCGATCGTGGCGGGCAACTATGCCTATGGTCCGCTGGACCGGATCTTTGGCACGCGCAAATGGGTGATCCTGGGGGGCAACCTGCTGTGCGCGGCCTGCATTCTGGCGTTGTGGGCGCGTCCGGCGGGGGGTGAGGTGTTTTCCATGGCGATGCTGGCGGGCGTCGGTCTGTTCGGGGCATCCTTTCCCATGGTCCTGACCCACGGCAGGGCTTTCGTCCCGCCGCATCTGATGGGGCGGGGGGTGACGCTTCTGAACTTCTCCGGCATCGGCGCGGTCGGCATCGCGCAGATCGTCACCGGGCGCATCCATGCCGCCGCCCCGAAAGATCCAGCCAGCGCCCCCTATGCGGCGGTGTTCCTCTGGGTGGCGATCAGCCTGCTGGCCGGGCTTGCGGTCTATGCCTTTGCGCAGGACCGGACGGACTGAACCCTTTCTGCGCCGCCGCGGCCGTGTTACGCCTTGGGCCATGGAACAGCTTCCCACCAAGGAACAGATCCTTCAGTGGATCACCGAAAACCCCGGTCTTTCGGCCAAGCGCGACATTGCGCGCGCCTTCGGCATCAAGGGCGCGGCCCGGATCGAGCTGAAGCGGATGCTGAAGGACCTGGAGGGCGACGGCGCGATCGAAAAAAAGCGCCGCACCTTCCGCGAGGCGGGCAGCCTGCCGCCCGTCACCCTGCTGAGCGTGCTGGCACCCGATGCGCAGGGCGACCTGTTCCTGCGCCCGATGGAGTGGGAGGGGGACGAACCGCCCCCCGCGATCCTGTTCATCCCCGGCAAGGGGGAGCCCGCGCTTGGCCAGGGCGACCGCATCTTGGCCCGGCTGACACCGGTCAAGGCCGCCGATCATCGGTATGAGGCGCGGCTGATCCGCCGCCTTGGTGCCAATCCGCTGAAAATTCTTGGCATCTTTCGCGCCAATGCCGAAGGTGGGCGGATCGTGCCCATCGACAAGGGCAATGACAAGGAATGGCGCGTTCCCCGTGACGCGGCCGAAGGCGCCAAGGATGGCGAACTGGTCGAGGGCGAAAGCATCGGCCCGAAACGCCTTGGCCTGCCGCAGGCGCGCATCGTGGCCCGCCTGGGCGATCCGATGGGGGCCAGGGCGGTCAGCCTGATCGCCATCCATCAGCACGGCATCCCCGATCAGTTCCCCGATGCGGTCATGGCCGAAGCCGACGCTGCGCAGCCGGCGGCCATGGCGGGCCGCGACGACCTGCGCGACCTGCCCTTTGTCACCATCGACCCGGCCGATGCGCGCGACCATGACGACGCCTGCCATGCCGAGCCGGACCACGAGGCCGGCAATGACGGCGGCTTCATCGTCTGGGTCGCCATCGCAGACGTGGCGCATTATGTGACGCCAGGCAGCGCCCTGGACCGCGAAGCGCGCAAGCGCGGCAATTCCACCTATTTCCCCGATCGGGTGGTGCCGATGCTGCCCGATGTGCTGTCGGGCGATCTGTGTTCCCTGCACGAAGGGGTGGACCGGCCCTGCATTGCCGTCAGGATGCGGCTGGATGCCTTTGGCAACAAGATCAGCCACCGCTTCGTGCGCGGCATGATGCGGTCCGTCGCCAGCCTGAACTACGCCGAGGTGCAGGCGGCGCAGGACGGCAATCCGAACGGGAAATGCGCGCCCCTGCTGGACCGGGTGATCCGTCCGCTTTACGCCGCCTATGAGGCGACGAAGAAGGCCCGAGCCATCCGTCAGCCGCTGGACCTCGACCTGCCGGAACGGCGGATCGAGCTGTCGGACGAGGGCAAGGTGCTTTCGGTGGCCTTTCGCGACCGCTTCGATGCCCACAAGCTGATCGAGGAGTTCATGATCCTCGCCAATGTCGCCGCGGCCGAGGAGTTGATCCGCCTGAAACAGCCGCTGCTGTTTCGCGTGCACGAAGAACCCAGCCCCGACCGCATCGACGCCCTGCGCGAAGTGGCCGAGGCCTCCGGCTTTGTGCTGGCCAAGGGGCAGGTGCTGAAGACCAGCCACCTGAACCGCCTGCTGGCGCAGGCCGAGGGGTCGGATTTCGACGAACTGCTGAACATCTCGACCCTGCGCAGCATGACGCAGGCCTATTACAACGCCGAAAACTTCGGCCATTTCGGCCTGGCGTTGCGGAACTATGCGCATTTCACCTCGCCCATCCGGCGATATTCCGACCTGATCGTCCATCGCGCGCTGATCCGCGGGCATCGCTGGGGCACGGACGGGCTGTCGGCCTTTGACATCGAGAACCTTGGCGATACGGCCAAGCTGATCTCGGACACCGAACGCCGGTCGATGGCGGCAGAGCGTGATACGACCGACCGCTATCTGGCCAGCTATCTGGCCGACCGGGTGGGGGCGACCTTCGAGGGGCGGATCTCGGGCGTGCAGCGGTTCGGCCTGTTCGTCAAGCTGGACGAAACCGGGGCCGACGGTCTGGTCCCGATCCGCGAGGTCGGACGCGAGTTCTTCCATTTCGACGCCGATGCCCAGCAGCTGGTGGGCGCCGATAGCGGCACGGTGATCGGCGTGGGCCAGCGGGTGAAGGTCCGTCTGGCCGAGGCGGTGCCCGTCACCGGCGGGCTGCTGCTGGAACTGCTGGAGATCGAGGGGCAGGCCCCGCGCGCTGGCAGGCCTCCCGGCAAGAAGGGCAAGTATCAGCCCCGGATGCCAGGCCGTGCCGCAGCCAAGGCCGCCGCGACGAAACGCAAGGTCATCCGCAAGCGGCGCTGACCGGCTTGCCCTGCCGCGGCTTTCTTGCGACAGGATGGCCCGGCAGGTTTGAGGAAGCGATATGGACGGTCAGCCCGCATTCGTCGGCAAAATGATGGAAGGGCTGGACCGCGTCGGCCAGATCGCGCTTGGCTGGCTGCAAAGCCCGGCGGCATGGTCGCAATTCGCGCTGCTGGCGGTGGCTTTCCTGATCGCGCTGTGGCTGGCGCGGCGGCTGACCCCGATCCTGCGCAAACTGCTGACCCCGCCTGAGGAAAGGCAGGGCATCGTTCACACCGCCCGCCGGTTCGCCCTGCGGTTCCTGCCGCTGATGCTGCCGATCTTTGCCTATGCGATGACGGCGGTGGGCGAACAGGTCACGCGGCAGCTTTTCGGGTCGGGCGACGTGATCGCCTTTGGCAAGCGGGTGTTCCTGTTCCTGGCCGCCCGCATCCTGGTGCGCCATGTGCTGCGCGACCCGTTCCTGCGGCTGTTGGGGCGCTATGTGCTGATCCCGGTGGCGGCGCTTTATGCCCTGGGCCTGCTGGACGACCTGACCGACTGGCTGGAGGCCACATCGGTCGATCTGGGCAACATCCGCTTTTCCGCCATGGCGCTGGTGCGGGGCGTGATCGCCGGGGCGCTGCTGTTCTGGCTGGGCACATGGTCCAACCGGCAAAGCGCCGATTACATCAAGAAACAGCAGGAACTGCGCCCCGCCACGCGCGAACTGGCCTCCAAGGCGGCGGAGGTCGCGATCTTTGGCGCGGCCTTCCTGCTGCTCATGTCGATCATGGGGATCGATCTGACGGCGGTGGCGGTTCTGGGCGGCGCGCTTGGCGTGGGCATCGGGCTGGGCCTGCAACAGATCGCGGCAAACTTCGTCTCGGGCATCATCCTGCTGATCGAAGGGCAGACGACGGTGGGCGATTTCGTCGAGCTGGACGACGGATCGTCGGGCACCATCGTCAAGATGACGGCGCGGGCCTGCATCCTTGAAACCGTCGATGGCCGCTGGATCGTGGTGCCGAACGACAATTTCATCACCTCGCGCGTGGTGAATTTCTCGGACGCGGGCAAGGCGCACCGCTATACCGCCGAATTCACCGTGGGCTTCGATGTCGATCTGAACCGCATCCCCGAAGTGACCGAGGCGGCGGTGGCCGCGCTGCCCTTCGTGCTGGGCGCCCCCTCGCCCGCGCAATGCGAGTTGAAGGGGTTCGGCGAGCATGGGGCGCAGTTCGGTGTGGAGTTCTGGGTGAACGGCATCGACGGGCTGACCGAGAGCTATGTCTCGCAGGCGCTGTTCGCGATCTGGAACGCGCTGAACGCCGCCGGTATGGGAATCAGCCATCCGCAGAAGGTGGTGCAGATCAAGGGCGGCGCGGCGTGAGGGCCGCGCTGGTCATCGGCGCCGGGCCTGCCGGGCTGATGGCGGCGGACCAGATCGCGGCGGCGGGGCACCCCGTCGTGGTGGCCGAGGCCAAGCCTTCGCCCGCGCGAAAGTTCCTGATGGCGGGCAAGTCGGGCCTGAACCTGACCAAGGACGAGCCGCTGGCCGATTTTCTGCGCCACTTTCCCGCATGGATAGGGCCTGTCCTGCGGGAGTTCGGCCCCGTTCAGGTGATGACCTGGGCGCGCGGGCTGGGGCAGGAGGTGTTCACCGGATCATCCGGCCGGGTGTTTCCGGTGGCCATGAAGGGCTCGCCCCTGCTGCGGGCCTGGCTGGCACGGCTGGCGGGGCAGGGGGTGGAGTTGCGGACCCGCTGGCGGTGGACCGGGTTTCTGGGCCACGGCTTCGCCTTTGATACGCCGGAGGGCGCGCAGGTCTTGCGCCCGTCCGCGACCGTTCTGGCGCTTGGCGGGGCAAGCTGGGCGCGGCTGGGGTCGGACGGGGCATGGGCGCCATGGCTGGCGGGGCGTGGGGTCACGCTCGCGCCGTTTCGACCGGCGAACATGGGGTTCCGCATCGACTGGTCGGCGCATATGACCCGCCATTTCGGCCAACCGGTAAAGGGCGCGGCGCTGATCGCGGGCAGGCAACGCGAGCGGGGCGAGTTCGTGATTTCGGCCAGGGGCATCGAGGGGGGCGGGGTCTATGCCGTCTCGCGCGCGCTGCGCGAGGGGGCGGGGCTGGCGCTGGACCTGTTGCCCGATCTTTCCGCCGCCGAGGTGGCGGCGCGGCTGGCGCGGATGCGGCAGGGCGAGACGGTGGCGAACCGGCTGCGCAAGCTGGGGCTTTCGCCGATTGCGGTTGCGCTGGTGATGGAGTTTTCCCGCCCCCTTCCGGCCGATCTGGCCGGGGCTCTCAAGGCCCTGCCGGTGCCGCTGGCAGGCGCGCGCCCGATGGACGAGGCGATTTCCGTCGCGGGCGGCATCGCGCCCGACAGCCTGACCGGCGATCTGGAACTGCGCGCCCTGCCCGGCATCTTTGCCGCGGGCGAGATGCTGGACTGGGAGGCGCCGACCGGCGGCTATCTGCTGACCGGATGCCTGGCCACCGGACGCCACGCGGGCCGCGCGGCGGCGGCGCGGCTTCAGAGCCGCAGCGCCTGAACCAGCGCGGGCAGCACCGCCTGCACCTCGGCCTGATAGATCGCCAGCCGCTCTGCCGTGAAATGCCCCGGCCCGGCCAGCAGGTTCACGGTGCCCACGACATCGCCGGCCTTGTCGACCACCGGCAGGTTCGCGGCCGAGCCGAGGCCAAGCGCCTCGATCTGCGCATGGTCGAAGAACAGCTCGCGGAAGGCATCGGGCGTGTTGGCGACAAAGGGCTGGCGGTCGCGGATGACCAGATCATACCAGGCGTCGCGGGTCAGGGGCTTTGTCCCCTGAACCGGGTATTCGGCGGGGGTGTTGGAATAGATCCGGCGGAACAGGCCCGCGGCCAGATCATGCGCTGTGACGGTGAAAAGGATCGTGCCTTCGGCGGCACAGGCGCGATCGAGGTCCTTGAGAACGGTCATATGGGCAGGCTCCGCTATCGGGGGCGTTGCGCCCCTTGACTGGCCCCGGAGGGGTTTTGCACCCCTCCGGACCTCCCCGCAGGGTATTTGGGCCAAGATGAAGGGAAAAGGGATTTCAGCGGGGGCGGGCGGCTTACAGGTCGAAGCTGGCGAAGACCGGGACATGGTCCGACGGTTGTTCCCAGCTGCGCACGGGTCGCAGGATGCGGCTGCCATGGGCGGCATTGGCGATGTCGGGCGTGGCCCAGATGTGATCCAGCCTGCGGCCCTTGTCGGCGGCATCCCAGTCGGGCGAGCGATAGGACCACCAGGAATAGAGCCGCCCGTCGGGAATGTCCTTGCGGGTGATGTCGACCCAGTTCGCGGCCTCCTGCGCCTGGGCCAGGTGTTCGACCTCGACCGGGGTGTGGCTGACGATCTTGAGCAGCGCCTTGTGGTTCCAGACATCATCCTCGCGCGGGGCGATGTTCAGATCGCCCACCAGGATCGCCTTTGCGGGCCGGTCCTCTTGCGCCCAGTCCCGCATCTCGGTCAGGAAGTCGAGCTTCTGGCCGAATTTCACGTTCTGCGTGCGATCGGGGATGTCGCCCCCGGCGGGGACATAGAAATTGTGGATCGTCACGCCGTTTTCCAGCCGGGCGGCGACATGGCGGGCATGGCCCATCCTGGCGAAGTCGCGGTCGCCCGCATCGGTGATCGGCAGGCGCGACAGGATCGCCACGCCGTTGTAGCCCTTTTGCCCGCGCGCGACCATGTGCGTATAGCCAAGGGCCCGGAACGCCTCGACCGGGACAAGATCGACGGGGCTTTTTATTTCCTGAAGGCACAGGATGTCGGGTGTTTCCTCCGTCATCAGGCGGCTGACCAGCGCCTCGCGCAGGCGGACCGAGTTGATGTTCCAGGTGGCGAGGGTGAAGGGCATGTGTCTCTCCTGTCCGGTGGCACAGGGCTAGCGGCGCAGGGCGCGGGCCGCAAGGGTCAGGAAAAAAAGAAGCCCAGGCTTGCGCCTGGGCCAGTTCCAACAGGGAGGATGCCGTGTCATGACCCCGGCACGGCAAGGGGAGCCTTTCGCGGACGAACCGCATGACCAGTCATATAGGAGTCGATTTCGACAACAATAAGACTGATCCGCCGGTTTTTTCCACAACTTTCGCGTGTGCGATCACGCGACCAACCGGTAGCCGCCGCTTTCCGTGACCAGGAGCCGCGCGTTCGAGGGATCGGGCTCGATCTTCTGGCGAAGGCGGTAGATGTGGGTTTCCAGCGTATGGGTGGTGACGCCGGCGTTATAGCCCCAGACCTCGTGAAGCAGCACGTCGCGGGCCACAACACCTTGGGATGCGCGGTAAAGGAACTTCAGGATGTTCGTTTCCTTTTCCGTCAGGCGGATCTTTTTCTCACGCTCGTCCACCAGCATCTTTTGCGCCGGCTTGAAGGTATAGGGCCCAAGCTGGAACACCGCATCTTCGGATTGTTCGTGCTGACGAAGCTGCGCCCTGATGCGCGCCAGCAACACCGGGAACTTGAACGGCTTGGTCACATAGTCGTTCGCGCCCGAATCAAGGCCCAGGATGGTGTCAGCATCGCTGTCATGCCCCGTCAGCATCAGGACCGGGCATTTCACCCCCGCCTTGCGCATCCGCCGGCACAGTTCGCGCCCGTCGGTGTCGGGCAGGCCCACGTCCAGGATCACCAGATCATAATGGCCGGCCTTGGCCTTTTCCATGCCCTCATGGCCGTTGCGGGCCTCGAACACGTCGAAATCCTCGGTCATCACCAGCTGTTCGCTGAGTGCTTCGCGCAGGTCATCGTCGTCGTCCACCAGAAGGATCTTGCGCAGCGTCGCCATGGCCGCCTCCGTATTTGCCTTTGGGGTCAAGGATGTGAAGACCTCGCGAAAGCGGCAAGATATGCAACATCTCTTTCACGCACAGGTGACGCGCAGGGGGGAAATGTTTCAATCCGTTGCGTTTGGCCCTATCTAGGCGGGCATGAGCCTGATGCCCACCATCGTCGAAAAGCTGACCCGCGCGCGGGGCGACCTGCGCATGGGCGTGCCCGTGGTTCTGGTCGCGGGTGACCGCGCCGCGCTGGCCGTCGCGGTCGAGGCGCTGACACCTGCGCGGCTGGCCGATCTGCGCGCGCTTGGCCAGCCGGAACTGGCGCTGACCTCCTGGCGGGCCGAGACGCTGAAGGCCCCGGCCTATCACGACGATCTGGCCCGAATCGCCGTGCCCGCGGGCGAGGGGGCGGACTGGCTGCGGGCGCTGGCTGACCCGGCGGACGATCTGCGCGTGCCGATGAAGGGGCCGCTGCGGTCGCTGCGCGACGGGCCGGCCGATCTGCATGGCGCGGCGATCCAGCTGGCGAAAGCCGCGCATCTGCTGCCTGCCGCGCTGGTGGTGCCGGTGGCCGATGGTGCGCGGCTGGCGGCGGAAAACGGGCTGACGCTGATCCCGCTGGATCTGGCCGGGCCGGAACTGGCGCGGCTGTCGCCGATGCACGAGGTTGCGGCGGCGCGTGTGCCGATGGTCGCCTCGCAGGCGGGGCGGGTGCATGTGTTCCGCCCCGAGGACGGGGCCGAGGATCATTACGCCATCGAGATCGGCCGCCCCGATCGCAGCCGCCCGGTTCTGGCGCGGCTGCATTCGGCGTGTTTCACCGGCGACGTTCTGGGCAGCCTGAAATGCGATTGCGGCCCGCAGCTGCACGCGGCCCTGGCCCAGATGGGCGAGGAGGGGGCGGGGGTGCTGCTCTATCTGAACCAGGAGGGGCGGGGGATCGGCCTTGCCAACAAGATGCGGGCCTATTCGCTTCAGGATCAGGGCTTCGACACGGTCGAGGCGAACCACCGCCTGGGGTTCGAGGATGACGAGCGCGATTTTCGCATCGGCGCCGAGATCCTGCGGCGGATGGGGTTCCGCGAGGTGCGGCTGCTGACCAACAATCCCAGGAAGATCGCGATGATGGAAGGCTGCGGCCTGCATGTGACCGAGCGGGTGCCGCTCAAGGTCGGCAAGACGGCGCAGAACGCCGCCTATCTTGCGACCAAGGCCGCCAAGTCGGGTCATCTGCTGTGAGGGATACGATCATCGTCACCCGTCAGGGCGCGTGGTTCCGCGGGCGGCGCTATCCCTGTTCGGTCGGGCGCGGCGGCATTACCCGGACCAAACGCGAAGGCGACGGGGCGACGCCCGCGGGCGAACATCGCATCGTCGGCATCCTTGTGCGCCGCGACCGGCTGCGCGGGCCGGGGCTGGGCCTAGCGCGTGCCATAGGCCCCGCCGACCTGTGGTCGGACGACCCGCGCGATCCGGATTACAACCACGCGGTGCGCGCCCCGCATCCCTTCGGGCACGAACGGTTGCGACGTGCCGATCCGATGTATGATCTGGTGCTGATCACCGACTGGAACTGGCCCGATGCCCGGCCGGGGCGCGGCTCGGCGATCTTTGTCCACCAGTGGCGCGGCCCCCGGCGGGGCACCGAAGGATGCGTCGCCTTCAGCCGCAAAGATCTGGCCCATATCGCGCGCAGGATCGGTCCGCGGACCCGTCTGCTGGTCAAAGCCTGACGCGAATCGCGACAGGAACGGCGGCAGATCGTTGCAAGCGATGAAACGACGCAACACCCGCGGCCCGCAGAGGCGGCGGATCGGGAACAATGGGTGGCTGCCTCTTTGCAGTCACGTTTCGCTCTGTCATGCTGGAGGCAACCGGTGCGCAAGGAGCATGGAATATGGTAGTAACGATCAAGATGGTTCCCGTCGTCCTGATGCTGGGCATGTCGACGATTCTGGCGGGATGCAGCGAGTTCCAGACCTCGTATTCGTCGGCAAGCCCGGCGGCGGCGCGGACCGAATGGCGCGTGGCCAAGGTGCGCGTGATCGTGCCCGACAGCCTGAAGGCGACCGAGGAGAACAGCTTTATCCCAGCCGCCGACATCGTGTGGCATGGCGACCCGGCGGGCGACCGCAAGGCGCAGGTTGCGGCCATCGTTCAAGCCGGGGTGGAACAGGGCTTTGCCGGGCTGAAGGGGCGTGAAAGCGTTGTCGCGACCGTCACCCTGCGCCGGTTCCACGCGCTGACCCCGCGGGCTTTCGAGCGTGCGCCCTCGGGCACCGGCGTGCATTCGGTGCGGTTCGACCTTCAGATCAACGATGCCCGCACCGGCGCGCTGCTGGCGGGGCCTGTGACCTTTGACGCCGATACGCCTGCCTATGTCGCGGCTGACATCAAGGACAGCACCACCATCAACCCCGGCCGGATGTGGAAGGCGCAGATCGAACGGCATGTCGCCGATACGATCCGCAGCTGGCTGGGCACCGGCCCCGACGTGCGCCAGCAGTTCGGTCGCGCGGGCGGCTGAACACAGCCGAACCCGGAGCGACGTGCCATCCGGCCACAACCCGCGCCCTTGACGGCGCGGGCCATATACGCGGCGCGGCAATCCCCCTAGACTGCCCGTGATAGCGCGAACATGGGTGTGTGTAATGGCAGGTGAGGCAGGTGCAGCGGTCGAGGCGGCCCATGGCGGCGTCGATCTGGTTTCGGTCGTGGTGTTGCTGGCCGCAGCGGTCATCGCGGTGCCGCTGTTTCGCAAGATCGGCCTCGGCTCGGTTCTGGGCTATCTGGCCGCCGGGCTGGTGATCGGGCCGTTCGGACTGGGCTTTTTCCATGATGCGCAGGCGATCATCCATGTCGCCGAACTGGGCGTCGTGCTGTTCCTGTTCATCATCGGGCTGGAAATGCAGCCTTCGCGCCTGTGGGCCATGCGGGGCGAGATATTTGGGCTGGGCCTCGTGCAGGTGGCGGGCGCCATCGCGGTGCTGACATGGGTCGGCGTGGCTCTGGGCTATCCCGGCACCGCCAGCTTTGTGTCCGGCACCGGGTTCGTCCTGACCTCGACCGCCATCGTCATGCAGATGCTGGAGGAGCGGGGCGAAATCGGCCTGCCGCGCGGGCGGCGGATCATCGCGATCCTGCTGCTGGAGGATCTGGCCATCGTGCCGCTGCTGGCGCTGGTCGCTTTTCTGGCGCCGGGCGGCGAGGAGGTGACGCTGGCTGACCGGCTGCAAAGCGTGGGGATCGGCTTGGCCGCCATTGCGGCGCTGGTGGTGGCGGGGCGGTATCTTCTGGACCCGATGTTCCGCCTGCTGGCGCGGTTCGGCGCGCGCGAGGTGATGACGGCGGCCGCGCTGCTGGTGGTGCTGGGGGCGGCGGTGCTGATGCAGGCGGGCGGGCTGTCGATGGCGATGGGGGCGTTCCTGGCCGGGGTGCTGCTGTCGGAATCCTCGTTCCGCCACCAGCTCGAGGCGGATGTGGAACCGTTCCGCGGGCTGCTGCTGGGGCTGTTCTTTCTGGGCGTCGGCATGGCGCTGGACCTGAACGTCATCGCGCGGAACTGGGCGGTGATCGCCATCTGCGTCCCCGCCTATATCGTGCTGAAGATGATCGTCATCTATGCCGTCGCCCGCCTGACCCGCGCCTCCCGGTCCGAGGCGCTGGAACGTGCCGTGCTGATGGCGCAGGGCGGCGAATTCGCCTTTGTGCTTTATGCCACGGCCATGCAGGTGGGCATCCTGCTGCCCGAATGGAACGCCAACCTGACGGCGATCATCATCTGTTCCATGGCGCTGACGCCCTTGATGATCATCCTGCACGACCGGTTCGCCCCCAAGGCGCTGGCCTCGATGGAGGGGGTCGAGGCGGCGCATGACCTGCGGGCCAGCGTGCTGCTGATCGGGTTCGGCCGGGTGGGCCAGATCGTCAGCCAGCCCTTGCTGGCGCGGGGGCATTCGCTGTCGATCATCGATTCCGACCCCGAGGCGGTGCGCGACGCGGGCAAGTTCGGCTTCAAGGTCTGGTATGGCGACGGCGGGCGGCTGGACATCCTGCACGCGGCGGGCGCGGGCGAGGCAGGGCTGATCATCGCCGCGGCCGACGACAAGGCCGCCGTCACCCGCATCGTCGAGATCGTCAAGGCCGAGTTTCCGATGGTTCCGGTCCTTGCCCGCGCCTTCGACCGGGAACATGCGCTGGAACTGGCCCATGCGGGGGCGGATTTCCAGATCCGCGAGACCTTTGAAAGCTCGATGCGGCTGGCGCGCGATGCCCTGATCCGGCTGGGTGACACGCCCGAGGATGCCGACGATCTGATGGACAGCTTCCGCGCCCGCGACGCCGAAAGATTCTCGGTCGAGGTGACGGGCGGCATCTTTGCCGGCGTGTCGATGCTGATCGGCAATATAGACAAGCCGCAGGACCGTCAGGGCGAAGCGGCGCGCGCGGATTGACGCCCCCCGCCCGGCGCCGCAAAGTCGCCGCCGGGCGGGACGGGGGCCAAAGGAGGGGGACACCATGCCGGTTCTGATGACATTCGGCGACAGCAACACCCATGGCACGCCGCCCATCCGGCAGCGGGGCGAATACCGCCGCTATGGTCGCGACATCCGCTGGCCGGTGCTTGCGCAACAGGCGCTCGGCCCCGCGTGGGATCTGGTGGAGGAGGGGCTTCCCGGCCGCACCGCGCAGTTCGACGACCCGGTGATGGGCGATTTCATGAATGCCCGTCGCGGCCTGCGCATGGCGTTGCAAAGTCATGGGCCGCTGGACGTGCTGACGATCATGCTGGGCACCAACGACAGCAAGACCCGTTTTGGCGCCACCCCTGAAATGATCGCGGGCGGCGTGGCGGGGCTGGTCGACGTGGCGCAGAGCATCGAGATGCAGGCCCGCCACGACGGGTTCCGCATCCTGATCATCTGCCCCCCGCCGGTGGTGGAGGTGGGGCCGATCCGGGGCGAATTCTTTGGCGCCGCGGCGAAATCGGCGGCGCTTGCGCCGTTGTATGCGGAAATCGCCGCCTCGCGCGGTGCAGGGTTTCTGGATGCGGGCCGCGTGATCGCCGTCAGCCCCGAGGATGGCATTCATTTCGCGCCCGAGGCCCATGCCGCCCTTGCCGTCGCGGTCGCCCAGGCGGTCGCCGCGCTTTAGCGCGTCTCGGGCGCACCAGGCGCGCAGGCCGTCAGATCCGACCAGCCGCAGCGCGCGGCCAGCCATTCCGGCGGGTGGCCGGTGCCGATCGACATGCCTTCGCGGAACCCTTCGGACCGGCGGTTCTGCCAGCGGTCGCGCATGAGGTGCAGGCCCGACCGGCTGATCTTGGTGATGGGGCTGCGGATCGGCAGCGCCTCGGCCCATTTGCGCTGCATGAAGGCATAGGCCTCGTCAAAATCGCGGCCAAGCGCGTCGTGATGACGGTCGTTGTGGACGGTGGGCAGCGCGCCGGCATAGGCGCCCTTTCCGGCCGCGCGGGCGATCTGGACGATATCGGTGCCATACATGTGCCAGCCGGGCAGCGTTTCGTCAAAGCGCAGGCCCGCGGACCGGCGCAGGACGATCAGCATCTCGTCGCAGGACTGGATCGGCACGGGCGCCATCGGCACCCGCCCGGCGATCATCCCCAGCGACGAGGACCAGACAGGGCCGATATGCGCATCGTCCAGCGCGATGCCGAATGCCGCAAAGACCGCCCAGTTCGGATCCGTGTCCTGCACTTCGGCCAGCCGGGCGGCCAGAACCGCCTCCCACCCCTTGGGCAGAAAGACATCGTGATGGGCGAAGATGACGATTTCGCCCGAGGTCTGATCCAGGGCGCGGTTGTAGGCGATGGCGGCTGAAGGCGCGCCGCGTTCCACATGCAGGGGATGCGACGCGAACAGGGGCGACCGGCGCAGGTTCGCATCCAGGATCGCGTCGGAATGGCTGGCGGTGACAAAGGCCGTATCCATCACGCCCTGCCCGCAAACAGATCGGCCAGCCGCGCGGCCTGGGCGTCGATGTCGTGGCGGGCCAGCACCCGCGCCCGCGCCGCCGCCCCCATCGCGGCCAGCCGGTCGGCCGGGGTGGCGGCCATGGCGGCGATGGCATCGGCCAGCGTCTGCGCATCGCCCGCCGGAACCAGCCAGCCCACATCCGGCGTGACGAGTTCGGGCACCCCGGCGATGGCGGTGGCGATCACCGGACGCGCGGCGGCCATCGCCTCCATCAGGACGACCGGCAGGCCTTCGGCAAAGGATGGCAGGATCAGCGCCTGCGACCGGGCCAGGGCGGCGCGCACGCCCGCCTCGTCCTGCCAGCCGGCAAGGGTGATCCGCTCGCGCAGCCGGTGCGCGGCAATCGCCACCTCGATCTGGCCGCGCAACTCGCCATCGCCGACCAGCGTCAGGTGCAGCTGCGGCAGGCCCGGCGCGGCAAGGGCCATCGCCTCGACCAGAAGCGGAAATCCCTTTTGCCCGGCCAGGCGGCCGATGGCCACCAGATGCGGCCCGCCTGGCGGCAGCGGCGCGGGGTCGGCAAAGCGTGCGGGTTCGATGCCGCAATGGACGACATGCAGGCGCGGCCAGTTCGCCGCCGGGGTCCAGCGCGCCAGCTGGCTGCGGCCAAAGCTGGAAATCGCCACGGCAAAGGCCGCGCGATCCAGTTTTTCGGGCAGTGCGAGGGCCAGCGGGGCGTCGAACTCCTCTGGCCCATGGGTGGTAAAGCTGAAGGGGGGGCCATCCAGCGCCTGCGCCAGCATCGCAACGGTTGCCGAATTCGTGCCGAAATGCGCGTGCAGATGCGTCAGCCCCAGATCGGCACAGCGCCGCGCGACATGCGCGGCCTCGACCAGATAGACCAGATGCCGCAGCCGCCCGCCCGTGCCCGGTGCGCCGCCCGCGCCCCGCGCCCCGCAAGCCATCGCCAGCCGCAACGCGGCCAGCGTGCGGCCCGGCCGCCGCGCCATCCAGCCAAGCGCCGAAGGCAGAAGCCTGCGCAATCCGGCGTCAAGAACATGTTCGGTGCGCGCATCCTCTGCCACATCGGCCGGGTCGACCAGCGCATCCCGGTCCGAGCGCATCGCAAGGCGGTGCACCGAATGGCCCGACCGTTCCAGCGCAAGAATCTCGCGCCGGATAAAGCTGTGCGACGCGCGCGGATAGGTGTTGACCAGATAGCCGAGCTTCAAAGACGATCCCCGCCGGATTGACCCCCGAGAAGGTCTTTGCCAAGCAATACTGTGCGTCGTCCCCGCTGCATAGCCCGGATGATATGCGCCGACCGCGGCGCTTTCGCCCGCTGTGACAGGCCATTCGGAGCCGGACGGGGAAAGGAAGTCGCAGGGATGGCCCGCCCAGGCCGGGGGCCGATTGACGCAGTGCAGCACCGCCCTTAGGGTCGCGCCGATCCGAGGGACCGTTCGATGACGCATTCCGCCCCTGCTATGGGCCTTTTCGGCCGCGCGCTGCGCGGTTCGGCGATCACGGCGGGGGCCTATGCCTTTGCCCAGGCGATGCGGTTTGCCTCGAACCTGATCCTGACCCGGCTGCTTTACCCCGAAGCCTTCGGGATCATGGCGCTGGTATCGGTGGTGCTGATCGGGCTGGCCATGTTTTCGGATGTGGGGATCGGGCCGGCGATCTCGCAGCACCCTCGGGGCGACGACCGCCGGTTTCTGGATACCGCCTGGACGATAAACGTCGGACGCGGGGCGTTCCTGTGGCTGCTGACCTGTGCCCTGTCCCTGCCGGCGGCACATCTGTATCAGGCGCCGGAGCTTGCGCATCTGCTGCCGGTCGCGGGGATGACGCTGCTGATCGCCGGTTTCAATCCCACGCGGATCGACACGGCGAACCGGCATCTTCTGCTTGGCCGGGTGACGGCGCTGGACCTCGTGTCGCAGGTGATCGGCATACTGGCCATCGTGGTGCTGGCCTGGGTGATGCGGTCGGTCTGGGCATTGGTGCTGGGCACGATCATCGGCACCGTGGCCAAGCTGGTGCTGGTCAGCCTGTATCTGCCCGGTCCGCGCAACCGCTTTGCCTGGGAACCCGAGGCGGGGCGCGACCTGATCCACTTTGGCAAATGGATATTCCTGTCCACCGCCTGCGGCTTTCTGCTGTCGCAGGGGGACAAGGCGATTTTGGGCGCCTATCTCTCGCTGGACGAGCTGGGCCTTTACAACATCGGTTATTTCCTGGCCTCGTTCCCGGTGCTTCTGGGCGGGGCCATCACGGCGCGGATTCTCATTCCGCTTTACCGCGACCATCATCCCGCGTCCTCGCCCCTCAATGCCGCGCGGCTGCGGCGCCTGCGCTATGGGTTGAGCGGGGCGATGATGGCGATGCTGGGGGCGATGGCGATTCTTGGCGGGCCGTTGGTGGCGCTGCTTTACGACGACCGTTATCTGCGGGCGGGGGCGATCGTTATGGCGGTGGCCTGCGTGCAGATGCCGCAGGTTGTCGGCATGACCTATGATCAGGCGGCGCTGGCCGCTGGCCGGTCGCGCCCCTATTTCGCCCTGATGGCATTTCGCGCGGCCGTCCAGACGCTGGCCTTTCTGATCGGCGCATCGCTGGGCGGGCTGGAGGGGGCGCTGATCGGCCAGGCGGCGGCGATGTATGCCGTTCATCCGGCGATCATCCTGCTGGCCCGGCGGTTCGGCGTCTGGGACATGCCGCATGACGCGCTGTTCATGACATTGGCCATCCTGCTGACGGCGGCGGCGCTGTGGCTGCATATCGCGGCGCTTGGCCAAATCTGACCGCAGGCTGATCTCTGTCAGGAAACAGTAGTCCGTCAAGCAAAAGGCGTGGCAGGTGAGGAGCCGGCCGCCGCCTGCCCGCCGCGCCCGCGGATGGCATCACGAATCATCCAGACCGTCGGCCACGGGTATCGCCGCGCGCAGATTCGCGCGCAGGTTGTGCTAAATGAATTAGCATCCGATGGGCCTGACGCCTTAACGAATTTTGAAGGTTAATCGTGGCTAAATTTTGTCATCGAGGGAAACCGGCCTATCGCGTCGAGGGGTCCATACCGTTAAGATACAAGGACGAAGACCCATGGCTCGGGTGAGAGAAAAGCGCCGCCAGCTTCACGGTTTTGCCGCAGGGCGGGCGCGGAAAGGCTCTTATATGGTAAGTAAGTTGTGTGAGTGCGTGAATGCCGGAGCAGAAATTTTGCCAATCTTTCCATCCACTGTTTTCATGTGATCAACAATGACGATGAATTTTTCCGAAATGAATCCGGATCTTCGCGTCGCACTCGACACCGTTCGTCCGTCCCATCTTCGTCGCGCCGCGTTGAGCCGCCGCCGTGCCCCGCTTTACCGGGCCGTGCTGAAGCGGGGTCTCGATACGGCGCTGATCGTTCTGGCCCTGCCGGTCATCCTGCCGCTGGTCTTGGGTTTCGCGCTGTGGATCGCGCTGGATGGCGGCCGGCCCTTCTATTCGCAAGAGCGCCTGGGCAAGAACGGCCGCGTGTTCCGCCTGTGGAAGCTGCGCAGCATGGTGATCGACGCGGATGCCCGGCTTGACGCCTATCTGGCAGAAAACCCGGCTGCGCGCGAGGAATGGGCCCATACGCAAAAGCTGAAGAACGACCCGCGCGTCACCCGCGCCGGCCGGTTCCTGCGCCGCACCTCGCTGGATGAACTGCCGCAGCTGTGGAATGTGCTGAAAGGCGACATGAGCCTGGTCGGACCCCGGCCGATGCTGGTCAGCCAGAAGTCGCTTTACCCCGGATCGGCCTATTACATGCTGCGTCCGGGCGTGACCGGCTACTGGCAGGTTTCGGGCCGCAACGACACCACCTTCGAGGCCCGCGCGCTTTATGATGCGGCCTATGAGGCGGATCTGTCGCTGGGCACCGACATCCGGGTTCTCTATCGCACCGTGGGCGTCGTTCTGGGCGGGACCGGCTACTGAGGCGACAGCTCCCGCTTGCGCGCCCGCGGTTTAGCGGGCAGGCTGCAAGCCGCAGATTTCTGGCGGGAGGCATTTATGGAACCGGGCGAATTTCTGGGCGGCAACGCGGTTTACCTCGCGATTGCCGCCTTTATCATTCTGTGCATCTTCCTTGGCGTGCGGATCGTGCCGCAGTCGGAAAAGCATGTGGTCGAACGGTTTGGCCGCCTGCGCGCCGTGCTGGGGCCGGGCATCAACTTTGTGGTGCCCTTCCTTGACCGGGTAGCGCACAAGATTTCCATTCTGGAGCGTCAGCTGCCGAATGCCACGCAGGATGCCATCACGGCCGACAACGTGCTGGTCAAGGTCGAAACCAGCGTCTTCTACCGCATCACCGAGCCGGAAAAGACCGTCTACCGCATCCGCGACGTGGATGCCGCCATCGCCACCACCGTCGCCGGGATCGTTCGGTCGGAAATCGGCAAGATCGAACTGGATCAGGTGCAATCGAACCGCGCCCAGTTGATCGAGAGGGTGCGCGAACAGGTCACGGCCATGGTCGACGACTGGGGGGTCGAGGTGACGCGGGCCGAGATTCTGGATGTGAATCTGGATGAACAGACCCGCGCCGCGATGTTGCAGCAGCTGAACGCCGAACGCGCCCGCCGCGCCCAGGTGATGGAGGCCGAGGGGAAAAAGCGGTCGGTAGAGCTGGCCGCCGACGCCTCGCTTTACGCCGCCGAGCAGGAGGCCAAGGCCCGCCGCGTCACCGCCGATGCCGAGGCCTATGCCACGGGCGTGATCGCCACCGCCATCGCCGCCAACGGGCTGGAGGCGGCGCAGTTCCAGATCGCGCAGAAACAGGTGGAGGCCCTGGCCGAGGTGGCAAAGGGCAGTGGAAAACAGACCATCCTGATCCCCGCGCAGGCACTGGATGCCTTTGCCGATGCCTTCAAGATGCTGAAGGGGCGCGGCTGAAATGTGGTCGGTCTGGTGGGTCTGGATCGTCGCCGGATTTGTCCTTGGCATCCTGGAGGTGCTGGCGCCCGGCTATATCTTTCTGGGCTTTGCCATCGGCGCGGTGATCGTCGGTGCGCTGCTGGCGACCGGCTTGCTGGGCGGCAGCCTGCCGGTGCTGATTCTTGTCTTTGCCCTTGCCTCGCTGGCGGGATGGTATCTGCTGCACCGCCTGTTCGCCCGCACGGGCGAGGGGGTGCGGATGCGAGGCACGGTCAAGATCTGGGACCGCGACATCAACGAGGACTGATCAGGCCGTCAGCCGCCCTTGGGCAAAGCCGGTGATCCGGGCGGTGATCAGCCGCCCCTCGGGCCGGTCGGCGGCAAAGGCGACCTCGGCGAAATGCTCGGTCCGGCCAAGGCGGGGGCCTTCCATCAGGATCACCCGCTCCTGCCCGACCTGTGCCGCCAGATGTGCGCTCAGCGCCGCATCGCCGGCGGCGCGCAGCCGTGCGGCGCGGTCGCGGATGGCGGGGCCGCGGACCTGCGGCATCCGCGCGGCGGGCGTGCCCTTGCGCGGGCTGAACGGGAAGACATGCAGAAAGGTCAGCCCGCAATCCGCCACCAGCCGCAGCGAATTGGCGAACATCTCTTCCGTTTCGGTCGGAAAGCCGGCAATCAGGTCGGCGCCAAAGACCATGCCCGGCCGCAGGCGCCGCGCCTCTTCGCAGAAGCGGATGGCGTCGTCGCGCAGGTGGCGGCGCTTCATCCGTTTCAGGATCATGTCGTCGCCCGCCTGAAGCGACAGGTGCAGATGCGGCATCAGCCGCGGCTCGGTCGCGATGGCCTGCATCAGGTTCTCGTCCGCCTCGATCGAATCGATGGAGGAGATGCGCAGCCGCGGCAGGTCGGGCACCAGTTTCAGGATGCGCATGACCAGATCGCCAAGGCGCGGCGTCCCCGGCAGGTCGGCCCCCCAAGAGGTCAGGTCCACCCCGGTCAGCACCACCTCGTTGAAGCCGTTGCCGACCAGCCGCTTGATCTGTTCGACCACCACGCCCGCCGGAACCGACCGCGAATTTCCGCGCCCATAGGGGATGATGCAGAAGGTGCAGCGGTGGTCGCAGCCGTTCTGGACCTGCACATAGGCCCGATGCCGCCCGAATCCGTCGATCAGATGCCCGGCGGTTTCCCTGACCGACATGATGTCGTCGACGCGGACCTTTTCCGTCGTGCCGATCAGGTCGGGCACCGAAAGCTCTGACCGCAGCCCCGACCATGTATCGGCCTGCATCTTTTCATGGTTGCCGATCACCCGCGTGACTTCGCCCATTTCGGCAAAGGTTTCGGGCTCGGTCTGGGCGGCGCAGCCCGTCACCAGAATCGGAGCGCCGGGATTTTCGCGCGCCAGCCGGCGGATTTCCTGTTTCGCTTTGCGCACCGCCTCGGCCGTGACGGCGCAGGTGTTCACGATCACCGCATTGGACAGGCCCGCCTGCGCGGCCAGCTCCTTCATCGCCTCGGTCTCATAGGCGTTCAGCCGACAGCCGAGCGTGGCGAAAACCGGGGTTTCGGCGTTCATCGCAGGCCGTCCAGAAAGGCGGGGGTCAGCACCCCGTCAAAGACATGGGCGACGGGGCCGGTCATCCAGATGCCATCCTCGCGCCAGTCGATGTCCAGCGTGCCGCCGTCAAGGTCCAGCATGACGCGCCGCCCGGTCAGACCGCGCAGATGCGCGGCCACCGCCGTCGCACAGGCCCCCGACCCGCAGGCCAGGGTGATGCCCGCGCCGCGTTCCCACACCCGCATCCGCAGCCGGTCGGGCGCGGTCAGGCTGGCGAATTCCACATTGGTGCGCTGCGGGAACAGCGGGTCGTGTTCCCACACCGGGCCGACGGCGGGCAGATCCACCGCCTCGGCATCCGGGACCAGAAAGACGCAATGCGGATTGCCCATGCCGACCGCCACGGGATCGCCCGCCAGCGGCAGGTGCAGCGTGTCGACGGCGCGGGCCAGCGGCACCTCGGCCCAGTCGAGCTGCGGCGGGCCCATGTTGACGCTGACCCGGCCATCGTCGCGCATCACGGCGCGCAACTGCCCGCGTCCGGTCGCCAGTGTCACCTCGCCCCGGCCGGTTCCGGCCATGACATAGGCCGAAACGCAGCGCGTGGCATTGCCGCAGGCCCCGGCGCGGCTGCCGTCGCCGTTCCAGAAATCCAGCGCGAAATCCGCCTCGGCCGAGTCGCGCAGTTCTGCCAGCTGATCGAAGCCCACGCCCCGGTTTCGGTCGCCAAGCGCGCGCGCCAGTGCCGGCGTCGTCACGCCGCCCGCCGCCGCCCCGCGCCCGCGCGAGTCGATCACGACGAAATCGTTGCCCAGCCCGTGCATCTTCATGAAGGGCAGGCCAGAGGGGGGGCGGTTCATGGTCATGCCCGTCCTATACGCCGCGCCGCAGCTTTTTGCCAGAGCCGCGCGCTTTTGCCCTTGACCCCCCTGCGCGAAGTTTCTAATCACCCCGCTGCGTGGGGCCGGTAGCTCAGTTGGTAGAGCAGCTGACTTTTAATCAGCGGGTCACAGGTTCGAATCCTGTCCGGCTCACCACCTTTTCCCAGAGTCATCATGCCTGGGCGGCTCGCCCGCCCTCATGCGGCCTGGCGAAGGATTTCCTCGAGCGTGTCGATGTCGAGCTGCACTGGATTGCCCTTCATAGACGAACTGGAAAGCGCCGCCTCGGCCGCCTGCCGGAACAGCGGGACGGGCAGGCCCTGTGCGACAAGGCCGGGCAGGCCGGCAGAGCGGACCCAGCTGCCAAGCGCCATCGGGGCCTCATGCGCCGAACACCCCAGAACGGCACCGATCTCGTCGCAGACCTCGGCCAGCCGCAGGGCGGCCGCCCCTTCGGCCCGCGCGCGGTTGCAGGCGATCACCGGCCCCAGCAGCGCACCGCAGATCGCGCCATGGGCCGCCGGGCACAGGCCGCCGATCACCCCGGCCAGACCGTGAACCGCGCCCAGTCCGCCATTCGCCAGGGCGATCCCGCCCGACAGGCTGACCCAGGCCAGCGTGTCGCGGGCGGCCGCATCCTCGTCCGTCATCAGCCGCACCAGCGCCCGAAGGCCCGGCCCGATTGCCGGGCGGCTGATCGCATCGGTGAACGGCGTTGCGCGGGACGAGACATAAGGCTCGATCACCTGAGCCAGCGCATCGAGGCCCGAGGCCAGCGTCACCTCGCGCGGGCAGCCATCGGTCAGCGCAGGGTCGACGATGGCCAGGCGGGGCAACATCCTTTCGTCGCGGATCGAAACCTTGCGCCCGTGGTCGGGCAGGCCGATCACGGCATTGCGCGTCGCCTCGGCGCCGGTTCCGGCGGTGGTGGGCAGCGCCACGAAGGGCAGGGGGGCGGCCGCCAGCGGCAGGCCGCGGCCCACGACCTCCAGATGGTCCATCGGCGGGCCGGGGGCGGGGATCAGCGCGGCCAGCGCCTTGCCCATGTCGATGACCGATCCGCCGCCAAGGGCGACGACAGCATCGGGGCGAAAGGGCCGCGCCTCGCGCAGCCCTTCCTCCAGCAGGGGCAGCGTCGGCTCTGCGGCACAGGGCAGGGTCGCCGTGCTGATGCCCAGGGCGGCAAGCCCGCGGATCAGCGCCCCGGCCCGCGCGGGGGTTCGCCCATGGACGATCAGGACCCGCCGGCCAAAAGCCGCGACCAGCGCCGGGGCCTTATCCGCCTCGCCCCGGCCAAAGATCACGCGCGCGGGAAGGGAAAAGCCGAAACCGGCGGCGGGGTTGCCCATTGTCATGCTGCGGCCATGGTGGCCGCGACGGCACGTTGCCAAGCGGCATATTTGCCCTCGCGCAGAGCCTGCGGCATTTGCGGGGCAAACCGGCGCTCCAGCGCCCAGCCTCGGGCAAATTCTTCGGGGCCGGGACAGATCCCGGCGTGGAACCCCGCCAGCCATGCGGCGCCAAGGGCGGTCGTCTCGGTCACGACGGGGCGATCCACCGGCGCCCCCAGAATATCGGCCAGGAATTGCATCGCCCAGTCGCTGGCGGTCATGCCGCCATCCACCCGCAGCACGCCTTCGGCGGCGGCGCCCCAGTCGGCGCGCATCGCCTCCAGCAGGTCGCGGGTCTGGTAGCCCACGCTTTCCAGCGCGGCGCGGGCAAATTCGGCGGGGCCGGAATTGCGCGTCAGCCCATAGATCGCGCCGCGGCAATCGGGCCGCCAATAGGGGGCGCCGAGGCCGGTGAAGGCGGGAACAAGGATGACCTCCTGCGCGGCATCGGCCCGTTCGGCCAGAGCCTGCGTCTCGGCCGCCGAACGGATGATGCGCAGCCCGTCGCGCAGCCATTGCACGACGGCTCCGGCAATGAAGATCGACCCTTCCAGCGCATAGGTGGTCTTGCCGTCCAGCCGATAGGCGATGGTGGTCAGCAGCCGGTTCTTCGACGGAACCCGGTCCGCGCCGGTGTTCAGCAGGGCAAAGCAGCCGGTGCCATAGGTCGATTTCATCATGCCGGGGGCAAAGCAGGCCTGCCCGACCGTCGCCGCCTGCTGGTCGCCCGCAACGCCAAGGATCGGAATGGGGTGGCCGAAAAGGTCGGGCCGCGTGGTGCCATAGTCGGCGGCGCAATCGCGCACGTCCGGCAGGACGGACAGGGGAATGTCCAGCAGCGCACAGATCTCTGCGTCCCAGCGGTTCGCGCCGATATCGTAAAGCAGCGTCCGCGCGGCATTGGTCGCATCGGTGGCATGAACCTTGCCGCCCGTCATGTTCCAGATCAGCCAGCTGTCCACCGTGCCGAAGGCCAGCTCTCCCCGTTTCGCGCGGTCGCGCGCGCCGGGAATGCTGTCCAGCAGCCATTTGAGCTTCGTCCCCGAGAAATAGGGGTCCAGCAGCAGGCCGGTGCGTGCGGCGATCAGCGGCTCGTGCCCGGCCTCGCGCAGGTCGGCGCAAAGCCCGGCGGTGCGGCGGTCCTGCCAGACGATGGCCTTGTGCAGCGGGGTGCCGGTGGCGCGGTCCCACAGCAGGGTCGTTTCGCGCTGGTTGGTGATGCCGATGGCGGCGATGTCGCCGGCAGAGATTCCCGCGCGCTCGATGGCGGCGCGTGCCGTCGCGGCGACGGTGGCCCAAAGATCGGCCGGATCATGTTCCACCCAGCCGGACTGCGGGTAATGCTGGGGAAATTCCTCTTGCGCCGAGGCGACGGGCCGCAGCGCCGCATCGAACAGGATCGCGCGGGACGAGGTGGTGCCCTGGTCGATGGCAAGGATATGGGTCATTGCAGGTCCGGTCCGGCGGCAGGGGTTGGCGAAGGCCTTGCGAAGTCTTTCGTGAAAATCTGCGGACGGGCAACCCGCAAGGATTGCCCGCCCCTGCCCGGCTTATTGCCAGGACTTGATCAGGTCGTCATAGGACACGGTTTCGCCCTTGGGCTTTTCGTTGTCCAGCTTGGCCACAGGCGCGCCGGGCGCATCCAGCCATTTCTGCGGATCTTCCTCGGGGTTCAGCTTCGGCCCCAGGTCGCCCTGCACTTTGGACTTTTCAAGCCGCGCCAGAACCTTTTCCTGCTCGGCGCACAGGCTGTCCAGCGCCTCTTGCGGGGTCTTGGCGCCCGACAGCGCGTCGCCGATGTTCTGCCACCACAGCTGTGCCAGCTTCGGATAGTCGGGGATGTTGGTTCCCGTCGGCGACCACTGCACGCGCGCGGGCGAGCGATAGAACTCGACCAGGCCGCCCAGTTTCGGCGCGCGTTCGGTGAACGACTTGTCGTGGATCGTGCTGTCGCGGATGAAGGTCAGACCCACATGCGATTTCTTCACGTCGACGGTTTTCGAGGTGACGAACTGCGCATAGAGCCAGGCGGCCTGCGCGCGGTCCACCGGGGTGGATTTCATCAGCGTCCAGGACCCCACATCCTGATAGCCGATCTTGGTGCCCTCGCTCCAATAGGCGCCGTGCGGGGACGGGGCCATCCGCCATTTCGGCGTGCCGTCGGCATTCACCACGGCGGTGCCGGGTTTCACCATGTCGGCGGTAAAGGCGGTATACCAGAACATCTGCTGGGCGATGTCGCCCCGCGCCGGGACCGGACCCGCCTCGCCAAAGGTCATGCCCATGGCTTCGGGGGGCGTGTATTTCTTCAGCCACTCGATCGCCTTGGTCACGGCATAGACGGCGGCGGCATCGTTGGTCGCCCCGCCGCGTGCCACGCAGGAGCCGACGGGACGCGACTTCTCGTCCACCCGGACGCCCCATTCGTCGACCGGCAGGCCGTTCGGTTCGCCCTTGTCGCCCATGCCGGCCATCGACATCCAGGCGTCGGTATAGCGCCAGCCGAGCGAGGGGTCCTTCTTGCCATAATCCATGTTGCCCCAGACCTTGGCGGGGCTGCCCTCGACATAGGACATGTCGCGGCCGGTGAAGAATTCGGCGATATCCTCATAGGCGGACCAGTTGACCGGAACGCCCAGGTCATAGCCATACTTGGCCTTGAAGTCGTCCTTGGTCTTCTGGTCGTTGAACCAGTCATACCGGAACCAGTAAAGGTTCGCGAACTGCTGGTCGGGCAGCTGATACAGGTCGCCATCGGGCGCGGTGGTGAACTTGGTGCCGATGAAATCGGGCAGGTCCAGGGTCGGGCTGGTAAACGCCTTGCCTTCGTCCGCCATCCATTTCGTCAGGTCGCGGGCCTGCTGATAGCGCCAGTGGGTGCCGATCAGGTCCGAGTCGTTGACATAGCCGTCATAGATGTTCTCGCCCGTCTGCATCTGGGTTTGCAGCTTTTCGACCACATCCCCCTCGCCGATCAGGTCATGCGTGACCTTGATGCCGGTGATGGCGGTGAAGGCCGGGGCCAGCACCTTGGCTTCGTATTCATGCGTGGTCAGGGTTTCCGAGACCACCTTGATGTCCATCCCGGCCAGCGGCTTGGCGGCGTCGATGAACCATTGCATCTCGGCCTCCTGGTCGGCGCGGGAAAGCGTCGACAGGTCGCCGATTTCGGCGTCGAGGAACTTCTTCGCCGCCTCCATGTCCGCCCAGGCGGGCAGGCCCATGGCCATCAGCGCAAGCGCCATGGCTGTGGTTGTGTGCTTCAGTCTCATGCTTCTCCTCCCTGAGAATGCGAGTTTCGGTCTTCGGTCAAACCCAGCGGAACACCGCCGCGGCATACACAAGGCACAGGACCAGCGCCCACCACACGGGCGGGCCGGCAAGGAACAGCCAGGCCAGACAGATGAAGGCCGAGCCGAGAAGGGTGATGAACAGCCGGTCGCCGCGCGTCGTCTCGATCCGCAGGATGCCGGTGCGCGGCGTTTCGGGGAACCGGATGGCCAGGACGGTGAACGTGACCAGAAGGCTGGCGATGATCCAGAAGAACAGCGCCACCGGAAAGGTCCAGGCCATCCAGCCGCCGGGGATCATCTGCCCCGTCCAGTCGCGGGCGCCATCCTCGCCCACCGGCACGGACCAGAGCAGCAGCCCCAGCACCGCACCCAGCACGATCACCACCGCGGCGTTGATCGCGGGCCAGTTGGCGCGGCGCGCGGCGATGGTTTCGACCTGCGAGGCCTCGGTCATCACACCCTCCCCAGGGCGAAGCCCTTGGCGATGTAGTTGCGGACGAACCAGATCACCAGCGCGCCCGGAATGATGGTCAGCACCCCCGCCGCCGCCAGCACGCCCCAGTCCATGCCGCTGGCCGAAACGGTGCGCGTCATGGTGGCGGCGATGGGTTTGGCGTTCACCGAGGTCAGCGTGCGCGACAGCAGCAGCTCCACCCAGCTGAACATGAAGCAGAAGAAGGCCGCGACCCCGATGCCCGATGCGATCAGCGGCATGAAGATCTTCACGAAGAACTTCGGAAAGGAATAGCCGTCGATATAGGCCGTCTCGTCGATCTCCTTGGGCACGCCGCGCATGAAGCCTTCCAGGATCCAGACCGCCAGCGGCACGTTGAACAGGCAATGCGCCAGGGCGACGGCGATATGCGTGTCGAACAGACCGATGGACGAATAGAGCTGGAAGAAGGGCAGGGCGAACACCGCCGGCGGCGACATGCGGTTGGTCAGCAGCCAGAAGAACAGGTGCTTGTCGCCCATGAAGTGATAGCGGCTGAAGGCATAGGCGGCGGGCAGTGCCACGGTGATGGAAATCACCGTGTTCATCACCACATAGATGATCGAGTTGACGTAGCCCATATACCAGCTGGGGTCGGTCAGGATCACCGCATAATTGTGGACGGTGAACCCGCGCGGGAACAGGGTGAAGGCATTGGTGATCTCGGCATTGGTCTTGAAGCTCATGTTCACGAGCCAGTAGATCGGGATCATCAGGAACAGCAGGTAAAGCGTCATGACAAGGGGGGCGGTCCGGGCGCGCATCATTGGGCCTCCGCTTTGTCCATGCTGGTCATGACGGTGTAGAACACCCACGAGACCAGCAGGATCACCAGGAAATACATCAGGCTGAAGGCCGCCGCCGGGCCAAGGTCGAACTGGCCCACCGCCATCTTCACCAGGTCGATCGACAGGAAGGTGGTGGAATTGCCCGGCCCGCCGCCGGTGACGACGAAAGGCTCGGTATAGATCATGAAGCTGTCCATGAACCGCAGCAGGACGGCGATCAGCAGCACGCCCTTCATCTTGGGCAGTTCGATGAACCGGAACACCGCCCAGCGGGAGGCCTGGTCGATGCGGGCGGCCTGATAATAGGCCTGCGGGATGGATTGCAGCCCGGCATAGCACAAAAGCGCCACCAGCGAGGTCCAGTGCCACACATCCATGACCACCACCGTCGCCCAGGCGTCGATCGGGTCGTTGGTATAGTTGTAGTCTAGGCCAAGCGCCTCCAGCGTATGGCCCAGCAGGCCGATATCCACCCGGCCGAAGATCTGCCAGATGGTGCCGACCACGTTGAACGGGATCAGCAGCGGCAGCGCCATGACGACAAGGCAGAAGGACGACCAGAAACCTTTCTTCGGCATGTTCAGCGCGACAAAGATGCCAAGCGGCACCTCGATCGCCAGGATGATGGCCGAGAACAGCGCCTGCCGGCCAAGCGCGCCGTGCAGGCGGTCGGAATGGACCATCTCGTCGAACCATTCGAGGCCGGCCCAGAAGAATTCGTTGTTCCCGAAGGTGTCGTTGAAGGCATAGTTCACCACCGTCATCAGCGGGATCACCGCCGAAAAGGCGACGACCACCAGCACCGGCAGCACCAGGAACCACGCCCTGTTGTTGACCGTCTTTTCCATCAGGCCGCCCCCCCTTTCGGCGCGACGCGCCAGTCGTCGGCATAGACGTTGATCTTGCTCCGCGCGAAGGACACGCGGGCATCGGTTGCGGAGACCGGCATCCCTTCGGGCACCACGATGTCGAAGGGCCGGTCCTCGACCGTGGCGCGCAGGATGCGGTGGCGGCCCACATCCTCGACCCGGCGCACCGTCACCGGCAGGCCGCCCTGCCCATCGGTCAGCACGGCATATTCCGGGCGGATGCCGATGCGCGTCGCCCCCGCCGGCTGGCCATGGTCGGCCCCCAGATCGACCGTCGCCCCCGAGGCCAAGACCGCCCTGTCGCCCAGGATGCGCGCGTCCAGAAAGTTCATTCCGGGCGAGCCGATGAAATAGCCGACGAAGGTATGGGCCGGCGTCTCGAACAGCTCTTGCGGGGTGCCCATCTGCACCACCCTGCCGTCATACATCACCACCACCTTGTCGGCGAAGGTCAGCGCCTCGGTCTGGTCATGGGTGACATAGATCATCGTATGGCCGAACTGGCGGTGCAGTTGTTTCAACTGGGTCCGCAGTTCCCACTTCATATGCGGGTCGATCACGGTCAGCGGCTCGTCGAACAGGATGGCGTTCACATCCTCGCGCACCATGCCGCGGCCAAGGCTGATCTTCTGCTTGGCATCGGCGGTCAGGCCCTGCGCCTTGCGGGTCAGCATCGCCTCCATCCCGATCATCTGCGCGATCCGGTCGACGCGGGCCTTGATATAGGCCGCGTCCTTGCCCCGGTTGCGCAGCGGAAAGGCCAGATTGTCGCGCACCGTCATCGTGTCGTAGACGACCGGGAACTGGAACACCTGCGCGATGTTCCGTTCCGCCGTCGGCGCATCGGTCACGTCTCGGTCGCCGAACAGCACCCGTCCATGGCTGGGCCGCAACAGGCCCGAGATGACGTTCAGAAGCGTGGTCTTGCCGCAGCCGGACGAGCCGAGCAGCGCATAGGCCCCGCCGTCCTGCCAGACATGATCCATTTCCTTTAGCGCATAGTCCTTTTCGCCCGAAGGGTTGGGCAGATAGCTGTGCGCCAGGTTCTTCAGCGTGATCTGTGCCATGTCACGCCGTCCTCGCATAGGCGGCAGGGGCGGCAAGGCGCCCTTCCGCGTCGAACAGATAGACATGCGCCGGGTCCAGCCAGACCGAGACGGCTTCTCCGGGTGTCAGGGCGTGGACCCCCTCGACCAGTCCGACCCAGCGGTCGCCGCCGCGATCGACATGGATGAAGGTTTCCGACCCCGTGATCTCGGTTACGGCGACGGTTGCGGGAAATTCCACCGCGGTCCCCGAATGCTTGTTCAGGAACAGGTGGTTCGCCCGGAACCCGGCCTGATAGTGTCCGTCCGGCAGGCCCGCCAGCACCCCGTCGGCGGGGGCATTGGCGGTGCCGCCAAAGTTGAGGCGATGGCCGTCCTTGAAGGCGGAAACGAAGTTCATCGGCGGGTCGCTGAACACCCGCGCCGTCGTCGCATCCTGCGGATGGCGATAGACCTGCGGCGTCGGGCCGAATTGCGTCACCCGGCCCTCCCACAGCGCGGCGGTGTTGCCGCCCAGAAGCAGCGCCTCTTCCGGCTCGGTCGTGGCATAGACGAAGATCGCGCCCGAAGCCTCGAATATCCTTGGGATTTCCACCCGCAGCTCCTCGCGCAGCTTGTAGTCCAGGTTGGCGAGCGGTTCGTCCAGCAGCACCAGCCCTGCCCCCTTGACCAGCGCGCGGGCCAGGGCGCACCGCTGCTGCTGTCCGCCCGACAGTTCCAGCGGCTTGCGGCCCAGCATCGGCGTCAGCCGCAGCATGGCGGCGGTTTCCTGCACGCGGGCGTCGATCTGGTCCTTTGGCGTGCCCATGATCCGCAGGGGCGAGGCGATGTTTTCGTAAACCGTCAGGCCCGGATAGTTGATGAACTGCTGATAGACCATCGCCACGCCCCGGTCCTGCACGCGCAGGCCGGTCACGTCGCGTCCGTTCCACAGGATGCGCCCGGTGTCGGGCCGGTCCAGCCCTGCCATCAGCCGCATCAGGCTGGTCTTGCCCGAAAGCGTCGGCCCAAGCAGCACGTTCATCGTGCCGCCGTGCAATGTCAGGCTGGTGGGGTGGATATGCACCCGCCCGCCAACCAGCCGCGACACGCCTTGCAGTTCCAGCGTCATCCGTCCTCCCCTTCCGGCCTGCCCTGCCTCCTCCGGCCGGGCGGCCGCCCTATTCCGCCGCCGGGTTCGCTTTCCGGCCCGCCGCCCCGGCCATGAAGGCCGCTAGCGTCGCGATCTGGTCTTGGCTCATGTGCAGGCCCAGCTTGGTGCGCCGCCACAGGATGTCTTCGGGCGCGCGGGCATATTCCCGCGTGATCAGCCAGTTGACCTCGGCCCCCGTCAGGGTCGCGCCGAAATCGGGGCCAAGATCGGCCATCTGCCGGGCGCCCCGCAGCATCGGGAAAGCCTCGGTCCCGTAGGTGCGGATCAGTCGCGCCGCATGGGCAGGCGTCAGGAACGGGTATTCCGCCACCAGCTGCCCGGTCAGATCCGCCACGCCGTCATGCGGGAAATCGCCGCCCGGCAGCGGCACGCGCGCCGTCCAGTCGCCCCTGGCCTGCGGAAAGAACGGTGCCAGTTTCGCCAGCGCATTCTCGGCCAGGCGGCGATAGGTGGTGATCTTGCCGCCAAAGACGTTCAGCAGTGGCGCGCCCTTGTCATCCAGGCTCAGGACATATTCCCGCGTCGCCGCCGTCGCCGATTTTGCCCCGTCGTTATAAAGCGGCCGCACCCCGGAATAGGTCCAGACCACATCGGCGGGCGTCACGGGTTTCGCGAAATACTGGCTGGCAAAGGCGCAAAGGTAATCGCGCTCTTCTTCGGTGCAGCGGGCCTCGCCGGGGGCACCCTGATGGTCCTTGTCGGTGGTGCCGATCAGGGTGAAGTCATCCTCATAGGGAATGGCAAAGATGATCCGCCCGTCCGTCCCCTGAAAGAAATAGCAGCGGTCGTGGTCATAGAGTTTCCGCGTGACGATATGGCTGCCCCTGACCAGCCGCACCCCTTCGGTCGAGGGGATGCGGGCCACATTGCGGATCACCTCCTCGACCCACGGCCCACCGGCATTGACCAGCGCGCGGGCATGGTGAACCTCGTGCCCGCGATGACCTTCGGTCACGATGTCCCAGCGATCGCCGGCGCGCGTGGCCGACACCACGCGGGTGCGGGTCAGGATATGGGCGCCCCGCGCCTCGGCATCGCGGGCGTTCAGCACGACCAGACGCGAATCCTGCACCCAGCAGTCGGAATATTCCCAGGCCAGCCCGAAACCGGGCTTCAGCCACCGCCCCGCCTGATCGGTTCTCAGGTCCAGCCGACGGGTGCCGGGCAGGATCTTGCGCCCCCCCAGCGTGTCGTAAAGAAACAGCCCCAGCCGGATCAGCCAGGCGGGCCGCCGCCCCTTCATCCAGGGCATCACCCGCGACAAAAGGCGCGAGGTCGGCGTATCGCTTTCAAACCGCATCTGGGGCGAATAGGGCAGCACGAACCGCATGGGCCAGCTGATATGCGGCATGGCGACCAGCAGCGTCTCGCGTTCCTCCAGCGCCTCGCGCACCAGATGGAACTCGAAATACTCCAGATATCGCAGGCCACCATGGAACATCTTGGTCGAGGCCGAGGATGTGCCCTGCGCCAGATCGCCCTGTTCGGCCAGCGTGACCGTCAGCCCGCGCCCCGCCGCATCCCGCGCGATGCCACAGCCGTTGATGCCGCCGCCGATGACGAAAAGATCGGTCATGTCTGGCAGATCGGTCGACACGCGGTTTCCCCCAGGGGGCGAGCGGCTCGCCCTTTTGTTACCGCAAGCAGTAACGGTTTCGTTTTTTCGGTCAAGCAGCATTTTTCGTTTATGCGCGATTTTG
This sequence comes from Paracoccaceae bacterium, assembly GCA_047605605.1. Lineage (GTDB taxonomy): Bacteria > Pseudomonadota > Alphaproteobacteria > Rhodobacterales > Rhodobacteraceae > JAATGA01. The sequence goes on along the minus strand of JASGFG010000002.1, from coordinate 9,319 downwards.
GCAAAAACGAACACCATGGCGCTGCAATGCAGCACATCTCGCGCCATAGTGCTGCATCTGCGGCATGACCTATGCCTTGCATGTGCGATTTGTCTCCGTAAGATCGGCGCGAAACGGGCAAAAGCGAACCGCAGCCGAAAAGCCACGAATACGGAAGGAAAAGCCTTGGCGCTCAGCATCCGGCAGAACGAAATCCTGGATCTGGCCCGCAGCGAGGGGCGGGTGCTGGTCGAGGATCTGGCCCAGCGGTTCGAGGTTACGCTTCAGACCATCCGCCGCGATCTGGGCGATCTGGCCGAGCAGGGGTTGCTGGACCGGGTGCATGGCGGGGCGGTGCCGCGCGCGGGCGTCGTCAACCTGGGATATGAGGCCCGCCGCCGCCTGCACGCCGAGGCGAAGTCGGCCATCGGCGCGGCCTGTGCCGCGGAAATCCCCGACAATTCCAGCCTGATCCTGAACCTTGGCACCACGACCGAGGCGGTGGCGCAGGCGCTGCTTCATCATTCCAACATCATGGTGGTGACGAACAACATCAATGTCGCCAACATCCTGCTGGCCAATCCGGGGTGCGAGATCATGGTGGCGGGGGGCGCGCTGCGCCGGTCGGACGGCGGGCTGACGGGCGAGCTGACGACCCAGTTCTTTGAACAGTTCAAGGTGGATTTCGCCATCATCGGCACATCGGCGCTGGATGCCGACGGCGATCTTCTGGACTTCGATCTGGCCGAGGTGCGGGTCAGCCGCGCGATCCTGCGTCAGGCGCGGCGGGCGTTCGTGGTCACGGACCATTCCAAGATCGGCCGCCCCGCCCCCGCCCGCATCGCCAGCCTGTCCGAGGTGGATACCCTGTTCACCGACCGGCCGCTGCCGCAGGATCTGGCGCGGCGCTGCGGCGAATGGGACACGCGGGTGCGCGTCTGTGTGCCCGAGGCGGGCTGACCGACGCGCGGTCAGCCGGCGAACACCCCGACCCGCGACAGGGCATGTTCCACCCCGGCGCGGATATGATGGCGCAACAGGGCCGAAGCCTCTGCCGCATCCCGGCGCAGGGCGGCATCGCGCAGCGCCCGGTGTTCCGGGCGCGATGCCTGCGGGCGAAAGGCCAGCGCGATCATCTGATAGCGCAGGTATTTGTCGAACACCTCGGCATGGCTGCGCATCAGAACGCTGGACCCGCAGGCCGAAATCAGCGTCTGGTGGAACGACCAGTCGCTTTGCCGCCAGGCGGTGATGTCCGATGTATCCCCGCCTTCCAGCTGTTCTTCATGCGTGTCCAGCCTGTGGTGCGCGGCGATCACTGCCGCCTCCCAGTCCAGGGTGCCGGCCTGGAAGGACCTGGCCATCGCATGTTCCTCCAGCAGCAGGCGCAGGTCGGCGATCTGATGCAGGCCGGCGACCGAGATCGGCGCCACCTCGAACCCGCGCTGCCCCTCGGCCTGCACGAACCCGTCGGCGGCAAGGCGGCTCAGCGCCTCGCGCAGGGTGCTGGTCCCGGCCTGATAGCGGTCGCGCAGCGCATCCAGGCGCAGTTTGCGCCCCGGCGGCAGGCGGCCCATGATGATGTCGGTTCTCAGCGTCTGATAGACGGTGGCGCCGAAAGGCAGGCTGGCGTCGGTCATGCCTCCGCCTCGTTCAGCAGGCCGTTCTGCACGGTATAGTCGATGCAGGCCCCGATATGCCGCCGCAAAAGAGCCTGCGCCCCCGCCGCGTCGCGCCGCATCGCGCAGTCCAGCAGGGCATGGTGTTCCTGCACGGCGATCTCGCCGCGAAACATCACCAGCAGCACCTGATAGCGCAGGAAGCGGTCAAAGATCCGGTCATGCGCCATCAGCAGTTCGCCCGATCCGCAAGCCGAAATCAGCGCCACATGAAATTCGCGGTCGTATCGCTTCCACGTCTCGCTGACGGCGCGGTCGCCCGACAGCATGTGCTGTTCCATGCGCGACAGCTTGTGATGGGCGGCGACGACCCGCGCCTCCCATTCCAGGTCGCCCGCCGCGAAGGAGGCGCCGACCGCGTGGCATTCCAGCAGGATGCGCATTTCGGCAATCTCGCGCAGGTCGGCGGCGGAAACGGGGGCGACCTCGAACCCCTTCTGGGTCTCGAACAGGATCAGCCCTTCGGCCACCAGCCGCGGCAGGATTTCGCGCAGGGTGGCGACGCTGACATCATAGCGGCTGCGCAACTGTTCCAGCCGCAGCTTCCGCCCCGGCGGCAGGCGGCCAAAGATGATGTCGCCGCGCAGTCGGCGATAGGTCGTCTCGCCGATGGTTTCGGCCAGAGGCATCGCGATGGTCATGACCCTTCCCCTTCGCCCTCATATCAGCCGATGGCAGGACATTCCGCAAGATGGCCGGGAAAATCGTGATCATATGGTAAAAATGGAAATATCATATGATATTCGATTCAATTGTTGATTCACACAATCACCGATGACACTCTGCGCAAAGGAGGGGGCCGCTGCGACGGGCCTTTCATCAAGGGAGGAACATATGACCAGACTGACCCGGCGCGGCTTTGCCGTGCTTGGCGGGGCCCTGCTTGCCGCGCCGTTCGTGACCCGCATCGCCCATGCGCAGGATGCGGTGAAAGTCCGTTTTTCGGCCGTGTTCTCGGAACAGGACATCCGGGCCGAGATGATGAAGAAATTCGTCGAAGGCATCGGCCCCGGCTTTGCCTACGAGGGGTTCTATGGCGGCACGCTGTTCAAGCAGGGAACCGAGCTGGTCGCGCTGCAACGCGGCAACCTTGAAATGTCGAACATCGCCCCGCAGGACGTGTCGAACCAGGTTCCGGCCTGGTCGGTGCTGACCTCGGGCTATCTGTTCCGCGACGCCGCGCATCTGAAGACCTTTTTCGCCAGCGATGTCGGCACCGAGATGAAGAAGCTGGCCGAGGATCAGCTTGGTATCAAGATCCTTGGCCCGACCTTCTATGGCACGCGGCAGGTGGGGCTGAACCTCGACAAGAAGATCTCGACCCCCACCGATCTGGCGGGCGTCAAGCTGCGGATGCCGGGGGGCGAGGCCTGGCAGTTCTTGGGAACGGCGCTTGGCGCCAACCCCACGCCCATGGCCTATGCCGAGGTCTATACCGGCCTGCAAACCGGCGCCATCGACGGGCAGGACAATCCGCTGCCCAACGTCCAGAACATGAAGTTCTTCGAGGTGATGAAGCAGATCGTCCTGACCTCGCACCTTGTGGCGTTCGATCTGCTGACCGTTTCGGGCAAGCTGTGGGAAACCCTGTCGGACGATCAGAAGGCGGCATTCCAGACGGCGGCGGATGCGGCCATCGACTTTTCCACCGCCGAGCATGTCAAGCGCGAGGAGGAACTGGCCAAGGATTTCGCAGCCAAGGGGTTGCAGGTCTATGCGCCCGATGTGGATGCCTTCCGCACCCATGTGCAAAAGGCCTATCTGGAAAGCGATCTGGCCAAGGACTGGCCTGCGGGCATCGTGGACCGCATTTCCGCGCTGTGACGGCCTTTGCGGCCTGCCCTTTGCGGCGGGCCGCCCTTTCCCACGGGGGTGATGATGACGGGCAGCAGGCTTTTCACATGGCTGCGCAGCCGGGCCGAGGATGTTCTGGTCCTGATGCTGGCGGCGATGTTCCTGGTCTTTCTGTTGCAGATCGTGTCGCGCTATCTGCTGAACTGGCCCATCGGCTGGACGCATGAGATCAGCGTGGTGCTGTGGATCTGGATCGTGCTGTTCGGCGCATCCTTCGTGATCCGCGACACCGAGGAGATGCGGTTCGACCTGATCTACGGATCGGTCGGTGAACGCGCGCGGCGAGGCATGGCGCTGCTGACGGCGTTGTTCCTGCTGGCGACCTTCATCTGGTCGATGCCCGCGACATGGGACTATGTGACCTTCATGAAGGTGGAAAAGACCGCCTATCTGCACCTGCGGTTCAACTGGGTCTATTCCATCTATGTCGTCTTTGCGGTGGCGATGATCGTCCGCCACATCTGGGTCGGCTTTTCCGCCATCTATGGCCGCGGACCCGAGGCTTATGACCCCACCAAGGCGAGTTCCGGCGTATGAACCTGACCAGTCTCTTTTCGCTTGCGATCATCGCCATCACGGCGCTGGCGCTGATGGGCCTGCCCATCGGGCTTTCGATGATCTCGGGGTCGATCTTCTATCTGTGGATGTCCGGCATGGACATGGGCACCGCGGCCGAACAGTTCCTGAACGGGATGTATTCCAACTACATCATCCTGGCCGTGCCGCTGTTCATCTTCGCGGCCGAGATCATGAACTCCGGCTCCATGACGGAACGGCTGCTGAAATTCTGCAATGTCGTCGTCGGCCACCTGCGCGGCGGGCTGGCGCAGGTCAACGTGCTGCAAAGTCTGGTCTTTGCGGGCATGTCGGGATCGGCCATCGCCGATGCCGCGGGGTCGGGCCGGATGATGCAGAACCTGATGACGCGGGAAAACCGCTACACGCCCAGCTATGCCGCCGCGCTGACCGCCGTGACGGCGGTGATCGGGCCGATCCTGCCGCCGTCGATCCCCATGGTGGTCTATGCGCTCGTCTCGGATGCCTCGATCGGCTATCTGTTTCTGGCGGGCGTGGTGCCGGGGCTGATCATGACCGCGATGCAGATGGCGCAGGTCGCCTGGGATGCGCGGCGCAAGAATTTCCCGGTCGAGGAACGCGTGCCGATGCGCGACATCCCAAAGGTGACGTGGGAGGCGTTTCCGACGCTGTTGATGCCGGTCATCCTGCTGGGCTGCATCTATTCCGGCGTGACCACGCCGACCGAGGCGGCGGCGCTGGCGGCGGCCTATGCGGTGCTGGTGTCGATCCTGTTCTATCGCAGCCTGTCCTGGCGCGAGGGCTATGCCGCGCTGCTGGTGTCGGCCAAGACCTCGGCCTCCATCGGGATGATGATCGGGGGGGCGCTGGTCTTCAACTATGTCGTCACCATCGAGAACATCCCCGAAAGCCTGCGCCACATCCTGCAAGGCTGGGATCTGTCGCCCATGGGCTTCATGCTGCTGGTCAACGTGATCCTGCTGCTTCTGGGCTGCGTTCTGGAGGGGACGGCGATCCTGCTGATCATCGTGCCGGTCTTCATCCCCACGGCGCAGGGATTGGGCATCGACCTGGTTTATTTCGGCATCGTGGTGGTGGTGAACATCATGCTGGGGCTTGTGACGCCGCCCTATGGGCTGCTCTTGTTCATCATGACCAACATCTCCGGCTCGCCGATGAAGGACATCATCCGCGACTGCCTGCCGTTCCTGGCCTGGATGGTGCTGTGTTTGGCGCTGATCACCCTCTTCCCCGACCTTGTGCTGTGGCTGCCGCGACTGGCGGGCTATGGCGGATAATGCGAGACGCAAGATGACCATCTGGATCCTGAACGGCCCCAACCTCAACCGCCTGGGCAAGCGAGAGCCGGAGATCTACGGCCACACCACCCTGGCCCAGATCGAGGGCTGGGCGCGCGAGGCCGCAGGCGATGTTCCTGTGCGGTTCCACCAGTCGAATGCCGAATACCAGATCATCGACTGGGTGCATGAGGCGATAGACACCGGCGCGGCGGGGCTGATCATCAACCCCGCCGGGCTGACCTTTACCTCGGTTCCGGTGATGGATGCGCTGAAGATGTTCACCGCGCCCAAGATCGAGCTTCACATCTCGAACATCCACGCGCGCGAGGCGGTCTATCACCGCTCGCTGATGTCGCCGGTGGTGACGGCGGTCATCGCCGGGCTGGGGCCGCGGGGTTATCCGGTGGCGGTGCGCGCCCTGCTGGACATGATCGGCTGACGCCATGGCCCAGCGTATCCGCCTTGGTCTGATCGGGACCGGAATCCAGCGGTCGAAATCCCCCGCCCTGCACATGGCCGAAGGCGCGGCGCAGGGTCTGGACCTGAGCTATGAGCTGATCGACCTGACCGCCCGCGGCCTGACGCCCGAGGCGCTGCCCGATCTGCTGGACCGGGCCGAGGCCGAGGGGTTCGCCGGCCTGAACATCACCCATCCCTGCAAGCAGCAGGTGATCCCGCTGCTGCACGACCTGTCGCCCGACGCGCGCGATCTGGGCGCGGTCAACACTGTGGTGTTCCGCGACGGGCGGCGGACCGGGCACAACACCGACTGGTCGGGGTTCATGCAGGGATTTCGCCTGCAACTGCCCGACGTGGCCCTGGGGTCGGTGGTGCAGATGGGCGCGGGCGGGGCAGGGGCGGCGGTCGCCCATGCGGTGCTGCGGCTGGGGGTGGGGCGGTTGTTCCTGTCCGACATGGACATGGGCCGCGCCCGCGATCTGGCCGCGGCACTGAACGCGCGGGCGGGGCGCGACTTCGCGCAGGCAACCGGGGATGTGGCGGCGGCGATGGCTGCGGCGGACGGGCTGATCAACACCACGCCCATGGGGATGGAGGCCCACCCCGGCCTGCCGATCGCGGCCGACCTGATCCGGCCGGGGCACTGGGTGGCCGAAATCGTCTATTTCCCGCTGGAAACGCAGCTGCTTGCCGTGGCCCGCGCCAAAGGCTGCCGCACCGCCGATGGCGGCGGCATGGCGGTGTTCCAGGCGGCCGAGGCCTTCCGTCTGTTCACCGGCCTTGCCCCCGATGCCGCCCGGATGCTGGCGCATTTCCGCGGTCTGGCGGGCTGATCAGCCCGCCGCCGCCGCGTGCCGTGCCGCGCGCCAGCCAAAGACCATGGCCGGGCCGATGGTGGTGCCCGGCCCCGGATAGGTGCCGCGAAAGATCGACGCCGCATCGTTGCCGCAGGCGTAAAGTCCGGGGATCGGCTGGCCCTCCGTGTCCAGCACCCGCGCCTCCGGGTCGGTGCGCAGCCCGCCGCTGCCCGCCAGATCGACCGGCACCACCTTCAGCGCATAGAACGGCGCCCGGTTCAGCGGGCCGAGGCAGGGGTTCCTGCCCCCCGCCGCGGCATCGCCGTTGAAGCGGTTCATGGCGCTGGTGCCACGGCCGAATGCCGTGTCGACCCCATCGGCCGCAAAGGCATTGTTCGCCGCCACGCTGGCGGCCAGGCCCGCCGGGTCCACCCCGATCCGGCCCGCCAGTTCGGCCAGCGTCGCGCCCCGCGTCAGATAGCCCTGCCGCAGCAGGCGCGACATCCCCCGCCCGCCCGGCAGCACCAGCCCCAGCCCATAGCGGCGGATGAAGGCGTCATCCACCACCAGCCAGGCCTCGGACAGCCCCGCGCCGATCATCCCCATGCAGAAGTCGTGATAGCTGTCGGATTCGTTGACGAACCGCCTGCCATCCGGGCCGACGGCAATCAGCCCCGGCTTGGCCCGGTCCAGCAGGATATGCGGCCAGACCGAGACCGAGCCATCGGCGTTCTTCAGCATCGAGCACGGCATCCACAGCCCCGCGCTGTCGCAGCCGTCATCCAGCATGGCCCCGGCGCGCGCCACCCCCAGGCTGATCCCGTCGCCGGTGTTGGTCACCGGCGCCTGGCTGACCGGGGCGATCTGCGCCGGGAAAAGCCGCGCCCGCAGATCCTTGTTCCAGCCGATGCCGCCGGTGGCCAGCACCACCCCGCGCCGCGCCCGCACCCGGCGCGGGCCCTGCGGCGTGGCGATGACGGCGCCGGTCACGGCCCCGCCCTCACGGATGAAATCGGACAGCGGGCTGTCGAACCAGACCGGCACCCCGCGCCGACGCAGGCTGAAGAACAGCCGCCCGACCAGCGCATTGCCCATCAGGATCCGCGTTCCCCGCCGCCAGCGCAGCCGGTCGCGGGCATAGCGGCCGACGACGCGCAGGGTGGTCTTCAGATCGGCCAGACTGGCAAACGGGTGCAACAGCGAGCCCAGCTCGGCCCGCCCGACCATCATCCCGCCCAGGCCCATGAACACGTCGCGCGGCGGGCGGATGCGGTCGAAATCCGCCCCCAGAAGCCGCCCGTCAAATTCCACCGGCGCCAGCGCCCGCCCGCCATGGGCCGAACCGGGGCCGTCCAGATAGTCGGGATGGGCAGCGGCGGCCACGAACCGCACTTCGGAATTGCGTTCCAGATCGGCAATCGCCTCGGCCCCCGAGGCCAGAAACGCCGCGCGCAGATCATCCCCGCCGCGGTTGCCGACGACATGGCGCAGAAAGGCCGCCGCATCCTCGGCGCTGTCGGGCACGCCCGCCTGCACGGAAAGCGCCGTCCCCGGCACCCAGGTTGTCCCGCCCGATGTGGCGGTGGTGCCCCCGACCATCCCGGTCTTTTCGCACAGCAGGACCGACAGCCCGGCAATCGCCCCGCTCAGCGCCGCGGTCATCCCGCCCGCACCCGCGCCGATCACCAGAAGATCGACCTCTTCGTCGAACGCCGTCGTCGTCATCCATCCCTCCCCCGAGCTGCGAACTGCGCGGGAAACTGCCACGAAGCGCAAAAAAACGGAAGACATTTTTATAATTGAATGGCATTCAATAAGTGATCTGTCGGGAGGAACGAATGAAACGCATATTGCTGACCGGCGGCACCGGCTTCATCGGGTTGCGCGCGGCCGCCATGCTGGCGGCACAGGGCGCCGTGCCCCGCATCCTGGACCTGGGGCCGGCGCTTGACCGGGCGCGCCTGCCTGCCGGGTATGAAGCCTGCGCGGGCGATGTGACCGATGCCGCCTCGGTCGCTGCGGCGGCCGAGGGCTGCGATGGCATCGTGCATCTGGCCGGGCTGATGACGGTGGATTGCGCGGCCGATCCGGCGCGGGCGGTGCGGGTGAACATCCTTGGCTCCACCCATGTGTTCGAGGCGGCGCGGCGGACGGCGGTGCCGGTGGCCTGGCTGTCCACGGCCGGGGTCTTCGGCCCGGACAGCGCCATCCATCCCCGCCCGATGACCGTCTATGGTACCACCAAGCTGGCGGTCGAGGGGCTGGCGCGCGTCTATGCCGCCGACCATGGCGTGCCCAGCCTGGGGCTGCGCCCCTATATCGTCTATGGCCCCGGCATCAGCAGCGGCATCGCGGCGGGCCCGTCCATCGCCCTGGCCGCGGCGGTGCGGCGCGAACCGGCGACCATCCGCTTTTCCGGCCGCGTCGGCTTTGTCCATGTCGACGACGTGGCGCGGCTTCTGACGGCGGCGATGCTGCGGCCGATGACGGGCGCCACGGTCCTGACCATGGCGGGCGACACGCGGCAGATGACCGACTTCACCGCCGAACTGGCCCGCCAAAGCGGCTGGGACGGCGCGACGATCGAAGGCCCGCCGCTGCGCATTCCCGCCGATCTGACCTCGGACCCGGTGCCTGGCTGGCTGGGCGATCACCCGCATACCACGGTCGAGGAGGGCATCCGGTCCAGCCTTGCGGAGTTGAAAGGCGGCGC
>JASGFG010000001.1:0-112602 GCA_047605605.1 Paracoccaceae bacterium | reverse complement strand
CGACGCGATCTATTTCACCGGCGGCCATGCGGTGATGTGGGACTTTCCCGACAGCCCCGGCCTGCAGCGCCTGACGCGCGAGATCTGGGAGGGCGGAGGGGTCGTCTCTTCGGTCTGCCATGGCTATTGCGGGCTCCTGAATACGCGCCTTTCGGACGGGCGGCTTCTGGTCGAGGGCCGCCGGCTGACCGGGTTTTCCTGGCGCGAGGAGGTGCTGGCCGGCGTCGCGCGGCACATGCCCTATAATGCCGAGGCCGAGATGACGGCGCGCGGCGCGCGCTACACGAAGGCCCTGCTGCCCTTCGTCTCCTATACCGTGAGCGACGGGCGGCTGATCACCGGGCAGAACCCGGGCTCGGCCAGGGCGACGGCGAAAGCGGTCGCCCGACACCTGTCCACGCAACCGCGATCGAGGACACCATGACCGATCTTACCGACATTCTCGCCCGCCAGCGCGCCGCCTTCCTGCGCGACGGCGCGCCCGACCTGGCGCAACGCCGGGCCGATCTCGACGCCCTGCGCCGCACCATCGCCGCCCACCGGTCGCAGATCGAGGCGGCGATCCGTGCCGATTTCGGTCACCGCTCGCGCCATGAGACGGCGATGATGGAGATCCTGCCGACCTTGCAGGGGATCGCCTATCTCTCGCGCAACCTGCGCCGCTTCATGCGGCCCGAACGGCGACATGTGGACTGGAGCTTTCGCTTTGCCCGTGCCCGTATCGAATACCAGCCTCTGGGCGTGGTCGGTATCCTGTCGCCGTGGAACTATCCGCTTTCGCTGGCGATGATGCCGCTGGCGACGGCGCTTGCCGCCGGCAATCGGGCGATGATCAAACCGTCCGAGTTCACGCCGCAGACCAGCGAACTCCTCTCCGAAATGCTTGCGGAAATCTTTCCGACCGAGAAGGTCGCGGTCGTGCAGGGCGATGCCGAGACCGGCAGGGCCTTCACGGCGCTGCCGTTCGATCACATCCTGTTCACCGGCAGCACACCTGTGGGCAAGGCGGTGATGCGCGCGGCAGCCGACAACCTGGTCCCGGTCACGCTGGAGCTGGGCGGAAAGTCTCCCGTGGTCGTGGCCCCGGGTGCTGCGACCGAGACGAATGTCGCCAACATCGCCTTCGGCAAGCTGGCCAATGCGGGCCAGACCTGCATCGCTCCGGATTACGCGCTGGTCCACGAAAGCGACTTGGCCGCCTTCCGCACCGGCTTTGAGCGCGCGATCGGGCGGATGTATCCGGCCGGCCCCTCCGGCGCCGATTACAGCGCCATCATCAACGCCCGGCATTTCGAACGCCTCGAGTGCCTCTTGCGCGACGCCGTGGCACAAGGGGCCGATGTCGTCCGCCTTGGCACCCCTGCGCCCGAGGCCCGGCCGCAGACCCTCGCCCCGGCTCTGGTCTTCGGCGCCACCGACGCGATGGAGGTCATGCAGCAGGAGATCTTCGGCCCGATTCTGCCGGTCGTGCCCTATCGCGACATCGACGAGGTCATCGCCTTCGTGAATGCGCGGCCACGCCCGCTGGCGCTCTATCACTTCGGCGCGGACGGTGCCGACCGGCGGCGGCTGCTCGACCGCACCACCTCGGGCAATGTCGGGCTGAACACCACCCTGATGCACTACGCGCAGGACGACCTGCCCTTCGGCGGCGTCGGCGCCAGCGGCATGGGCGCCTATCACGGTATTGAGGGGTTCCGCGCCATGAGCCACGCCAAGGGCATCTACACCCAGAGCCGCTGGAACGGGGCGAACCTGCTGCGCCCGCCCTTCGGCCCAAGGTCCGACCGGCTCCTCGGCGCCCTGCTGTCAGAGCGATGGCACCGGCTTCGGGAAGGCCTGTCCCGCCTCGTCTGACTTTGCAGTTTCCCGCGATCCGCGCCCGGCGGGTCGATCCACCGGCTTCCCGGCTGCGGCGAAGCCTGACACCTCACGCATCCGATCCATCGAAGGAGACCATCATGTCGAAAGTCAACCGCAGGCGCTGGCTCTGGCCAACTGCCGCTGTCTTCGCAGCACTCGGCGGCGCTGCCGCCCTGTACGGCCCGAACCTGGCCCTCGATGAGGCGGTGCTGACCGCGCGTCCGGTCGAGGCTGCCCGTCCCATCGCGGATCGTGACGACGAAAACACCGCCACGGTCGATCTGGCGGGACACGACATTCCGGTCCTGCAAGGCGGGTTGTTCCAGCGCTTCGGCTCCAACACGCCGCTTTCGGTCGTCGAGGCCGAGCGCCCGGACATCGACATCAGCTGGTTCAAAGGCATTGCCAAGGAGAAGAAGGAGGTGGGCTTCACCACGTATTCTCCGAACTTCTACTATGACAACAGCAGCATTACCGCGATCTACACCGCCGACATGGCCAGCATCGAACGCCTGATCCCGCAGGAGGTGAGAGAGGTCGTCCAGCCGATCTCCTTCGCGCCCGGCAAGGGGCTAGTCGCCATCACCTCCTACGCCTATCACTATTGCGACAATGACAGCTACAACGAGCTGTCGATCTCGGTCGTCACGACGCGGCCCGGACAGGGCAACTGGGGCCTGATCTCGCTGATGGGTCAGCTGAATGACCAGAGCCTCTGGGGCTATGTCCTCAAGCTGCCGGTGGACACCGAGCTTGCGCGCGTGCGCGGAGTCGTCGGCTACAACCTGCCGAAATGGAAGATCCCGATCGACTACAGCGCCGAGGGCGAGACGGTGGCCTTTACCTATTACGACGAGGCGGGCGATGTCGATTTCTCGATGATCGGGAAGAAGCTGGACACCACCGGCGCGACCCCGGCGGTTTCGCGGATGAACTTCGTGAACCTGGACGCGCGGGGGCGTGTGACGCATGGCTTCTCGGACGTGCGGGCCGTCGAGCGGGCGAGCAGCCGCGCCGGCGGGGATGTCCAGCTTGCGCTGACCGACGGGCCGCTGTCGTCCTTCATTCGGTCGCTCGGTCTGGAAAAGCTGGTTCGCTATGACTACCAGCCGGTCTTCCAGGCCGCCTTGTATACGCCCGAACCGCTCTAGGATCAGGGCTGTGCCTAGGCCGAGGGATTGAAGGGCTGGCTCGGGAGATCGTGCGGTGCATTCGCCATTGCGGCGAAATACTGGAGGGCTTTTCGTGGCCCGCTGCCGAGCGAGACGAGCGCCGTCTATTCTTGCCCAAAGTAACAAATCAGCCCCGCGCGGGAGGAGGAGGCGCGGGGCTGTCAACTTGTGCACCCGCGGGGAGGAGGAATGCGGACGCCGGCCCCTGTTGAACTTCGGCCTGATCTCAGAGTGGAATCGGGGTGCGCAGAGTCAAGAAAGGCGCTTCTAGAACTGACGAAAGCGGGACTTGTGCTGCGGGATATAGCAGCGTCTTCGCTGCAATGCAGAAACTCTATGCGGCTTATGAATGAAACCGATACGAATCATTCTCCCCGGGTAGAGCGGCGAAGATACAAATGTTCGCTTGCCGTGGATGGCAACACCGACTGCGCAGCAGCTCTCCTCTTCGAGCCGACGCCTCGCATCACCCGCATTCTTGTCGCTCGCGGATGCTCTGCGTCACGGGGAACAGATGGCGTTTTGCCGGACTGGCTTCGTCCGGAGGAATGGCTGTATCTGATCTCCCAGGCTCAGGGCGATCCTGCGGCTCCAGCCTTTTCCGCCTCGACCATCTCCTGCCAGACTTCGTCGCCAAGAACGACGCGCAGCACGGCATCGACCTGCGGGACATAGCTTTTCCACATCGGCACCCCCTCGAAATTGGCATCCGGAGGATTGCCATCGAGATTGCACAGTGCCCGTGCAGCCCGTTCGCGCGGAGGTTTGACGTAGCGCATCATATCCTCAGCATCGCGCTGTTCAGGACGATTCCACAACCTTTGTCTGCAGTGCCTCGGCGATCATTCCCTCTTGCCGCGATTTAGCGCTCGCTCTGATTGAATCCGGCACAGAATCCTGCATCGTCTGCGGCAAGCAGGTTTTGTTCCCGAGTGCAGGATCCTCCGATGCCCGAACTTGCGCGGAATCGCCGGACCGGCTCGGTCCATGTCGCAGCAGAGCTGCCGTTCAGTCCGGAACTCGATACCGGGGGCTGGGAATGTCCCGGTTGTGGCGTGGAGATGATCCCGGTTGCGGCAAGCGGTGTCCAGCACTTCAAGGTGGCCCCGCATTTCCGGATCCATGGTGCCCATGCGGCGGATTGCAGCGCGCTCCTGTCCGGTCCCGGAGGCAGGAACGCGCTTTCGGGTGCGGAAGATGCCGGCGACGCTCCACCGGTCACATTCCCCAGAATGCTTCGGCTGGCCCCCGACCGGCAGAAGGTCGTGCCGGAGAGGGAACCCGCTGCGGCAAGTGCCGCCCACGCAAGTTCGCCCAAGCCGGCGACCGCCCCTCGGTCGCAGGGCTCGGCGAGCGTGGCCGGGACCCTGCATCGTCTCGTCGAGAGCTACCTGCTCGCACCCGAGCATCATGGCGAACCGCTGGAAATCGACGGCTGCGAGGGCAACAGCTACGAGACCTGCTTCCGTCGGCTGAAGAACACCAACCGGCCCATGCGTCTGCCGCAGCAGGTCTGGTTCGCGGAGATCCAGTTCCGGCGTCTCGCCAGAGAGGGGGACATCGCCGAGATGACCCTCTCGCCGCTGCAATGGATCAGACAGCGCAGCGACGTTCGCCCGGGACCGCATTTCCGGGTGCGCTTTGACATGAGCACATGGACCCCGCGCCGGCGGCACTCGATGGACGCCGAACTCGAGCGCCGACGGGCAGAGCAGCAGGAGCTGCATCATACCGAGGCCGGGGAGCGAGTGAACATCTTCTTCTTCGGCCGCCAGGATCACGAGGACCCGATGCTGTTCCATGTCGAGGATCCCCGGCTGGTCTGCTTCTTCCGGATGCCGAAGGCCTGAGGAGAACCAAGCCCAGGCGACAGATGAAGGAATGGCGCTAAGCGCCACCCCCGATCCGCATTACTGGGATCCCGAGCTTGCGGGCCTTGTCAGCAAAGTTTTCCTGAATGCCAGTGCCGGTGGTGACCACGACCCCGATCGGCAGCACCTCCAGCATCGCATCGTTCCGCTTGAAGGGCGCTGCATTCTTGTGCCGGTTCCAATCCGGACGGAAGGCCACCTGAGCCACCTTGCGGTTGTCAGCCCATTTCGCGGCGATCAGTTCGGCACCGCGCGGCGACGCCCCGTGCAACAAAACCATGTCCGGATGCTTGGCATGGACCTGATCGAGCCGCTCCCAGATCATGCGGTGATCGTTGAAATCCAGGCCGCCCGAGAAGGCGATCTTCGGACCTGCGGGCATCAGCACCTCTGCCTCAGCGCGCCGCTTTGCGGCAAGGAAATCCCGACTGTCGACCAGCGCCGAGGTCATGTGACGGTGATTGACCATGGAGCCCGAGCGCGGGCGCCAGGCTGACCCGGTATGGGTCTCGAAGGCATCGGCGGCGAGATCGCGGAAGGCCTCCATGGCACTCCTGCGCTCGACCAGAGTCTGCCCTTCGGCAGTGATGCGCTCCAACTCGACCGATTTCACCTCGGAGCCGTCCTGCTCGCTCTGGAGACGGCGCTGCGCCTGCTCGTTATCGTCAAGCTGCCGCTCGATCCGGGCATTGGCGCGGTGGAAGAGATTGACGGTGCCCCAGAGCAGTTCCTCGAGATCGGGTTCCAGCCGGGTGTCGCCAAGCGTGGCGACGAAGGCATCGAAGATATCGGCAACCGCCTGGGACACGGCTTCGCCCTCGGGCATCGGACGCGGATCGGGCTCATCCTGGCCAGGCCGCCAGCCGTGTTGCTGGAGATAGGCGATCGCGTGGTAGGTGGGGGAGGTGGTGTGGCTCGGCTCGTGCCCGCCAAAGTCGTCCGTCATCACGGGTGGCTCCTGAACTTCGGCCGCGCCCATCGCGGCCTTCGCAGGCGTCGAAGCGCACGGGCGGGGCGGGCTGGCAGCCCGAGCAAAGCGAGGGCCCCGATGGCCAAGGACGGCTATTTTGCCTCGCGATGCAAAGCGCGGGCCCAAGGGCCCGCGCGGCGGAAAATAGCCGGATGCCGCCATTGCCGGACCGGCCCGCTTGTGAGCCGATCGCCCTCTCCCGAAGGCCGTGGGCGCCGACCGCAGCCAAAGGAAACCACCCGATCACGCGGACACCGGCGGGGAAAGAGGCCTGCCGCATCCCCTCCCCCCTTCCAGGCGTTCTCAATCCGGCAGGAACCGCAGGCGGTCCATGGGATGAAGCTGATCCAGCAGAAGCTCCCGCAGGGCAACCGGACCAAGGCGCTGCAGATCGTCGTTGAAATCGCCGAACGTCGGCATCAACAGCACCGGCTCGATCCCGGACTCGAAGGCGCGCATGCCAAGCCGATCACTGGCCCCCTCGCCCGCCGGATCGCGGTCGCAGATGATATAGAGGCGCTGCAGCCCTTGCGGGAGCAGCACGGCCGCGAGATGACCGGCCGAGAGCGCCGCCAGCGATGGCAGACCGGGCAGCGCTTCGCGCACGGAGAGGACGGACTCGATCCCTTCGCCGGCAGCAAGCACATCACGGGGTGCCCCGAAGCGCACGCCATGGCCCAGAAGATCCCCCATGGCCCGACGGGGCGGGTCGAGCGGCGCCTTGCCGGAGCCATCGCGCGCGAGCCAGGTGCGATGCGTGCCGGTCTGTCGGCCTTGCAGGTCGGTAACGGCCGCGAGCAGCGCCGGCCATTGCTCGGTCAGCCCGCCATCCTCCGGCCGGTAGAAGCAACGGGGGTGGAAACGCAGCGCGGGAAGCCCCGTGGGGAGGGTCAGACCCCGGTTGCGCAGATAGATCTCCGCAAGGGAGCCGCCGAGATTGTGCGACATGCGGAAGAGACGCCGGGCTGCAGTGCCGAGATCGGAGGTCGGATCCGGGCGTGGGGAAGCGTTCGATCTGACAACGGGCTCGGGATGCGGCTGGCAAAGGAAACGGGAGGCCTCATTTGCGGCATCCCGGAAATTCAGCAGTCCGCAGCGAATGCGGACAAGATCAAGCAGATCGCCATACTCACCCGTCTTCGCATCGGCCCAACGCCCGGCCGCGCCTTTGCCGGAGTCCGGCCCTGTGAGCCGCACGAACATGCTGCGACCGGGACTGTTGTGAACATCGCCGACAATCCAGTAGCGACCGGTCTTGCGACCGGCCGGGAGATAATGGCGGCAAACCGCCTCAGCCTGTCGGCCGAGACGGGCTGCGAGGTCGGACGCAATCAGTCGTGACATCATGCTGCCTCCCGTTCCGAGATGCGCCGGACCGGCCAGTGCTCGAAGAGCCGGACCAGCACCTCGACGCCCTTGGCATCGGTCGGCACGAACATGCGAAGCTTCCAGCTGATGATCTCGTGGAAGAGGCCATAGGCCGTCAGCCGCTGCCGCATCTGATCAGTGAAGCCGGAAAGCTCGATCCGCCAGGCACCCATCACCCGGGCGCGGCGCAGCTGCAGCCCCTCCTGAAGATCCAGGATGGTCTTGCCGTCATTCAGTGCGGCGAGCGCCTGTTCAGGCGTCAGCGAGGTAACCCCCGTGGTGCTGGCAGAAGCCGCCCAGGCGGGCGAGACCCGTCGGCCGATGATCCGCTCACCCGCATCGGTCTGGAGACGATAGACCCGGGTCGAATCCTGCGGCAGGCGCTTCCAGATCGGCAGAAGCAGGCCGGTCACCATATGCAGCGTGGTTTCCGAATACTCCGGAACTTCGTCAAGCTCGGCTTGCCAGGCCGCGCGGAAGGCTGCGAGATCCGCAGCGATCCAGGCGGATTCCTCCATTCGCGTGATCGACAGGTTGAAGCTTTCCATCGGCCGGATCAACCGCACCCGTCGGATGATCTCGCCATCGTCGAGCATGATGCTGGTCGAGGGGATTTCGACCGCGGCGCGCCCGGATCGCTCGTTGATCAGCAGCTGCGCCTTCGGCTCCTGCTCCAGCCAGTCCAGAGCTGCGGCGAGACCCAGCGGCTCGTTGCGCTCGCGCTGGAGGATGGTCAGGAGCTGAGTCGCCGCTCCGGTCCGGGGATGGGTATAGATCACCTGCCGGTCGGTGACCGCGAAGCTCTCGGCCTGCAGCGTCTCCAGGCCCATGTCGTAGATGCCGGCGGCGATCGCGCCTTCGACTTTCGCGGTCAGCAACTGCTCGAAGGCCGAGAAGAGCACCCCCTGCATCTCGATGGTCAGCGCCAGCAACCGGTTGAGGAAGGTGGTGATCGGCGGCAGATCATCCTTGATCCCATTGTCATCGGTGAGCTTCAGCCCGGTGACCGCCTCGAAGGTCTCGAGCGAGCAGCCCTCGACCTTGCCACGAAAGAGCAGGATGTAAAGCTGGCGCAGGGCGTCGCGTGCGTAGGTGCTTTCGAGATTGTCCTCGGCGCGGAAGAGTCCCTGCCCGGCAGTCTGGCGCTGACCGCGGGTGATGGCGCCGAGCGTATCGAGGCGGCGGGCAATGGTGCTGAGGAAGCGCTTTTCCGCTTTCACATTCGTGGCCACCGGCCGGAACAGCGGCGGCTGCGCCTGGTTTGTCCGATGGGTGCGACCGAGACCCTGAATCGCCGCATCGGCTTTCCACCCCGGTTCCAACAGATAGTGGACCCGAAGCCGGGTGTTCTTCGCCGAAAGCTCGGCGTGATAGCTGCGCCCGGTGCCGCCGGCATCGGAGAAGACCAGCACGCGCTTGTCATCGTCCTGGAAGGCCTGGGTCTCCGACAGGTTGGCAGAGCCGGAGCGGTTCTGGACCACGAGGCGCTCGCCCTTGCGGATGATGCGCCGCGAGCGGCCGGTGATCTCGGCGACCATATCGGTCCCGAAGTGCTGGATCACCTGATCGAGCGCGCCCGGAACCGCCGGCAGGCTGGCGAGATGGGCGATCAGCTCGTCGCGCCGCGCCACGGCTTCCCGGCTTTCGACCGGCTGTCCGTCGCGCGTGACCGGCCGCGAGAACACATTCCCCTCGGCATCGGAATAAGGCTCGTAGAGCTGGACCGGGAAGGAATGCTGCAAATACCCGAGGACATATTCCCTGGGAGTAATATCGATCCGGACGTCATTCCACTCCTCGGTCGGCAGCTCGGCAAGGCGGCGTTCGGTCAGGGCTTCGCCGGTCGAGACGATCTGGATCACGGCCGCATGGCCAGCCTCGAGATCCTCGGTGATCGAGCGGATCAGCGTCGGCGTCTTCATGCTGGTCAGGAGATGGCCGAAGAACCTTTGCTTGGTGGACTCGAAGGCGGATCGTGCCGCCGATTTCGCCTGGCGGTTCAGCGTTCCTTCGGAACCGGTAATATTTGCCGCCTCCATCGCCTTGTCGAGGTGACCGTGAATGACCATGAACGCGGCAGCAAAAGCATCATAGATGCGAATTTGTTCCGGGGTCAGTTCGTGCTCGACCAACTCATATTCCACCCCGTCAAAGCTGAGCGACCGGGCGGCGTAGAGGCCGAGCGCGCGCAGGTCGCGGGCAAGCACTTCCATGGCGGCAACCCCGCCATCCTCGATTGCCGCGACGAATTCGCTCCTTGTCGAGAACGGGAAATCTTCGCCGCCCCAAAGCCCGAGCCGCTGCGCATAGGCGAGGTTATGGACAGTCGTGGCGCCGGTGGCGGAGACATAGACCACGCGCGCCTTCGGCAGCGCGTGCTGCAGGCGCAGGCCCGCCCTACCCTGTTGCGACGGTGTGACATCGCCGCGTTCGCCCTTGCCGCCGGCGGCATTGGCCATGGCATGGGCCTCATCGAAGAGGATGACCCCGTCGAAATCCTCCCCGAGCCAGTCCACGATCTGGCGGACGCGGGATTTCTTCTCACCGCGCTCGTCCGAGCGCAAGGTCGCATAGGTGGCGAAGAGGATGCCTTCCGGCAGGGTGATCGGCTTGCCCTGCGAGAAACGGGACAGCGGCTGGACCAGCAGCCGTTCCATGCCGAGGGCCGACCAGTCGCGCTGCGCGTCCTCGATCAGCTTGTCCGACTTGCTGAGCCAGACCGCGCGCCGTCTGCCCTGCAACCAGTTGTCGAGCAGGATCGCCGCGCCTTCGCGGCCCTTGCCGACCCCGGTGCCGTCGCCGATCATGAAGCCCCGACGGAATTGCACAGTCTGGGCAGCATCCTCGCGCGCTGCCGTCACCATGTCGAAGGTCTCATCGACCTGCCAGCTTCCGGGCAGGAATTCGGCATGGGCTTCGCCGGAGAAGATCACTGTCTCCAGCTGCGCAGCGGAAAGCGTTTCGCGGATATCGAGCGGCAGCAGCGGTCGATATGCGGGTTTCGGCGGGGCAACCGAGGCCATGGCGGCTGATTGCACCAGCTTCGTCGGATGCGCCTTGCCACCCGGAATGGCGATGGTCTGGAGGTCATATTCCTCGTAGATCGCATCGGTCAGGCGCCCGGCCTCGTCGGGATGCCAGTCCAGCGTGTCATAGGTCAGGCGCTCGGCGGCAGGATCGACGGGGTCCGTCTCGGCCGTCCGGCGAAACGCACGCTTCGGTCGGAACCCGGGGGAAGCCTGCACCAGGCGCGCCGCTGCCGCGCGCGGCGTGACCGGAAACCGCACCTCGGACCGGTCCGGGAGTTGGTCTGCGACCCAGCCCATGAGGGTGGCGACATCCGGCGCGCTGCCGGGCAATGCCGGAAAGGCAGTCGGATCTTCGGCCGGGATCTTGTCGATCACCGTCAGCCGGGTCTGAAAGGTCGTTCCGTGCTTCGCATAGACCGCGCCATCGACAGCGGCCGAGAAGACCACCCTTCCGCTCTCCTGCAATCCGGCGAAAGCATCGCGCCAGTCCGGATGCTCCGGCGAGAAATTGGCGCCGGTGATGGTGACCAGGCGACCGCCAGGTGCGAGACGCGCGAGCGCCGAGGCCACATGGCGCAGCGTCGTGTCCGCAACACGGCCCTGAACATTGGCCATAGCCGAGAAAGGCGGGTTCATCAGCACGACGCTCGGAACCTGCGCCTCGGGCAGATGGTCATGGATCTGTGCAGCATCGAAGCGCGTGACCGGCACGCCCGGAAACAGCGCATCGAGCAGGCCGGCGCGCAGGTCTGCCAACTCGTTCAGCATCAACGCGCCACCCGAGATTTCCGCGAGGACCGCGAGAAGTCCGGTCCCGGCCGAGGGTTCCAGCACCCGGTCGGTGGGCGTGATCGCGGCGGCGGTGACGGCCGCAAGCCCGAGCGGGATCGGCGTCGAAAACTGTTGCCGGGTCTGCATTTCCTCGGAGCGCCGGGTCTGCGACGGCAAAAGGCCGGTGATCCGGGTGAGCAGCGGCAGCAGGGCCGCAGTCGATCCGGCTTTCTGCAGGAGCGCGCGACCGTATTTGCGCAGGAAGAGAACCGTCGCGGCCTCGGTCGCCTCGTAACCTGTCTTCCAGTCCCAGGCACCATCGGCATCGGAGCCGCAGAAGCTGGCTTCCATCGCCATCCGCAGCACCGTGGCATCGATCCGACGGCCCTGCGCGAGATCGGGCAGCAGCAATTGCGCGGCGGCGATCACCGCCGGGGCATGGGCAGCATCGGAAGGGCCCGTCGGACGGACGGGGGGCATCATGTTCATCGGGAAATCTCCGGAGAGCGAGCCAAAGGGATGGGCCGCGCGGCGCTCTCTCCCCCGCACGGGCCTCAAACCCTTCCCGGCCCCTCTCTCGCTCTGGGATCCGGTGGCAAATGAGAAAAGGCGACGGCGATCACGCAGAGAAGAACGGACAGCGCCACGTTCAGGCTCGCCCGGATCAAAGCCCCGTTGTGCATCAGGTCCAGCGTCTGAAGGCTGAAGGAGGTATAGCCGCCGCAAAGACCGATCACCACGAACAGCCGCACGCTCTCCGGCAGGGGATAGCGGCCATGGGTGAGCGTCAGGGTCACGAAGAGACCGATGACGAACGATCCCGTGACATTGATCAGGATGGTTCCCCAGGGGAGATCTCGGCTGATCGGCATCGCCAGAACCGAGACGGCGTAGAGGGCCGGCGTTCCTCCTTTGCAATAACCCAGCAAATGAGGACGCACCACCACTGCAGGTATGGAAAAGAGCCGGCCACCCGGGCGGGCAGCCGGTTTATCACATGTGCCTTGCCGCAGGCTTCAGAGGTTTTCGCCGAAGAAGTCCTTGAGTTTCGCGACGGCCTGGTCCACGGCTTCGGGCTTGTCGTAGAGATCGTAATGCGTGGCACCCGGCACGACGAAGATGTTCTTATTGTCGGAGCGCGCCTTGTTGAACAGCTCGAACCCGTCGCGATAGGATCCGAAAGCCCCCGCCTGACCGCCGCCGACGATGATCTGCAGCGGCTGGGTCAGCAGCTTTTCCGCCATGTGGAAAGCATCGAAGGTGAAGCCCGCGCCGGTGCTGACCAGGTTCAGCTTGTTGGGCGATCCAGGCTTCTGGCCTCGTTGCGTGCGATAGTAATCCACCGCCTCGACCACATCGACATCGGTGATGCCGTAGGATTCGGCTTGCTCGAGCGAGTTCGGGATATAGGTGGTGATCGCGGTTTCCGCGCCGCGTGCCTCGGCGGTGCGCTGCGTGCTGATGCCTTCCAGCGCCTTGATAGCGGCATCCGCAGACAGGTCGCCCTCGCGGCACAACCGGCCGTAATTGGCGGCGACCACGGTCGCCACCGCCTTGAAGCGGCGTTCGGTCATCGAGGCGTTGACCGCATAGCCGCCGCCGCCGCAGATCCCCAGCACGCCGATGCGGTTTTCATCGACATAGGGCAGCGTCACCAAGTAGTCGGCGGCGCAGCGGAAATCCTCGACACGCGTGGCCGGGTCTTCCAGATACTTGCCCGGACCACCGCTGGCGCCTTGGGTCGAGGCATCGAAGGCCAGCGCGACATAGCCCAGTTCCGCCAGCTTTGCCGCATAGATGCCCGAGGTCTGCTCCTTGCAGGAACTGATCGGATGGGCGACGACGATGGCCGGCCAGGTCTTCGTCTCGTCGAAGCCCTCGGGCAGGTGCAGGTTCGCGGCCACGTCCCACGCCTTGTTCTTGAAGCACACGGATTTCATGATCGGATTCCTCGTTGGTTCTGTTCAGGCGGGACGCCGGGCCGTTGCCGGATATGGCCCGGTCCCCTGGCGTCAAAGCGCTTGGGCGGTGTTCTTCAGCGCGCCCGGAATGGCGGTATCCTCTCCGCGTTCGCGCCAGACTGCCAGGTCGCGGTTGCGCGAGGCGACAGCGCCTTCCCACAGTTGATAGGCGTCCTCGCCCAGCATCAGCCGCACCGGCGCGGTGTCGGCGTCCACCATGTCGAGGATCACCTGCACCGCCTTGACCGGATCGCCCATCTGCCGGCCGTCCTGGGTGGCGTAATATTCGTCCATGCCCGCCGTCAGCGCCGCGTAGTCCTCGATCTGACCTTCGGCCCTCATCGCCGCACTGCCCGCGAAGCCGGTGCGGAAGGCGCCCGGCTCGATCAGTGTCGCGCGGATGCCCAGGGGCTTGACCTCGTGATGCAGAGCCTCGGTGAAGCCTTCCAGCGCGAATTTCGAGGCGTTGTAGAGGCCGCTGCCCGGGAAGGCCACCAGCCCCGCGATGCTGGTCAGGTTCAGGATATGGCCCGACTTCTGCGCCCGCATCTGCGGCAGCACCTCGCGCGACAGTTCGGCGGCAGACAAGAAGTTCAGTTCCATCTGCGCACGGATCTGGTCCGAGGTGAACGCCTCCAGCGCTCCATGGGACCCCGCGCCGGCGATATTGGCGAGCACATCGATGCGGCCGAACTTTTCGACTGCCTGCGCCAGCGCGGCCTTGCGCGCGGCGGCGGCGGTCACGTCCAGTTGCAGCGCCAGCGCGCGGTCGCCATGGCCTTCGGCGATCTCTTGCAGCGGCTCAAGCCTGCGGGCGGTCAGCACGGCACTGTCGCCGCGCGCCAGCACCGCCTCGGCCAGCGCCTTGCCGAAACCGGAAGAGGCGCCGGTGATGAACCAGATTTTCATGGGGATCTCCTTGTGTTTGGTGTCAGGCGACGGCGTCGATGCGGGAAAGCCGGCTGACATCTGCGGCAGGTTTCGCGGCCATGCCGATGGCGCCGTTCCCGAAAGTCACGGATTTCATGTTCGGTCTCCTTTCCATTCGATTGACCTGAAGATAGCGCTCGGCCTGGTTTTCGATTAGACAGTTCAATCGGGATGTCATGATTAGCAGGACTTATGAATGCCGAATGAGAATCTGCGTGATCTGAACGCCTTCGTGGTCGTGGCGGAGGAAGGCAGCTTTACGCGCGCGGCGGCACGGCTCGGCGTCTCCCAGTCAGCGCTCAGCCAGACCGTGCGCAATCTGGAGGAGCGGGTGGGAATCCGCCTTCTCAATCGCACGACGCGCAACGTCTCGCCGACCGAGGCGGGAGAGCGGCTGCTGGCGGAGGTGTCCCCCGCGCTGGAGCAGATCGACCGGGGATTTGCGCAGTTGGGCTCGTTGCGCGAACGTCCCGTCGGCACGATCCGCCTGTCCGCCGACGAATATGCAATCCACAGCCTGCTGTGGCCCGCGCTGGAGCCGTTTCTGCGCCGGTACCCCGAGATCGCAGTGGAGCTGGTGACGGATTACGGGCGCACCGACATCGTTCGCGACCGCTTCGATGCGGGCGTGCGGCGCGGTCGGCTGGTGTCGAAGGACATGATCGCGCAGCGCATCGGGCCGGATCTGCAAATGGCGGTCGTGGCGGCGCCGTCCTGCTTTGCCGAACGGAAACCGCCGCGGCGTCCGCAGGATCTGTCCGACCACGACTGCATCAACCTGCGCCTGCCGACCCATGGCGAGTTCTTCGCCTGGACCTTCAGCAAGGGCGGCAAGGACCTACGCGTCACCGCCGGTGGCAGACTGGTCTTCACCAGCATCATGCAGGTGCGCGAGGCCTGCCTTGCCGGTTTCGGACTGGCATATCTCCCGCGCGATTACGTGGCAGGCCATATTTCCGGCGGCGCGCTTGTCGAGGTGCTTGCCGACTGGCGCAAGACCTTCGAGGGGTATCACCTTTATTACCCCAACCGCAGGCAGCATCCCCAGGCCCTCGCCGCACTGATCGATGCATTGCGACATGGTGGATAGCTGCCGCCGTTGGCACGGTCCAGCGCTGCAGACGGGGCGTAGTCGGTCAGATAGACGAGAAGAGCACAAAATCCCCAGAAGCATCTCGATGCCCGATGCCCCGCGCCAATATGCGGTAAGTCTATGCCATTCTCGCAACGGGCCGCCGCAGCGAGAATGGCAGCACCGGCCCCCGGCCGAAGCGCATTACGATATCGGGCCGCAGGCTTGGTTCGCCGACCAACGCAGCCAGTTCCGGTCGCAGAGGCGCCACCTCGACGGGCTGGTTCACGAAGGCATGTTTCAGCCCGAGCGCGGTCGCGGTCAGCGCAAAGCGCTGGCAGGCGCGGCCGACCTCGATCCAGTGCGCCTTGTCCGTGCGGTCAGCGAGGAAGACCACAATTCCAGCCGAGCTGTCGATCTGCCGGGCGTATTTGTCGTTCTCGGCCCGGGCGGTGAAGACCAGATCGAAAGCGCGGCGGCCAAGGGCATCAGGCAGCGCGGGATTGCCACTCGACCCCGAGAAGAGACCATCGCCTGACGCCATTGCACTGCGCCGACTGAAGCGGAGCCATTGCTTCAGTTCGGCGATAAAGGCAGGATCGGCCATCTGCGCGTCATTGCCGGCGACCACAAGGTCGCGCAGATCGTCGATCCGGGCGCGTTCCGTCAGGAATACGGCCCGCACCCCAGACCGTTCCGCTGCCCGCCGCAGCACCCCGATGTCACCGGCAGGCAGGGATTGCCCATCATAGAGGGCGCGGGTGGATTGTCGCTGCGTGATCGCGGTCCGCAGGGGATCGTCCTGCGGTGCGGCGGTCCCGAAGGCATAGCGAATACCGTCGGCACTCACCTCGACCGTGCCGGGCCGTCCGGTCACGGCCCCGGCGATGGCGAGGTTCTCGACCGCGCAACCAAGGCTGACGAAGAGATGATGGTCGTCGGGATCGACGACCGGGGTGGCGCGGGCGAGGTCCGGCAGGATCTCGATGGCACCGCCCTCGGCGCGGAACCGCCAGGGTTGCGTGTTGTGCCCGTTCGCGGCCAGCGTCGCATAGCGGATGAGATCGGCGATCTCGGGATGTGGTGGCAGCGGTGCGCGCAGCCGCATCGCCTGCGCATCGTAGTCCGCCGCGGAGCCTGTGGCAGCGCGCCAGCCGAGAGCGCCAGCCCCTGCGAGCAGGACGAGACCGCTAGCGCCGATGAGAGCGTTCCGTCTGTTCATCACGCCTCCATGCCGGACTCACGATAGATGAACTCTGGCCACCGGCCATTGACCCCGATCAAATTTCCTATGCCGATCCTGTCACGCGCCGCGATGCTCGCCGTGAATAGCGGCCAGACCTTCGCGGAAGGTCGTGACGCGGAACTCCGGGAAGCGGGCCTTGAACTTGTCCGAGACGAAGATGTTGTCCACCCCGTAACGCGGCAGCAGCTCTGCCGCATCACGGATACGGGCGCTGAAGAGGCCCGCCAGACGCAATTGCCAGCGCTTCAGCACCCGATAGCGGGGTGCGGTGCCGAACTCCCGCGCAGCCAGTTCGATGAAGGCGCGATAGGTCAGGCGGGCATCGTCGCAGGGCAGATGCCAGGTCTGGTCATAGGCATCGGGCGTATTGCCCAAAAGTGCCATCGCCCGGCTGGCGTCCGGCGTGTAGATCAGGTTGCGCAATGTGTCGTCGCGCAGGAAGACCCGCGCCGGTTTGCCCTGCAGCAGCGGCTCGATGATGGCGCTGTTGGTGATGCTCTGGGTCTTGCCCGGCCCGTAGAATTCGGGGGCCCGGCAGATCACGGCGGTCAGGCGTTTCTCGCCCATCGCCTTCAGCAATTCCGTGGCGATGGCGGCACGAATACGTCCCTTCTCGCCATAGGGCCGGAACGGGGCATCCTCGCGCTGCGGCGTGGCGGTCTGCGGATACATGTAGGTGTTGTCGAAGAACACGAGGCGCGCGCCATGGGCCGCGCAGGCGTCGATCACGTTTTTCATGATGACCGGCCATTGCGCGACCCAGGCTGCCGTGTCCATCGGTAGCCCGGCGGTCAGATAGACGATGTCAGATCCTTCAACGGCTCGCAGGGTGTCAGTGCCATCGAGCAGATTGGCTTTGTGCAGATGGTCGCTGTCGTTCACCTTCCTCGGATTCCGGCTGACCAGCCGGATGTCGTCGGTAAAATCCCGCTTGAGATGAACGGCCAGTTCATGCCCGATCTGCCCGGAGGCACCAAGAATTGTCTGCATCTGTTCTTTCCTTCGACCGCGAGGCCCTCCTGACTTAATATCGCCAGCACGCGACGATCACGACAGGTTTGCAGACGGAATTGTTAAGCAGGAAGAAATCGGTGCCGATACATGCGTTTTATCTTCCCTCATAGCCATGCCTTTCGGCACGGTCGGGTCTCGGTCGAGGATGACGGTGCACCCGGGCCTGGCTGTCTGGTCGAGTTCAGCGATGGGATGACTGTCCTCGCCAAATGGCAGGTTGATGGGGACAGCATCCGACTTTCCGTTCCCGACTATCACACGGCAAAGGGCACGCTGGTCACGTCGAGAACATGGCGGCTTGTCCGGGGCCGGGATGGATTGTGGCGCTCGGAGCGCCTGTCGTGAATCTTGAGGGAAGGAAGGCACGATGACCAGACGCATTCTCCATGTGGTGACCAACGTGTCCCACTATGCCGATCCGGATGAGCCGACCGGGTTGTGGCTCTCCGAGCTGACCCATGCCTGGGATGTCTTCGAGGCGGAGGGATACGAGCAGCGCATCGTCAGCCCCAAGGGCGGAAAATCACCGCTGGAGCCGCGCGCGCTGAAATGGCCGCTCCTCGACGCATCGGCCAAGGCCTGGCTGAATGATCCTGCCCGCATGACGCTTCTGGCGGAAACGGCGCGACCGGACGAGATCGACGCATCGCAGTTCGATGCGATTTATTTCACCGGCGGCCATGCGGTGATGTGGGACTTCCCCGATGCAGCAGGCCTGCAGGAGCTGACTCGTCGCATCTGGGAACAGGGCGGCATCGTCGCCTCGGTCTGCCATGGCTATTGCGGCCTCCTGAATGTCAGGCTGACCGATGGCAGGCTGCTGGTGGCCGGAAAGCGCGTCACCGGATTTGCCTGGTCGGAAGAGGTATTGGCCGGGGTCGCGAAGAAAATGCCCTATAATGCCGAAGCCGAGATGAAACAGCGCGGCGCGCGATACGAAAAGGCGCTTCTGCCGTTTCTGCCCTATGCGATAGCCGATGGACGTCTGGTCACCGGACAGAACCCGTTCTCGGCGAAGGCCACGGCAAAGAAGATCGTGGCCTTGCTGCAAGGCGGTCTGCCGGTCACGTCCCGCTGAACGAAATGTGAGCGCCCGAGCCGAGAGCGGGAGCAACTGCCCGGCCAGCACTTCCCAAAACAATAGGCCCCGCCCGATAGGCGGGGCCGCTGCGTTCAGCGCTCAGTCGATGGCTTTGAAAATCTCGCCGGCTTCAGGATGGTAGACCGCGAATTCGTAGAGCCGTGCATGGGCTTCGCTGAACCTGTCCTCTTCAAAGCGGAAGCTCAGATGCGACAGGGCGAACATGGTGGCGATGATCCCGGCGGCATCGGCCGAAACCTCACCCTGATAGCCGTTGTCCGGCCAGGCCATACGAAACCGCGGCTTCGAGGTCGGCGCGAGATAGAGCGGTTTGCCGCCCAACTGATAAAGATTCCAGTGGCCTCCACCGTAGTCCGGGCTCAGGCGGTCCATAAGGCCATAGAGCATATTCTCGGCGAAGATCAGGCGGTTCAGCCCGAAAAGCTCGGGCAGGAAGCTCTGGCGCCGATCTTCGGTCACCAGTGTCGCGGGTATGAAATTCAACATGGAACAGGTCTCCGGGAGAGAGGAAAGGGCAGACCCGCACGGCGCTCTCCTTCCCCGCACGGGTCTCAGCCCTCCCCCGCAAACCTCTCCCTCTCGGACGCGGATGGTTGATTTTGTTCCCTGTATGTTCTATATTCGGGAAACAGCCAGAAAGGGAGATTCCCGATGGAAACCATCTCTTTTGTCCTGCCGGTCACGCCGCGCCAGATCGCCTATGCGCGGTCTCTCGCCATGCGGAACAAGACACTTCTTCCCTGGGAGGTTCAGCTGAACCGGCGCAGCCTGAGCGCCTGGATCCAGGCACAGGCGAAGCTGGCGCCCGTGTCCGATACCCTTCCAAGCTCGAAGCAGGTGGCCTTTGCCGAACGCATTGCCCGCATCAAGCGCCGCGCCGTTCCGGATGAGTGTTTCCGGGACCGGCAGATGCTGTCGCGCTGGATCGACAGCAATCGGTAAGCCACAGATGCTGGCACAGACGTTCGGCGCGAGTTTGAGGACCGTAAGACAGTTGAATATCGGGCTCCGCAGATCTATCTTACCGTCGTCTTACATAGGACGCCGACCGTGCCGCATCCGAACCCGCTCGTGACCACAGTTTCGACCAAGGGGCAGGTGATCCTGCCGAAAGCCATCCGCGAACGGCGGGACTGGGACGCTGGTACGCGGCTGACCGTAGAGGAAACGCCGGATGGTGTCCTCCTGAAACGGGCACCCGTCTTCGCGCCAACCCGGCCGGAAGACGTCTTCTCCCTGCTGCCGCACAAGGGCGATCCGAAATCCATCGAAGACATGGACACTGCCATCCTGGCGGAGGCGAAACGGCGACATGATCGCGATTGATACCAATATCGTCGTCCGCTATCTCACCGGTGATCATCCAGAACAATCCGCATGTGCAAGGACTGCAGTTGATGGCCAGGCGGTCTTTGTCCCGGTCACAGTGATGCTGGAGGTGGAATGGGTTCTGCGCAGCGCCTATGGCTATGCGACTCCGGACGTCTCGAAAGCCCTGCGCGCGTTCGGTGGGCTGCCGACGGTCACGATCGAGGATGGAGCGAGCGTTGCGGATGCCCTCGACCGTGCCGAGCAAGGCATGGATTTCGCCGATGCGCTGCATCTCGGACGCTCTTCGCATTGTGACCGCTTCCTTACCTTCGACCGGAAGTTCGTGAAGGCAGCGCAGTCCTTAGGGCTGAAACTCGCGCAGGAAGCGTAGTGCGGCCGCAAGGTGAATGCGCCTCACCGAACTCCTGTGCATATGGCCGCATAGTTGAGAACTTGGCACAGTGGCACATGAACATCTGCCGTCGAGCCCTGTTTCGCCTCGCGGTGCGCTATCCAGCCCAAATATGCGGGGTCAGAAACCCTCTTGACTTAGAGCGCGCTCAAACCCGTAGCTTCCCCTGCGTCGTGATGAGAAGCAGGTCATGAAGATCGGGGAACTCGCCAAACGTGCTGGCCTCACGGCCCATACGCTCCGCTATTACAAGTGGATCGGGTTTCTGGAGAAGTCTTGATTTCCAGGAGAAGGGCCGGTCGCGCTTGCCGAGCCGTCCACACCATGGGAAGCTGACTGCATGGTTCATCGCACCCGGATTGCAGAACTCGAACTGGAGCTCATTGCCACGAGAAACGCTGCGGTGCGGCTCGTGACAGGACTTGTGCGCGGTCTTGTTGCGACCGAGGAAGGGCGCAGCGATATAGCGGAAGCACTTCTGGAAGCCGCTGAAGAATCCAGAGATCCGGAGGAAGCGCGGATCGCGCGCCTGGTCGCCGCAGCACTGCGACCATGAAACAGCCCCACTGACGCGCGCATCGTTCGGCCTGCCCGGTGAGGTCCGCGTTTCAGATTAGCTGGGCGTCCATGCCGCGAAGCTCGATGGCCCGTCATAGGCTGGATGTCGTTCCGGATCGATCACGAAGCCGGATGGACCGGTTCGGTAATCCGTGGATTGGACAAGAAACCTCTACGTCTCGACACCGTTGCCCCGGCGGCCCCCACGCGTCGCAATGACTTCCGTCATACCCGGCTGGTGAGTGGAGAAGATCGCAGAAATCACCACCCAGTCCTCTGCGTGCGCTCGCTCAAAAATTTGCCTGTCCTTTTCGAGGGACTCCCCGGGCAGGATCTGCCGACCGTGGATCGCCTCCCAGGCGACCGGCCAGAAGTTTCGCACCGTCTCCTCGGCGTGCTTGCGTTCGCGAGTCGTGAAAAATTCCGGCCAGGCCAGGGCAACAGAGGCCCATTCGGCATCCTCTTCGTACCAGCCGCCGGATTTCCGCAGTGTCGGATGCACCTTTCGGTTCCGATCCGCTGAAAGGTGAAACCCACCGTGACTTGCGGTGGAATGGACCATGATTCCTTCGGCATAGAGGGTCGCGCCCTGTGATGGCCCCCAGGGCGTATTGGCCCGCGCGGTCACATCTTCCCGGCGAAGCGCCACTACCTCTCGCAGGTGTACGGCGATTTCGACGAGATATTCGCGAAACGCTGCTTCATCTGCGACTTCGCCATCATGGCCGAAGAAATCGGAGCGCCGCCATTCGACAAGCGGACGCGACAAGCGCCAGGCCGAGGCGATGTAGTGCCGCCCCCGCGTGGTTGGAACCATGGCGAAAGCAGTATCACCAACGCGCGCAACCAGCAGTCCATCGGCGCCGGCGCCGATCTCGACAGCGGGAAATGGGGCTGACATCAGATTGATCATTGCGCCAGCGCCTCCACCGCATCGATATCTTCGCCATTCAGTGCGGCGGAGAGCCAGTCGCTGACGCCGATCCAGCCGATGGACTGGCGCGCAGAGAGATCAACCACATGCGCCCCCCCGCCGAATGCGTCCACCCTTGGACTGCTGCATGTCTCAGCGTAGGTGAACCCCCACAGGCCGGAAAGGTCGAGTTCTTCTGCGCAGCGCAAGACAAAGGTGATGACGCTGTCGACATCACCGCCATCCTCGTCCGATATCCAGAGGACCGAGCTGTCCGGCCCGTCCTGGATCTGCACCTCGAAGGCGAGGCTTCCGCCCCAAAGAGAGTTGGGATCATTGGAATCCTCGCCCTCTGCGGCCATCCGGGTATAGATATCGAGCGCCTGTTGCGCCTTCTCGGGCAAACCGACGTCAAGCAGGCAGGAGAATTGGGTATAGTAGTTGGCCATGATGACCCTCCTTTCGGGATACGAAAAGACCCGGGCCGAGAGGCCCGGGTCAGATGGGATTGGTGATTTGCTGAGGATCAGGCCGCTGGTGCGCCGTGGATCCGATCTGTGTCGAATTCGACGTCTTCGGCGACAACACGGCGATCATCCGCGCTGATCTGGTCGATGAAGGCGATAATACCCTCCCGCCGTTCTTCAAACTCGACGAATTCGGGGGGAGCGGTGGACTCCATGGCCTTCATCGCGAGAGCTTTCGCCTTCTCGATCGCTTCGGCATCGCTCGCAGCCTCGACGGTGAAGCCGTCATAGGCACGCAGCCAGAAACCCAGTTTGACGGTGTATTCGGTCATGGAGCCCTCATTCCGCTGCAACCGCGGCAGGCGAGGTCGGGGTCTCGTGTCGCGCAGGCGCACGGCCGCATGCGCGTTGAGCATCTGCCTATAGAAGCGCTTGCGCGCGTGCCGGAAGCCGCGCTCCTGGCGGATCCTGGAGTGGAAGAAGCGTACCGCCGCCCGAACCACCGCGAGATCCTCGACCTCCGGCGAAACGCCGAGCAGTGCGTAGGAGGCATCGGGCAGCGGATCGGGGCTGGCGGGCAGCGGGTCGACCTCGCGCTCGATCCGCTGGGTCCGTCCCATCCAGGGTTCCGGCCGGATCGCCTTCGCCCAGTCGGCGAAGCTCGGGATGAAGCCGAGATCTTCCTTGATATGCTGCTCGCCAACCCATCTTGTGGGGATGATTCGACCAGTCGACAGGGTCAGCGTCTTGCCGAACGCTACCTCCAGCGAGTACAGGCCCTCCGCGTGATGTCTCAACGCACGATGTTGAAATATCGCGATAATTTCCTTGCTTCGGTCGAACCAGTCATGGATGGCGATGTAGTCGTCGACAGTGCCGCCCCATTTTTTCACCGAACTGAGGGCGTGATGATACGGATGTGCCATGTCTGCCTCCTCAGAACGCGTGGGCGTAATATTCGGACGAAGTGAACCGCTCGTTGAAATCGAGCTGGATCGTCTGCGCCCGGGCGTCGAAGCAGAATTCGCCATAGGCACCGTCGTTGTTCTCCCAGCCCCCATGCGTGCCGGCGAGAAAATCGTAAGCCATCCGCTCGACGGCTTGTTCAACGGTCATAGCCTGCGCGACAAAGCCTGGATCGCCCCAGGAAGCCGAGGAAATGGTGATCTCGACGCCAGGCAGTGCCATGGCCTGATCGTCGCAATAGGCCGTGATGCTTTCGATCTGGCCAGAATCGCCATAGCCATCGAACTCGACCGTGACATGGGTGATGCCTGCCGCAGTCAGCACCGAGAACAGGACCTCCTTGTTCCCGGAAACGAGCGAGGCAGCCCGCTCCTGAAATGCGCGATGGCTGGCCATATAGGCCTCGAAATCAAAGCCCGGTGCCGGGGCGGCGGGTGTTGTGGTGTCGGACATGGGAGATCTCCGGTTGAGATGAGGGACGCAAACCGGGGCTCTCTCTGCTGCCACCCGGCTCACCCCCCCTCCCCGACCTCTTCCTCTCAGGGGTGCCGACGGCCCGTGCGGGCCGCCGACGCTGCGGCGATCACGCCTGTGTTTCCTCCTCGTCCTCCTCCGAAGTGCAAGGAACGCCATAGACTTCCTCGTAGAACGCCGGATCAGGCTCGACGTTCGCCAACAGATAGTGGCCGCCGGAGATCACCCCGCGACAGGCGAACATCCAGCCCTCGTCAAAGCATCGAACCGCGATCTCGATGTCTGTGCATTCCGTACGTTTCGCCAAGGCTGCAAAGATCGGCTCCGGCGGCGACCAGGCCGTGTCGATGCTGAAGTCGAGGAGATCGTCTTCCTCGGCGATCAGCCGGAAGCTGTAGGAATTCCATTTGGTCCCCCAGTTCGCGATGGACCAGGAATGCCACGAGGCATGGCCGTATTCCTCATAGGCCCGGATCGCGATTTCTGCCTTCGCAACGCAGGACGGATCGCGTTCGATCAGGAGCGCTTTGAGGCCCTCATAATCATCGACGCCAGCCGCCTTCACCCATGGGTAGGCAAGATAGCAGGCGACTTTGTCTTCCAGACTCTCAGTGCCGAAGCCGTCGGTCTGGATCTCGGGCCGGCCAAGAACCAGCAATCCAGAACTGACCGAACTGCTGCTCTCGGTCGCCCGGATCACTTCCGGCATGGGAATGATCCTCTCGAAATCGAACCTCGCGGCCAGGATCTCCTGACCGTCAGGACCAGGTTCCCGGATTTCGGCAAGGAAGGCGCGCTTGAACCCCAGACGGGCCTCCCGCGTGCCGGTGATGGTGAATCTATTGGTGACATGGTTCGGCATGGGCCGTCTCCCGAGCGCCGGGGCAGGACATCCGGCAGCGCGGCGCTCTCGACACCAACCGGATCGTCCCGATCCGCCCGACCTCTCCCTCTGGGATGCGCCAAAGAAAAAGGGCGGTCCCGTAGGGGACCGCCCGCTCCGCTCAATGCCTCAAATTTCGCTGTCAGAGGCTGGCCTTCAGATCGGCCAGCGTCACCATCAGCACCATCGGGTCGAGCGGAGATGGCTCGAACCCGACCTTTTCGTAGAATGCCCGCGCGTCATCCGAGAGCGCATGGACGAGCAGACCGCGAATACCGATCGCATCGGCGGCCTGAACCACCCGCCGCCCGGCATCCCGCACCAGCGCACGTCCGAAACCCCTGCCCTGCAGGGAGCGATCAATCGCCAGCCTGCCAAGGACCACCACCGGGATTAGATCCGGCATGTTGCGCCGGAACCGGCCGGGTGCGGCATCGGCCATGATCGCGCTGGATGCGAGGGCATAGAAGGCAACGACCCGCAGGTCTTCGCAAGCGACAAAGGTCCGGGAAGCGCCGGTGATCTGGTTCCTCATCGCCCGGCGGCGCAGCCATTGGTCGAGACTGTCCTCACCGGATGCGAATGCTTCGAGGTCGTGGCGCTCGGTTAGCGGCTCCGGGGCCGAGACCTTCACGCCTCGTCCCAGGGTGCGGGGCTCTGCATGGTCTTGCGCAGGTTTTCGTTTGGCCGAGGCGGCATGTCCAACCGGGTAAGGAACGCCGCATAGGCCTCCGGGCTTGCCGAGATCACGGTCTGATCGAGCAGCGCCTCTTCGGCCGCTGACCGGGCAGCGTCCAAGACGAATTCGGTGCGGTTCTTGCCGCGCGCCTTCGCGGCACGATCAATCAGATTCCGATCTTCGGGCCTGATGCGGATGTTCAGCGTATCGCGCTTTGCGGGGGTGAGGTTCGGTGTCGGCATGGGCGTTCTCCTGTCGATTTGATGTAACCCGATGGATCGTAATGTCAATGTCATTACGGCACGATGCGCACAAGCTCAGGCAACCCACCGCGCGCGAAACGATCAGTTAGAGAAATCCAGGCCACCCGCGGGGGGTAGCCCGGTTTGCGCCTATGCCTTCACCAATTGAACACCGGCAGGCCAGAACAGACATCGGCATCCCGGTCGAACAGGACATAGTCCGCTCCCACCGCCCAGGCATAGGCGAGGATGTGCTTCAGCACCGGGTCGACCACTCGCTCGAAGTCGGGATGTTCGAAATCCGGGTCCGGGATCCAGATGAAGAAGCCGGTCCCGAGGTTCCAGACCGACGGCATCCCTTCGGTCGCATGCCCGTCTGCCCGTCGGCTGCACTCCGCCTCGAGCCAGTTCGACAGCTCTTCGGTCAGATGCGCCGTGCTGAGATCGGCAAACTTGCGCAGACGGATCGGCGCATCCGGCGCTTCGTCCACCGATGAGACCAGGCGCTCGGAACTGTCTCGAATTGTCCCAGGCATCAGACCAACTCCTTCAGGGAGCGACGCACCTCTTCACGCCAGGCCGCGTCGACCAGCCGACCCTCCAGCACAGAGGCCTTGTGGCGCAGGCCTTTCGCGGTGCTGTGATTGTCCCATCCCGCCTCATAGCTCGCCTCGGCCCGGATCCGGCTGGCGGCTTCAACGACCCGACGCGCCTCAGCATTGCTGGAGACGGGATCGCACCAGCGCATCCCGGAACCCCAGACCTCGCCCGCGAGAACCAAGTGCTTGTCGCGATCGAGGATGACGAACAGGCTCGGCCAGAAGCCCAGGGCCTCATCGTTATCGAGCTGGAAATCCCCGCTCGCGACGGCGAGGGTGACAAAGGTGATCGCCTCGGCGATGGAGGCACAGCGACCGAGCGTCACGGTCTGCTGCTGCCACCAGGTTCCGAGGGCGGGATCGTCCTCGGTGTATTCGACCTCGCCCACGCAGGTGATGAGCAACGGCTGCGCGAGGATAGTGGCGATCTCGCCTCTGACGCGGCGCGGCGGAAGAGCGGTTTTCGTGGGATCGAAGGCAAGGGTCATGTCAGGAACTCCCGGCCGGGTTGGCGGGAGCCTCTCTCCCGCGCTTCAATCCCGGCGCCAGCCCTCTCCCCACCTCTTCCTCTGTTCGGGCCAAACGCAGGGAAAACGAAAATACCCGCCTGCCGGAACGACAGGCGGGTAGGTATTTGACGGCAGAACCGCCCTCAGGCCGCGACGGCCATGGCGGCGGCCTCGGGTGGCGTCTCGTCGCCAACGACCTCGATCCGTGCATCCGAATGCAGGTTTTTCGAAAGCCAGAGCTCGGCCGCCTCGCGATCCTCCGCCAGATGCAGAAGCTCCAACTTGTCCCGGAAAGTCTGGAATATCCGG
Organism: Paracoccaceae bacterium; assembly: GCA_047605605.1. Classification (GTDB taxonomy): domain Bacteria; phylum Pseudomonadota; class Alphaproteobacteria; order Rhodobacterales; family Rhodobacteraceae; genus JAATGA01. The sequence goes on along the minus strand of JASGFG010000001.1, from coordinate 85,911 downwards.
ACCATCCCCGGGCGGGGCGTCTCGACGATTTCGAACTGCAGATCGGAGGTGACCGAATAGGTGCGATGCACCACGATGAGGATCACCCCGGCGGAGGAGTAATCGCCCTCGTGCAGCGTGATCGAGGCCGGGAAGAGAGAACCGCCGTCACCGGAAGAACGCTCGGGCGTCTTTGCGACCAGACGGCCGACACCGTTGTTGCGCTGCCAGTTGGCCATTTTCTTGGTGAACCTGGCCGGCGGCCGAGGCGCCCCGTCACCGTAGCGGACAAGCGAACCCAGGGGCGCCGTTGCGAAAATCTGCTGTGCAGACATGAGAAACTCCATGATGAAGCGCGACCCGGCAAGACCGGGCCGCAGGCTGATGGGAAAGGGAGAAGCGGGGGCGGCATTCGGCACCGCCCCCGAGGGGATCATTCCGCCGCGACCAGCTCCTCGGTTCTGACCTCTTCAGCCGCAACCTCCGGTTCCACCGCATCATCGGCCAGGAAGGCGGGCAGATCTTCGGCCCCCACGATCTCGAAATCCGGGACCGGCTCGGCCGCGTCCTCGGCGCCTTCGACCCTGAAGATCTCGGGCAGCCAGCCGGTGCCCTGAAGCAGGCGTGCGGCCTCGGTGGCCATGTCGTCTTTCTTCAGGTGGTCGATCATCTGGGCAGCGCCTTCGCCCTTTGCCTCGCGAACCGCTTCGAGAATGCGCGGTTTGGTGACCCGGCCGAGGTAATTATCGACGGTGGGTTCCCAGCCGGCTTCGAACATATCGAGGCCGGTGGCGAGGGACAGCCGATCCGCCTCGGCCATCCGTTGCCTCAGCCCATGCTCCGACACGCCATAGCCGCTATAGGGGTTGGGCTTTTCGTGCAATGCGTTCACGCCAAAGGAGACGCAATGCGCGAGCAGCGCCAGCCTGGAGCCGTTGTCGAGCCCGCCGATCCAGGTCCAGAGCGCATCGTCATCCCCCTGCGGGATGTCCTGTTGCCAGGCCTTGTGCCGGTCTGCAATCGACAGCGCCGGCGGAAAGGACTTCAGGTCATCCGGCTGGGTGGCGGGATGGACCGCCCGCACCGAGGCCTCGATCGCTTTGGCCGGCATCGTCCGGAAGAGATCGCAGACCAGCTTGTGCAGGAGCGCGGTCAGCGCCACCGCGGGATTGCGGGCGAGCGCATCCTGCAAGGCCACCGTCCGATAGGCCGTGAGTTCCGAGAGCAGGCGATCCGGCAGCGGTTTGATCACCTCGCCCTCATCCTCCTCCGGCTCAGCGGCGTTGGGGCTGACAGTGACCACGGAAGCGGCAACCCGGTCATCGCGGTCACCGGCATAGTCCCGATCATCGCCATAGTCGGGCATGTCGCCGGCATCGCTGCCTTCAGCCTCGTCGACATCGGCAACGTCGTCCTCAGGGTGGATATAGCCCCGCTGGATATCCAGTGTCCCATCATTCGCGATGCTGATGAACACCCCGGCCCGGCGGATATCGGCGGGATTATAGGTTGCGGGAAGGTTTTCATAGCCATCGAGCGCCGCGTCGATTTCGCCGAGACGCGCAGCCACCTCGTCAGGGTATTCCTCCACTTCGGCATATTCGATTTCGAGATCATCGAACTCGCTGCGCAGCGCCTCGCGGGTGGCCCGGTCCTCGTCGCTCAACTCCGCCGGGATGGCAGCGGCCCGCCGGAAGCTGAACGTATGGCCATATTCAAAGCCGACATCCGCCTTGACCCATTTCCAGCCCTCGGAGGCGATGGCTTCTGCCTCGACCTTCAGCTTCTCGCCGACCAACCGGTCGAGCAGGCCGACATCGTCGATCCAGCCACCATTGTCGTCTTCGAACAGGTCACGGGTGCGGGTGCCCCCGGCCAGTTCATAGGCCTCGATCCCGATGAAACGCACCCGGCGATCATGGCAACGCACCGCAGTCTCGGTCAGCTTGCGCCGGATATTATGCGGTTCGCGCTGCCAGGAATCTTTCACCGCGTTCCAGACCTGGATCTGGCGCTCATGGTCCGAGGACACCGTGAACGCCATGAGTTGCTCGAGGGCCATCTGGTCGGCGGCATAGGTGTCAAGCAGCTCGGGCGCGACGGTGACCAGCTTCAGGCGCTGTTTCACCACCGAAGCCGGCACGAAGAAGGCCGCAGCGATCTGATCCTCGGTCTGACCTTTTTCGCGCAGGGCCTGGAAGGCGCGGAACTGGTCGAGCGGATGGAGCGCCGCACGCTGCGTGTTCTCAGCCAGCGAGTCGTCCTCGGGAAGAATGTCGCTGTCGCCCTCGCGCAGGATGCAGGGGATCGGCGTGTTCTTCGCCAGACGTTTCTGCTTCACCAGCAGGGTCAGTGCTTGGAAGCGGCGGCCACCGGCGGGCACATCGAACATGCCGGTCTCCGCGCCTTCGGCATCGAGGACCGGGCGCACGTTGAGACTTTGGAGCAAGCCACGCCGGGCGATGTCTTCGGCGAGTTCCTCAATGGAAATGTCCGCCTTGATCTTGCGGACGTTCGACTGGCTGAGCACCAGCTTGTCGAAGGGGATGTCGCGCGAGCGCGAGAGGGTGATCTTCTGAACGGGTTTGGCCATCTGTCATCTCCACGACGGGCGCCGGGAACCTCTCTCCCGATCCTGACCCGCCGCAGATCCCCCTCCCCCCCTCTTTCTCTCTCCCTTCCCGTCATCGCGCCGCCGCCAATCCTGCAGGCTGTTGGCCGCAAAGCGCTGCATCCTCGCCCCGCCCCAGACGACCTTGCTCCTGCCTTGCCGACCGCTTCGGAGATCGATGCCACTGCGCGAAGCACCTATGATCAGCAAAAAAAATCGACGACTGCACTATGGAGAGCGCATCAGAAACGACTCTGCGCGACGGACCCAACGCCGTCGGTCGGCGAAACAGGCTCGGCGGGTGATGTCGCTCAGGACCCATCAGAGACACTCGTACAGACCGCAGCATTCAGCAGCCCTTGCGGGCGCATGGGAAAGCACGGCCCATACCGGACATCCGACTTTCCCATGCGCTGCGGGGCGGCATTCCCCAAAACCGCCGTTCGCCGCGCCATGCAGCGATCTTTCGGCGTGATGTCACTTCAATGTGAAGCTCTGCACAAACCAACTTTCCCTGTTGATGCGGCCGATTGTCGGAATGATGCGTCACGGGTCAATTGCCTAGTACTTCGGCCGCCTCTCCTAACTCTGCGTAGCTGGGCTTGAAAATCTGCTCCACCGGCGGGTGATGCAGCGTGCGCATTGGATATTTCGCGATCAGCCCGTCGAACTGCGCCTGCGCGCGGGTGTTCCACTCCTCCAGATCCACCCCCGGCAACTGGCGGTCCCGCATCACCACACGCCCGTTGATGATCACGGTACGGAAGTCGCGGCCCGTGCCGGACAGCACCATGGTCTGGATCGGGTCGATGACCTGGCCTATGGCAAAATCCGACAGGTCGAACAGCGTCATATCCGCCTTCACCCCCACGGCCAGACGCCCCAGATCGGGGCGACCAAGCGCGTCGGCGGCGTCTACGGTTGCCGCATCGTAAAAATCGGCAGCCGAGGCGGCGGTAACGGAATGGTCGGTCACCCGGCAGAGACTGATGCCGATCCGCATGTTTTCCACCATGTCCGGCGGGAAGGTATCAGTGCCCAGACCGATGCGGATTCCCGCCTGCCTCAGCCGGGCAAAGCTTTCCATGGTCACCCCGTAGCGCGAGCCGACCAGCGGGCAATGCACCAGCGTTGCGCCCGACTCCCTCAGCAACCCGACATCATCCCCCTTGCGCTGCACCCGGCTGTGGCCCGTCAGGAACACCCCATGCGGCAGCAGGGCGCGCGAGCTTAGGAAATCCAACGATTTCAGCCACTCGACCGGCGTCATGTCATACCGGGCGACCAGAGCGTCGAACTCATCCATGCTTTGGGCGCAATGCAGCTTCACCGGGACGCCAAGCTCCGCCGAGATCGCGGCAGAACGGCGGAGCAGCTTGGGCGTGCAATTCTCGATCCGGTCGGGGAAAAGGCCGCCGCGGATCAGCCCGTCATGGGCGCCATCGTAAGCGCGGATATAGCGTTCGGCATCTGCAAGGCCTTTCAGCCCGCGTTCTTCATCCCAATGGGTATAGAAGCTGCAATCCCCGCGCACGACCTCGACTCCGGTCATGTAGCAGGGGCCAAGATAGGCGCGCAGCCCCAGCTCTGCCGCAGAGTCGGCGGCGCGGGCGAATTCGTCATAGGTCTCGGCCCATTTGCGGTAGAACATCGAGGTGATGGGCAGGGCCGTGGTGATCCCGTTGCGGATCAGCTGGGCAAAGGCATATTTCTTCGTGAAGGTCTGCTCTTCCCCGGAATACATCTCGATGGGGCCGGAGGAAAGGTAATCCTCGGGCCAGGTGCGGCCCTTGGCCCAGTCGGGCTGATTGTCGAAGGCAAGGACGGTGGTGTCCAGATCGGCCAGCGCGTTCATGTCGATGAAGCCGGGGCCGAGGACGGCATTGCCGCCGTCGATTTCGGCATCCACCGGCCCGCCATAGCCGCGGCCGACGAAAATGATGCTGTCGCCGCGATAGACGACCTCGCCGTTCTCCAAGGTGCGGTGCGAGGTGCCGTCCCAGGCGATCACATAACGGGCACGGACGCGGGTCGTCGTCATTGCAAGGCTTCTCCTTTGCCGAAATCGGGCCGTGCCCAGCGGTCCATGCCGACCGGAGTGGCCAGCGCGCGGTCATACATGGCGCGGTAATGGGGGGCGAGTTCCTCGGCCGCGCTGGAGCAGCGGGCCATGTATTCGGCGAATTCGGCGGCGCATTCCCGGGCCTCGGCCAGAAGCGCGTCTTCATCCACGCGGGTAAGCCGCCCGTTGCTGACCACCACCTCGCCGCCCACCAACACCGTCCGGACCGAGCCGCCGGTCTCGCAATAGATCAGTTGGCGGCGGATGTCGTTCAGCGGCGTGAAGGGCAGGGTGGAGAGGTCCAGGATCGTCAGATCCGCCTGCCAGCCCTGCGCGATCCGGCCCGTCGGCACCGGCAGCCGCATCGCACGCGCGCCGGCATGGGTCAGCCCGCCGAGAATCTCTCGCGGCGTGATCCAGTTGCGGAATTCGGGGTCGGTCACGTTGTGCATCAGGCCTGCTACCTTGCCGACGGTCCAGAGGTTGATGCCGTCATCGGTATTCGCTTCGTCATTGCCAAGACAGACATTGATCCCCGCCTCGCGCAGGTGCCGCCAGCGCATGATGCCGCTGCCGATCTTCAGGTTGGACACCGGGTTATGCGCGACCGAGGCGCCGCTGTCAGCGATCAGGCGGATGTCCTCGTCATCAATCCAGATCGCATGGATCACCATGGCCTGCTCGTTCAGCACCCCCATGTCATGGGCGTAGCGGACCAGCGATCGACCGTAGTTTTCCTGCCCGAGGACGCGTTGGAGACGGGTTTCCAGAATGTGCATGTCATAGGGGATATCCATCTGACGCGCGATATCCCCAAGCGCGCGGAAATATTCCGGCGTCACCCGCTGCGGAGCCGAGCAGGAGACCGCGGCCCGCAGACGCCCCCCGGCCTTGCCATGCCATCGGTCGATATAGGCAGCGTAATGATCCAGAAGCTGCCGGTCCGTCATCCGCGGGGCCGCTTCCATCCGGGCGCGCAGCGGGGCTGGCAGGATCTCGGCAAGGAACGGGTATTTCGCGGTCTCGGCCACGTTGGGCTGATCCAGCGTCACCGTGGCGCGCATCCCCGCATCGGCATAGGCCTGCAGCACGGCATCCACTTCGCCCTCGGTCACCACCGGCACGAAGAAGCAATCGTCATGCACCGCGGTGACGCCCTGCTTCAGCATCTCGATGATGCCCAGCATGGTGCGCACATAAGCAAAGCGCGGGCTGGCCACGCGGTCCATCAGGGGGGGCACCTCGAACAGCATGAACAGTTCCAGCGGCCAGTTCTCCAGCGCGCCCTTCATGAAGTTTCCGGGCGAGTGGAAATGGCCGTTGACCAGACCGGGGATCACCAGATGACCCTCACCCTGGATCACCTCGGCACCGGGTGGGGCGCTGGCGGCGGCACCGGGGCCAACCGCCCGGATCAGCCCGCCTTCGATCACCACATCGGCACGGGGGTGAAGGCGGTCGCTGTCGTCCAGCGTCAGGACGGTGGCGTTGCGGATGACGGTCGGGCGCAGAGGGGCGGTCATGTCAGGTTCCCTTTCGGGGACGAATGAGGCTGAGGCGGGTGCGGGGATCCAACGAATCCCGCAGACTGTCGCCCAAGAGGTTAAAGGCCATCACCAGCACGGTGATCGCGAGGCCCGGCACCGCGGCGATATGCGGAGCATTGAAGATATAGCTGCGCCCCTCGCTGGTCATGATGCCCCATTCGGGGGTGGGCGGCTGCACGCCAAGGCCCAGAAAGGACAGGCCCGCCGCGGTGATCACCACAGACCCGATGATCGTACAGGAATAGACGACCGAGGCGGCGACGACATTAGGCAGCATCTCGACGAACAGGATCTTCAGGTCCGGCGTGGCCATGGCCTTGGCCGCCTCGACATAGGCCTGATCGCGCTCCAGACATGCGGCGGCATAGACGACGCGGGTGTTGTAGGGGATCAGGGTCACGACCAGCGCGATCATCATGTTGCCGATGCCGGGCCCCATCAGCGCGGCCAGTAGGATCGCCAGCAGCGCCATGGGGAAGGCGAAAAGCACATCCATCAGCCGCATGATCACCGCGCCAAGACCGCGATACCACGCGCCCAGCAGGCCCAGCGGGACCGAGATGGCGGCTCCGATCAGAACCGGGATGATCCCGCACAGCAGAGTCAGCCGGGCGCCATGGATCAGGCGCGACAGGATGTCCCGCCCCTGGTTGTCAAGGCCAAGGAGATGACCCGGCGTTCCGGGCGGCATCAGCCGCAGCTCCGGATTGGCGGCATTCGGGGGCCAGGGGGCGATCCAGTCGGCCAGCAGGGCCGCCAACAGCATGACCGCGATCACCGCCGCCGAACATCGCGCCACGGGATCGCCCAGCACTCCGCGCCAGACGAAATACAGGTTCGACCTGGGGCGGTCGCGACGCAGGGGAAGGGAGGTCATGCCTGGTCCTTTCTGGGATCAAGGGCGAAGACCGCAATGTCGGAAATCAGGTTGCCCAGCACGAAGACCGCGGCGACGACCAGCACGCAGCCCTGGATCATCGGGATGTCGCGGGCAAGGATCGCATCATACAGCTGCAGGCCGACGCCGGGCCAGTTGAAGATGATCTCGGTGAAAACCACGCCGCCGAACAGGCCGCCAATCTGCAACCCGCCAATGCTGGCGAACGTCGGCAGGGTGTTGCGGATGGCGTGGCGCAGCACGATCTGCCGGCGCCGCAGCCCACGCGCCCTGGCCGCAAGGATGTAGGGCTGGGCCAGCACATCCAGCATCCGTGACCGGGTCACCCGCGCCACGATGGCGATCGAGGAGGCGGCAGTGACAGCGGCAGGCAGGATCAGGTGGTGCAGGAGATCCGACAGGCCGCCGGGACGGACCACGTTGTACATGCCCGAGATCGGGAATAGCTTCCATTTGAAGCCCAGGAAATACAGGAGCACGATCCCCAGCCAGAAGACCGGCAGACTGGCAAGGATCAGCGTCAGGGCCACCACCGCCCTGTCGGTCAGGCTGCGGAAGCGGGGCGCCGAGACCCCGGCCAGCAACAGGCCGGTGACCAGCACCATCACCAGACTGCCCGCCATCAGGATCAGCGAATTGCCGATCTTCGGCAGCAGGATCGTGGCAACCGGCAACTGCTGCGCCAGAGAGGTGCCGATATCCCCCTGCAGCAGCGCCCCGAACCAGCGGATGTATTGCACGGCTACGGGCTGGTTCAGCCCCATCTCCTCACGCAGGGCGGCAAGCTGCTCCTGCGTGGCCATGCGGCCCAGAATCGACAGGGCGATATCGCCGGGCACAAGCTGCACCGAAAGAAAGACCACGATGGTCACTCCGATCAGCACGGGGATGGCCGACAAAAGGCGGCCAAGCGCGAAAAGAAGCAGGGTCATGGGCGAATCCCGGGCCGGAAAAGGCCCACCCCGGCGAACCGGGGCAGGCGAAGGGCTTATTCCTTGGTGACCGTGGTCAGGTCGATCCAGTGCTGCGGGGCCAGGACGAAGCCGGTCACCGTGGGTCCCACGGCATAGACCGAGTTCGCCGCATAATAGCTGGTGAAGGCCATGTCCTTCGCGACGATGTCGCGCAGCTCATGCAGCTTGGCGTCCAGATCCTCCTGCGTGGCGCTGGCCCGGGCTTCGGACAGCAGGCGGTCCATCTCGGGATTGTCGTAATAGCCCGAGTTGCAGCAGTTCTGCGGCAGGGCGGTCGTCGTCACCAGCTGGTCCAGCCAGGCGAAGGTGCTTTCCCCCCAGGAGGCCGAAGTCAGGCCGGTGCCCTCGCGCATCCCGGCGGTCATCATGTCCCAGAAAGTGTTGTTGTCGAACATCTCGATCGAGGCGCGGATGCCCACTGCCGCAAAGTCGCGCTGCAGCCATTCCGCATCGCCGCGGGTGTTCACGTCCGAGCCGCCGCCGAAGGTCCAGTCCATCCGCGTGTCAAACCCGTCCGGATAGCCCGCCTCGGCCAGCAGGGCCTTGGCGCCTTCGGGATCGTATTCGCAATCCTTGAAGGCCGGATCATAGCCCGGCCCGCCGGGGTTCAGGATGCCCCAGGTCGGCACGGCAAAGCCCTTGCGCTGGAATTTGGCCATATCCTCGCGGTTGATCGCCATGCACATCGCCTGACGCACCCGTACATCCTTGAAATGCGGATCCTTCATGTTGACCCACATCACATAGAACATCGGCGATTTGCCGGTGACGATCTTCGCCCCCTGGGCCTGCAGCATCTCGATCGAATCCGGCGAGGGGGTGCCGATGATGTCGACCTCTCCGCTCATCAGGGCCAGTTCGCGGGTCGCGACCTCGGGGATGCCGCGCAGGATGATCTTGTCGGATTTGGGCATCCGGTCGGGGTTCCAGTAGGCCTCGTTCTTCTCGATCACCACGCGGTCGCCCACCACGCGTTCCACGAACTTGAACGGGCCCGTGCCGATGGGATGCTCTTCGATGCCGTCATTGCCGTAGGTCTTCACCGCCTCGGGCGAGACCATGCGCGGCGAGCCGGAGCCCCCCGCCGCCATCCGCCGCAGGAATTCGGCATTCGGCTGCTTCAAGTTGATGCGAAAGGTGTATTCATCGACCACCTCATAGCTTTCAAGGTCCATCCAGACCCAGCTGAGCAGGCCGGGGGCCGAGGGCACGAAGAACTCGAATTCCGGGTTCGTCATGCGGTCCATGTTGAACTTCGCCGCCTCGGCGTTCCATGGCGTTCCATCGTGGAACGTCACGCCCTTCCGCAGATGGAAGGTGTAAGACTTGCCATCCTCGGACACGTCCCAGCTTTCGGCGAGCGCGGGGACGATCTCGGGGACAGCATCGCCGCCCTTGGTCAGATCTTCCTCGACGAAGCTTTCAAAGATGTGGCGGATCACCTTGAAGGTGTTCCAGGTGCGCGAGGCATGGGGGTCCATCCGGCTGAAATCGGCCTCGACGGCGACGACGAGGGTGGTTTCGGCCAGGGCAGGGGCGGCGGTCAGGGCAAGGGAAAGGGCTGTTCCCTGAAGGAACAGGCGCAGGGATCGGGAAAGACGGGTCATGCGGAAACTCCTGTTGGGGTTTTGTCTTGTTGCGCGGCGGACCGCGGGTCGTGGTGGAAACAGGCGACGCGGCGTTCGCACTGCCGGAACAGCGGCGGGGCTGCGCGGACACACGGCTCAAACCGGGCGGTGCAGTTGGCGGCATAGACGCAATGGGCGGAGGAGATTTCGGGCATCCGGCCCTCCAGATCCTCGGCCCGCTCTGCCGCCTTCTCCCAGGCGTCGCTGCGCTTTGCGTGCAGCACCGTGCCCAGGAAATCCCGGGTGAAGGGATGCAGCGGCTGGCGATAGACCTCATCGCTGCCGCCGGTCTCCAGCAGGCGGCCGCGATACATCACCATGGTGCGGTCGCAGAACTGCCGGACGATCTTCAGGTCATGCGAGACGAAGAGGAAGGTGAGGTTCAGTTCCGCCCGCAACCGCTTCAGCAGGTTCAGGATCTGCGCCTGAATCGATACGTCGAGGGCCGAGACCGGCTCGTCCAGGAACAGGAATTCCGGCTCCAGCGCCAGCGCCCGGGCGATGGCGATGCGCTGGCATTGCCCGCCCGAGAATTCATGCGGATAGCGGTGCGATTGCCGGGGGTCGAGGCCGACCATCTCCAGAAGCTCATCCACCCTCCGGGCGGCGGCGGCGCGCGAGGTGCCGAAATTCAGCAGCGGACGGGCGACATTCTCTGCCACGGTGCGGCGCGGGTTCAGCGATTGCAGCGGGTCCTGGAACACGATCTGCGCCCGGCGGCGATGCTGGCGCAGCTCCTCGCCGCGCAAGCTGCGCAGGTCGCGGCCGGCATAGGTGATCGTGCCGTCATCCGCCTCGATCAGGCGCAGGATCATCCGGCCCAAGGTGGACTTGCCCGAGCCGGAACCGCCTACGCAGCCCAGGATCTCGCCCTTGCGGATATCGATGCTGATATCGGAGACGGCCTTGGTCTCTACCACTTTGCGGTGGAACGGGTTGCCCCGGCGACTGCGGAAGGTCTTGGACAGGCTGCGGATTTCGATCAGGTTTTCCATTGCGCCCTCACGCCAGATGACAGCGGACCGAGCGGCCGGGGGTGACCTCACGCCACTCGGGCAGGCTGGCATGACAGATCGCCATGGCCTGCGGGCAGCGGGGCGCGAAGCGGCAGCCCGGGGGCGGATCGGCCAGATTCGGCGGCTCGCCTTCGATGAAGGACAGTGTCTCCACCGGGGCGTCGGCATCCGGCAGCGCGGCGATCAGCGCACGTGTATAAGGGTGAAGGGGGGCGTCCAGCAGGTCCTCGGCGAGAGCCGTCTCCTGCATATGGCCGCCATACATGACCAGCACGCGCGTCGCCATGGCCGCGACCACGCCGATATCATGGGTGATCAGGATGATCGGCAGCCCCGTCTCGCGCCCCAGCCGCTTGAGTAGCATCAGGATGCGGGCCTGAACACCCACGTCCAGCGCAGTGGTCGGTTCGTCTGCAATCAGCAGTTCCGGCTTGCAGGCCAGCGTCATCGCCAGCGCGATCCGCTGGCACATGCCGCCCGAAAGCTGATGGGGATAGCTGGCGACGACCCGCTCGGCATCGGGGAAGCCAACCTGCCGCAGGGCGTCCAACGCCTGTGCCCGGGCCTCGCGGCGCCCGAGCGCCGGGTCATGGCGCCGCAATGTCTCGGCCAGCTGCGCGCCCACGGTGAAGGACGGGTCCAGCGAGGCACGCGGGTTCTGGAAGATCGTGCCGATCCGGCTGCCGCGCACCTCTTCCATCGCGGCCTCGTCTAGGGTCAGAATGTCCTCGCCCCCGATCCGCACCGATCCGCCAAGATAGCGCCCGGGCGGCGTGGCGATCAGGCGGGCGATGCTCATGGCCGTCACGGTCTTGCCGGACCCCGATTCACCGATAATCGCCAGCACCTCGCCCCGGTACAGCCTGAAGCCGACCTGATCGATCGTCACGACGGTTCCCCCGGCGGTGGAGAACCCCATGCGAAGATCGCTGACATCAAGAATTGGCTGCTGCATGGACTCTCGCCTGTGCTCTTCAGCCTCAAACTGGACGATTTTAATGTATACTATAGGATAAACAAACATGCGATGTGTTTGTATCCATTTGTGCGTATCAAATAGGCAGGTTTCTGGGGTGTCCGCACAGGACAACAGCAGGATTGGTGCGGCGAGGGGCCGAATTCACCGCGAATCGAAGAAATTCGGTCGATTTCTGGCCTTGTGTAGTCCGCAAATCCCGTCTTGAGCGGCCAATTCGGCCTTGTGATCTGTAACAAAATGCCGCTGCAGGCCGGCTTTGACGCGCGGAACAGCAAGGCCATTGACGGAAACGCGCTTCTTCGCAACTATTATTGTATACAATGATGAGAGATGGTCAGACCCCAAAAATGCGCATCAAGCTGATCAACCCCAATACCACCGCCGCCATGACGCGAAGCATGGAAACCGCCGCGCGGGAGGTGGCAGCGCCCTCTACCGTGATCGAGGCGGTCACCGCCCGCAGCGGCCCCGTCTCGATCGAGGGGCATTATGACGAGGCGATCAGCGTGCTGGGCCTGATCGACGAGATCCGCGCCGACCCGGATGCCGATGCCTATGTCATCGCCTGTTTCGGCGACCCTGGCCTTCTTGCCGCGCGGGAACTGGTGGCGGGCCCGGTGATCGGCATTGCCGAGGCGGCGATGCATGCCGCCACCTTCGTCTCGACCAGCTTTTCCATCGTCACCACGCTGGATCGCACCCGCATCATTTCCGAGGCGCTGGTGCGCAATTACGGCATGGCCGCCGCCTGCCGCCGGGTGCGGGCCACAGATCTGCCGGTGCTGGAGCTGGAGGAGCCGGACGACATTGTGAACGAGGTCGTACTGACCGAATGCCGCCGTGCCCTGGCCGAGGATCATTGCGATTCCATCGTCCTGGGATGTGCCGGGATGGCGGGCCTGCTGGATTACCTGCGCCCGCGCCTGCCGGTTCCGGTCATTGACGGTGTGACTGTCGCGGTGAAATTTGCAGAGGCGATGGTCGGCACCGGACTGCGCACCTCGAAACACGGCGATCTCGCCTACCCGTTGCCCAAACCCTATGGGGGCAAGCTTGCGGGCTATGCCTCCCTACTCTACCGCGGCGAAAAGCGACTTGAAATCGACGCCGCCCGTTGATTGCGACAGATCCACCTGGGATTCGATATGCCTCAGATGATGCGACATCCGATCAATCGCCGCCACCTCGTCGCGGCGCGCCAGCGCATCAATGATCTCCTGATGCTCTTCGCAGGAGCAGGGGACAGCCCCCGGCTTTTCGTAAAGCGCGATGATCAGCGAGGTCCGCGAGACCAGCTCGCTCAGGAAGGTCGCCAGCACGTCATTGCCCGCCAGCCCGGCCAGCGCGCGGTGGAAGTCGCCCGAAAGCTCTACCCGGCGGCGCTTGTTATCAGCTTCCTGCGCCTGCCGCTCCTCCTCGACAATGGCGCGCAGCTGGTCGATTTCCTTCGCGGCGCCTTTGCGGGCAACGGTGCTGACAAGCTCGCGCTCGATCGTGTGCCGGGCGGCAAAGACCTGACGGGCTTCCTCGACCGTGGGCCGGGCGACACGGGCCCCCTTGTTGGGGGTGATGACAACCAGCTTTTCATGCGCAAGCTGCTGAAGAACCTTGCGGATGATCGTGCGGCTGACGCCGAAGGCCGCGGCCAGCGCATCCTCTTGCAACTGGGTTGCCGGGCGCAGCTGATGGTTGATGATCGCCGCGAAAATGGCGCTGTGCACCCGCTCGTCCGTGCGCCGCTTGTCGGTCTTTTCCTTGGTCGCCATGCTGTCCTGCGCCCTTCAGCAGATCGCCGGAAATCCGGTATCAATCTTCTGTATACAATCTTTCCCAACAATTTGCCCAGATTGCAGCCAAGCGCAAGAGGCCAGTTCGGCGGAGGGCGCACGGTATGACCGAAGTCTCCGCACTGGCGGTCCGCGACCTTTCCATCACCTTCGACCAGCGCCGCGGTCCCCTGCCCGCGATCGAGGATGTGTCCTTTACCATCGGCCGGGGGGAAATCCTTGGCGTCGTCGGGGAATCCGGCGCCGGGAAATCGCTGACGGGCAGCGCCCTGATCGGGCTGCTGCAGGCCCCGGGCCGGATTTCGAAAGGCGAAATCCTGCTGGGCGGGCAGCGGATCGACAATCTGCCGAAGGAATCCCAGCGTCGCCTGCGCGGCAAGCGGATCGGGGCGATTTTTCAGGACCCGCTGACCAGCCTCGACCCCTTGATGACCGTGGGCGATCAGCTGACCGAAACCATCCGCACCCATCTGCCGCTTTCACGGCCCGAGGCGAAGGCCCGCGCGCTGTCTTTGCTGGCCAAGGTGGGGATTGCCGATCCCGCCAACCGCTTCGGCCAGTATCCGCACCAGTTCTCGGGGGGGATGCGGCAGCGGATCGTCATCGCGCTGGCCATCGCGGCCGAGCCCGACGTGATCATCGCCGATGAACCGACCACGGCGCTGGATGTCTCGATTCAGGCGCAGATCCTGGCGCTGCTGCGCCGTCTGGCAAGGGACCGCGGCACGGCGATCATGCTGGTGACCCATGACATGGGCGTCATCGCCGAAATCGCCGACCGGGTGGCGGTGATGTATGCGGGCCGTGTGGTCGAGATCGGGCCGGTGGCGCAGGTCGTGCACGCCGCGCGCCATCCCTACACCGCCGGGCTGATGAGCCTGATCCCCTCGATCCGCCACCGGGCCGGGCGGTTGCCGCAGATCAGCGGTGCCATGCCCCGGCTGGGCCACTGGCCTGGCGGATGCAGCTTCCATCCGCGCTGCCCCCATTCCGGGCCGCGCTGCGCCACCGAGGTCCCCGCCTCTACGCCGGTCGGGGAAGCACGGGTGGCCTGCCACCTGCTGGACGGCGGATGCACGCTGTCCACCTGAAACACCCGCGCCTTCCCGGAAACGGGGCGGCGCCCAGAACAACATGTCACCCCAACAGGAGAGCCTCCATGAAACACCTCCTCCGCCCGCTGATCCTGGCCGCCGGTCTGGCCGCCCTCGGCGGGACCGCCGATGCCAATACCCTGCGTTTCGCCGAAGGGCAGGACATCGCCTCGATGGACCCGCATGCCGCGCGGGACGACTTTGCCCTCAGCCTGCTGTGCAACGTCTACGAGGGCCTTGTCCGCTGGAACGCCGATCTGAAACTGGAACCCGCGCTGGCCGAAAGCTGGGAGATGCTGTCGGACACCGAATGGCGGTTTCACCTGCGCCGCGGCGTGACCTTCCACAACGGCAATCCCTTCACCGCCGATGACGTAATCTTCTCTTACCATCGCGCGGGCGATGCCGGTTCGCCCTTCGCGGGCCTGCTGGAGCCGATTGCCGAGGTGGTGAAGGTCGATGACTACACGGTCGATTTCAAGCTGAAGCGGAAATATGCGTTGCTGCTGAACGACTTCGCCGGCTGGTACATCATGGATCAGGAGTTTCAGGAAAAGATCGGCTCGACCACGCCACTGGATCTCTCCTCGAACGCGGGTGGCGCCATGCAGACCCAGGCGAACGGAACCGGCCCCTTCCGTCTGGTCAGCCGCCAGCCCGACGTGCGCACGGTTCTGGAAGCCAACCCCGACTGGTGGGACGAGAAGAAGCATAATCTGGACGAGATCGTCTATACGCCGATCACCAACAACGCGACCCGCGTCGCGGCGCTCTTGTCCGGAGAGGTGGACTTCATCCGCAATGCACCTCCGCAAGACCTTGACCGGATCGAGGCCACGCCGGGCATGAAGGTCGTCCGCGCGCCCCACCTGCGCACGATCTATTTCGGCATGGACCAGCAAAGCGACACGCTGGAAGGCAGCGGGGTCGATGGCAATCCCCTGAAAGACGTCAAGGTGCGCAAGGCGATTGCCCAGGCCATCGACATCGAGGGCATCAAACGGTCCATCATGCGCGGGAATTCCGGCCCGGTCGCCACGCAACTGGCCCCGCAGATGCCCTTCTACGACCCGTCGCTGGAACAGCGCTTCCCCTTCGACCCAGAGGCGGCCAAAGCCCTTTTGGCCGAGGCGGGCTATGCCGACGGCTTTACCCTGACCATGGACTGCCCCCAGGGGTCCTTCATCAATGACGAACAGATCTGCCAGGCCGTTGTCGGCATGCTGGGCAAGATCGGCATCACGGCAAAGCTGAACATGCATCCCCCCGTGCAGTTCGACACCGAGCTGCCGGCGGGCAAGTATTCCTTCTACATGCTGGGCTGGGCCGGCCTGCCCACCATCGATCCCTATAACGTCTTCAGCGCCACCGTCCACACGCCCTCGGGCGAACTGGGCGCCTGGAATCCCAAGGGCTATTCCAATGCCCGCGTGGATGAGCTGATCATCGAGATCGGTCTGGAAGCCGATCCCGTCAAGCGTCAGGAGATGATCAGCGAAGTGCTGAAGACCCAGCGGGACGAGGTGGGCAAGATCATGCTGCACCAGCAGTTCCTGACATGGGGCATGACCGACAAGGTCAACGCCATCGTCCCCGGCGATGAATACACACGCTTCTGGTACTACACGATGAACTGAGGCGTTCGCCGGGCGGCACAGGTCGCCCGGCCACCTTCCCGCAAGCCGAAAGCCAGTCGATGATCACCCTTCTTCTCCGCCGTCTTGGCAGCGTCCTTCTGGTGATGCTGGTCGTGGCGGGCCTGTCCTTCTGGATCTTCAACTACCTGGGCGATCCGGTGAACAACATCCTGGGCGTCAACGCGACGCTTGAGGAACGCGACGCCTTGCGCGTGACCCTCGGCCTTGACCAGCCCACGATCGTGCAGTTCTGGCATTTCGTCGAACGCGCCGTGACCGGCGATTTCGGAATCTCCTACCGCAACCGCCTGCCGGTGACCGAGCTGATCCTCAGCCGCCTGCCCGCCACGCTGGAACTGGTCTTCTGCGCCACGCTTCTGGCGCTGCTGATCGGTATTCCCATGGGCGTCTACTGTGCCTTGCGCCCCAAGGGCTGGGTCTCGCGCTTCTTCCAGATGGTCTCGCTCGTCGGAATCTCCGTCCCGCAATTCCTGATCGGGATGCTGCTGATCCTGATCTTCGCGGTCGAATTGCGCTGGCTCTCCGCCTTTGGCCGGGGCGAGACGGTGCAGATCGGCTGGTGGACCACCGGCCTGCTAACCGAGACCGGCCGCAAGGCGCTGATCATGCCGGTCCTTACGCTGTCTGTCTTCCAGATCTCGATGATCATGCGGCTGGTGCAGGGCGAGATGCAGGAGGTTCTGCGTTCCGACTTCATCAAATTCGCCCGTGCCCGCGGCCTGTCCGACCGCAGTGTCCACCTGCGCCATGCGCTGCGCAATTCGCTGCTGCCGGTGATCACCATCGTGGGGCTGCAGATCGGTTCGCTCATCGCCTTTGCCATCGTCTGCGAGGCGGTGTTCCAATGGCCGGGGTTGGGTCTGCTGATCCTGCAGGCCATCGAATACGCCGATTTCCCGGTCATGGCGGCCTATCTGGCCTTCGTGGGTTTGGGCTTCGCGCTGATCAACCTGACCGTCGACATGATCTATCTCTTCATCGACCCGAGGATGCGCCGCAAATGACCCGTCCCTCCATCCTCCTCCGCTCTGCGCTGGACAGCGACCTTCTCTGGCGCTTCCGTCAGGCCCCCGCCGCCATGGTCGCGCTGGCTCTGCTGCTGGTCATGCTCTTCTGCGCGCTGGTCGCGCCCCTTATCGCGCCGCATACGCCCTTCGATCCCTCGACGCTGAACCTGATGGACTCGCGCCTGCCGCCCGCCTGGATCGAGGGCGGGACCAGCACCTATCTCTTCGGCACCGACGAGCAGGGGCGCGATGTCCTGTCCACCATCTTCTATGGCATGCGCATCTCCATCGCCGTCGGCGTGGCGGCGGTGCTGCTGTCCGTCCTGATCGGGGTCGCGCTGGGGCTGATTGCGGGCTGGTTCGGCGGCTGGGTGGATGCGCTGATCATGCGGATGGCCGATGTGCAGCTGTCCTTCCCCACCATCATGATCGCCTTCTTCATCGACGGCATCGCCAAATCCGTCATGCCCCCCGACCTGCGCGAAATGACACGGTTCTATGTCGTGATCCTCGCCATCGGCGTGGCCGACTGGGTTCAGTTCGCCCGCACCGTCCGCGCCGCCACCCTTGTCGAGAAGGGCAAGGATTACACCGCCGCCGCCCGCCTGTCGCGCAGGCCCGTGGCCGCCATCATCTTCGCCCATATCCTGCCCAACACCCTGGGCCCCGTCATCATCCTTGCCACGCTTGGCCTTGGCGTCGCGATCCTGACCGAGGCGATCCTGTCCTTCCTCGGTCTGGGGATGCCCCCGACCCAGCCCTCGCTGGGCGCGCTGATCCGGGTGGGCAACGATCTGCTGCTGTCGGGTGAATGGTGGATTTCGATGTTTCCGGGGCTGGCGCTTGTGCTCCTCGTCCTCTCCGTCAACCTGTTCGGCGACTGGCTGCGTGACGTGCTGAACCCGCGGCTGAAATGAAAGGCTTTCCCATGACCGACCTCCTGATCCGGAACGTCCGCCCCAACGATGCCGCCCCTGCCGATATCCTGATCACCGGGGGCAGGATCGCCGCCATCGGCCCGGACCTTGTCGCCCCCGCCGGCACTCCGGTGCATGACGGCCAGGGTGCCATCGCGATCCCGCCCTTCGTCGAGGCGCATGTCCATCTGGACAAGATCCTGTGGGGTCTGCCGTGGCATCCGATCAACGTGCCCGCCGGCCTGCGGGCCATGATCGACAATGAGGTGGAGATCCGCAAAAACCTGCCCTGGAGCGTTATGGATCGCGCCGGCCGGCTGATGCGGCAATGTGTGGCCATGGGTTCCACCCATATCCGCAGCCATATCGACATCTCGACCTTCTACAAGCTTGACAACCTCCATGGCGTTCTGGCTGCCTGGGAGAAGATGAAAGATGCCGTGGGGCTGGAGCTGGTGGCCTTCCCCCAGACCGGGATGATGATCGACCCGGGCTGCGCCGCTCTGATGGCGGCCGCGCTGGACGAGGGCGCCTCGGTCATCGGCGGCATCGACCCGGGCAAGATCGACGGCGACCCCAAGGGCCATCTGGACACGATCTTCGCCATCGCCGACCGTAAGGGCGCCAAGATCGACATCCACCTGCATGAAGGTGGCGAACTCGGCCTCTATGAGATGGGCCTGATATGCGACCGGACAGAAGCCCTGGGGATGCAGGGCCGCGTGATCGTCAGCCACGCCTTCTGCCTGGGCGACGGCCCTGCTTCCGGCGTCTCTGCGATGATTGACCGGCTGGCCGCGCTGCAGATCGGCATCATCTCGGCCGTGCCGGGCGAGATCGCCTTCCCGCCGATGTTCGACCTTGCTGCCAAGGGCGTTCCCTGTGCCCTCGCCTCGGATTCGATCCGCGACACATGGAACCCGCATGGCGACGGCGACATGCTGGACCGCTGCTGGCTGTTCTCTTACCGCAACTGGTGCCGCACGGAGGCCGAGCTGACCCAGTGCCTTGACATGGGCACCACCCGGGGCGCCGCCCTGCTGGACCTGCCCGGCTACGGTCTGGCCCCCGGCTGCGAGGGATCGCTGGTGCTGATCCGGGGTGAGAACCGCGCGCAGATTCTGGTGGACCGCCCGGCCCGCGCCGCCGTGATCAAATCCGGGCGCATCGTGGCCGAAGCCGGACGCTACACCGGACCGGGGGCCCCGGCATGAGCGCGCTGGTCGCCGTCGAGGGGCTGGGCCGCAGCTTTGACGCCTCTGCCCCGCTGGTCCAGCGCCTTCTCACCCGCGCACCCCGCCGCAGCGTCCGCGCGGTGGATGAGGTCAGTTTCCAGGTAGAAGAGGGCACCACCTTCGCTGTGGTCGGCGAAAGCGGCTGCGGCAAATCCACCCTGACTAGACTGATCGCGGGGCTCGACACGCCGTCTCAGGGCCGTGTGCAGATGTTCGGCCGGATGGGCGCCCCAGTCCGCATCCAGATGGTGTTTCAGGATCCGGTCGGCAGCCTGAACGCACGCTGGCGTATCGGCCGCAGCATCGCCGAACCCATGCCGAAGAATATATTGCCCGCGGCCCGCCACACCCGTGTGGCAGCGCTGCTGGAGACCGTCGGCCTTTCGCCGTCGGATGCCGGGAAATACCCGCATGAATTTTCGGGCGGGCAACGCCAGCGCATCGCCATCGCCCGGGCGATTGCCGGCGAGGCACACCTCCTCCTGCTGGACGAGCCGACCTCGGCGCTGGATGTCTCGGTTCAGGCGCAGATCCTGAACCTGCTGAAGGACCTTCAGGCCCGCATGGGGCTGACCTATCTGTTCATCAGCCACAACCTTTCGGTCGTGCGCTTCATGGCCGACCGTCTGGGCGTCATGTATCTGGGCCGCATGGTCGAAGAAGGGCCGAGCGAGGCGCTCTTCGCCGCGCCCGCCCATCCCTACACGAAGCAGCTCCTCGAAACCGTGCCGGATGTCGAAAGCCCGCAGCGCGACCGCAACCCGCCCGCCTTCGACATTCCCTCGCCGCTGAACCTGCCGCAGGGCTGCAGTTTCCACCCGCGCTGTCCGCTGGCTGCGTCCGTCTGCCGCGAAACGCGCCCCGTCCTGCGGTTGCGCGAAAACGGAACCCGCATCGCCTGCCACGCGATCACGGGTTAAGGATCACCATGGATTTCGACTTCACCCGCCTGCCCGAGAATGACCGCTACCGCCTGCTGACCAACTTCGTGGGTCCCCGTCCGATTGCGCTGGTCTCCACCATCGACGCCGAGGGCAATCCCAATGCCGCGCCGATGAGCTTTTTCAACGTCTTCTCGCATGAGCCGCCGATCCTGATCATCGGCGTGCAGCCCCGTCCCGATGGTTCGCCCAAGGACACGGTCGCCAACCTGCGCCGCTCGGGCGAGTTCGTGGTGCACATGGTGGAGATGGCCATCGCCGAGGCCATGTTGGTCACCGGCCGCGACCTGCCGCCCGGGGAAAGCGAGCTGGCGCTTGCAGGTCTGACCGCTGCCCCCGCAGTGCAGGTTGCCGCCCCCCGCATCGCCGAATCCCCTTGCGCGATGGAATGCCGAGTCGAGCAGATCATCGACTACCCCAGACGCGCGATCATCCTGGGCCGGGTGGTGCAGATGTATGTCCGTGACGATTGCCTCGACACCCGGGGGCGTTATGTAAACCCGGAGGTCTATCAACCCATCGCGCGACTGCACGCCAACAACTACGTCACCAGCGACCACCAGATCGTGCTGCGGGATCCTGAGGGTGAAGCGGCGGAAGAGGATTAAGCGCAACTCTTTCGCGGTCTGACTTCGATCCTGCAAGAAGCGAATGTCCCCGTGCAGGTTCGCACCTTCCTGTGCATGGCTTGGAAAACCACTTCACTCAGCGCAGCTCGCCGTAGTTGTTCGGCCTCAGCCAACCCGCTCATCAAGCGAAATTAAGGGCAATAGGCCGAGGCTGTGTCGAAACTCGGTTCCGGCGCTGCGCCAGAGAATGCTATTCCTCGAAGTGCCTTCTGTCTCTACATCGAGACACCAGAATGGCCTGAGTTCGGCGCGACAAGGGAATTTCATTCTATGTCGTCGTCATGAAGTCGAGTTTTGACACAGCCTCGGCCCAAAGCTGCCGTTCGATACCCCTTCACCTCTGCCTTTCGGCTTCACCGAAGCGATCGTTCGTGCTTCATGCAGTATTTTCAGAGGACTACCCATCATGCCATCCTTGCCAGCGAAAGGGTGCCTCCCTAAGTCCAGCATCGGGTCCATGACCCCAGCGACAACAAAAAAAACGGGCATGCTGACAATGCGCTATCTGCTTGCGTTCTATTCGGGACCATCAGCCAATGGCGGCTGCCTCGATGCCGCGCGCCTGCCTGTTGAGGCCGAAAGTACGGAGGATCTGCCCGATGCATTGCGAGCCGCCTCCGGTATCACCCTGCGATGGCTCATGGCTCGGTATGACATCGGCGCATTCGCACCTTCTGCGACACCCTCCCCGGCACAACAAATCCTTGTCTATGCCCTCGAGGCAGACAGCTCGATCATCAGCGATGAAACCGAATACCTTGGCGCCTGGCTGGAGATGTTCACGCGAAGCCACAGTCCTGTCGGCGTGATTGCGATCCAGGACCCGCGTGATGCCAGCCAAAGCAGCATGGCAAAGCTGAGGGAGCGGGCCGGTGAACCTCTGCAATCCGCAGATCCGGCCTGCCAGAGGACGATGGATCTGATCCAGGATAAAAGTGCGGGCGAGCCAGAGCCGGAGGAGCCTGCAGAGCGGCCCATGGTCCGCGAGGGGGCCAGCTGAGAGCGCTGCCTTCGCGCCAGGTTTTGCAGGATTCCGTCGATCTGCCAAATCTGACACTTTGACAGCCGAACAATTGGAGACGACACGAATGACCACCATCAACGATATCGCGGCCAAGATCGCCGAAGATCAGGGACTGACCAAGGCGCCGGCGAAATCTGCCGTCGAGGCGGTGTTCAAAGCCGTGGCAGAAGCCGCCGGTGCTGGTGAGGAAACTTCGATCCCGGGTTTCGGGAAATTCAAGGTGAAGGAAACAGCTGACCGCGAAGGCCGCAATCCCGCGACGGGCGAGACCGTGACCATCGCCGCGGCGAAAAAGCTGACCTTCACGCCCGCCAAGGCATTGAAGGATGCGCTGAAGGCCTGAGCAGCGGTCTCACAGCACTTCCCGAACCGACAGGAAGCTGTCGTCTGGTCGGCGGGGTCGCACCGTGATCAGGAAATCATCGAGCGTGGCAATCGCCACGCTGTCGTGGAAGCGGTCAAGCGCCGCTTCCTCGTCCTCAGCGTCGACCAACCACGCCCCCTCCACCGTGCAGATACCTTCGTCGTCGATGTCGTCGGGATCGAGGTCGTCCCAGCAGACCAGCGCAACCACTTCCACGATGAACAGGGTCATGGTGCAACCTCCGCAGGATAGGTCTCGTCGAGGATCTGTTCGATCATCTTGCCCTCGTGACGCTCCAGGCTGCGAGTCCAGACCTCCTGTCCGAAGACCTTCCATTGATCGAGGCCGGGGCGGATTTCCGGGGTAAGCATCAGGCAGGCCGCCATGGCGTCTGAATGGTCCTTGTTGGTCTCGAAGGCGAATTCGAGGGTCCTGGTCGTCGGCGCCGGCCGATCCGGGTAGCGGCGGAAATGCGCGATGATGGTGCGCAGCTGGCGCTGGAATGTGGACCGGTCAGTCATGGGGCACCTCTGCGGTATCGAAGCAGTCGCAGGCCTCAGCGAGTTCACGCTGCGACAGCGTGTTGGCGCGTTTGATCAGTGCGGCGCGTAGTATTTCCGGGGTGACGTCGGAAGCATCGCGCTCGCGGGACACAACCTCGAATGCGAAGTCGAAAGCGTGGCTGTACATCAGAACACTCCCGCCGCGCGCAGGCTGACCTCACGACCGGCTCCAACGATGATGTGGTCGTGGAGCGTGATGTCGAAGACCGCGCAAGCTTCCTGCAGTTTCTTCGTCATGGAGATGTCGGCCTCCGAGGGAGCGGGATCTCCGGCCGGGCGGTTGTGGACCACGAGTAGCGCGGAGGCGTTACACTGCAGCCCCTTCTTGATCACCTCACGCGGATAGACCGGAACGTGGTCCACGGTACCTATCCCCAGGCATTCGTCGGAGATCAGTCGGTTCTTCCGGTCGAGATAGAGCACATGGAACCGCTCGTCCTCGCCGCGGACTGCGAGCGCACAATAGTCCAGCACCGCCTGCCAGCATGAGAGAACCGGATTTCGGTTGATGTAGCGCGCGAGGATCTCGCGCGCTTCCAGAATGGTGTTTTGCTCCTGTTCAGTCATGCCCCTGCCCTCCCGCCGGGATATCGGTCCCGGGACCGTCATCCTCGTCGTCATCCGAAACGGTGAACTGGAATTCTTGGGTGATGAAGTCATTGAGCCGGTAGGCCAGCTCGATGTTGGTCCCGACAGACAGGCCGAGCGCCTCGAAGGCGACGTGGACGGCGGTGTCCACCTTCTCGTCAAAGGTTTGCATGGTGATCCTCAATGGAAAGAAACCGCATGGGCGAGCCCGGCCGAGAAAAGCGACCGGGCCGCAATCTGCGGAAGGAATGGGGTTCCGGGCGGGATGCGAAACCCCGCCCGGCTGACCTGCCCGTGCGAAGTCTGGGCGGGCAGCTACGCGGCGCGAGATCAGCCGACGCGGTCGAGCAGCTTCTTCGCCCGACCTTCCAGATCCAGCCGGACATCCTGCTGGGTCCTGTCGCGCGCCATGCGGGTGATGCCCTGGACAAAGTCATAGATGCTCTCGGGCGGGTGACCCTCATCCCGGAGCACGGTCTCGATGATCTTGCCGGCTTCGGCTTTAGAGAAGCCGCGCTTGCGCAGGAAGTCCGTCCGGTCCTCGTCGGTGCGGGCGACAATCTGCGCCCGTGCCGCCTTGACCCCGTTGATGAAACCCCGGGGCGAGGAATCCGCAAATCGGGTCAGCGCCGGCGCCGCTTCATGCGCGAAGCGGGAAGCCGCGTATTTCGAGTGGCGGATGGTGATTTCCTGAAAATCTTCCGTGCCCCACAAATTCCTGTTCTGACACACCGCCCTCAGGAAAAAGCTTGCGATACCAAGGGTCTTGGCACCGACTTCGCTGTTCCAGCAATAGAACCCGCGGAAATACAGATCGGGCGATCCGTCCGGCAGCTTGCCCGCCTCGATCGGGTTGTAGTCGTCCACGAGGAAGAGGAAAACGTCGCGATCCGAGGCATAGAGCGTGGTCGTATCGCGGGTGATTTCGACATCGGGATGGTAGACGCCAGTCGACCAGTCGAGGCTCCCAGGCACCTTCCAGCGCGTGTCACCGACCCCATTGCCTGCAATGCGCTGCACGGCCTCGACCAGTTCCCAATCATGGATGCGCCCGTAATCGGGCCCGGTTATCGCCCGGAGCTCGGTGCGGCCGTCGGCGGTTTCATAGGTCTTCACCTGCTCTGCCCTATGCGAGAGCAAGCCATGTTGCAGATTGATCGCCGCCAGCGGGGCGGGAAGCTGGCGCAGATAGGCAGCCGGCGCCCCGACGATCCCGGCAAGCTGCCCGAAGGCCCAATGGGTGGGCGCCGCCGGTTCGTCAGCCCGTGGCAACATCAGCTGCATGCGCTCGGCATTGTCACGGCGGGCCTCGACCCGGATCGACGCGGTCTCAACCACGCGGCTCTTGCTGCGCTCGGACCGCGCCTTGACGGTCGCCCAAAGGTCATTGAGCGACAGATAGCGTTCATCATCCGGTCGGTTGAACCATTCGGATGACACACGGCCGTTGCGCTCTCCGCGGCTCACATCGACCTTGTATCCCACCCGCCGGTCCCGCGCCGGCGCCAAGACTTCTTGCCCGTTCATGAGCTTTCTCCACGGCGGGCCCCGGGAGCCTCTCTCCCGGGGTTTCAA
This sequence comes from Paracoccaceae bacterium, assembly GCA_047605605.1. Classification (GTDB taxonomy): domain Bacteria; phylum Pseudomonadota; class Alphaproteobacteria; order Rhodobacterales; family Rhodobacteraceae; genus JAATGA01. Next base: position 60,835 of record JASGFG010000001.1, on the reverse strand, counting down.
CCCACCATAAATCCAACCCCTCCCCTCTGGCTCTCCCCTGCCCTGTCGACGGCCCCTCCTCCCGGCCAGCCCCATCGTCCCGGGTGTGCGAGAGGCGATGGCCAACGGCTTGATCGGACGCAGCTATCGACGGGACGGCTTGCTCTCACGCTCCCGAAGACGATACATTGCCGATGGGGCGGACACGCACCGTCCCCGGGGCGTGGAAACCTCGAACTAGCAGCGTGGCGTCGGCTGCACCGGCGCCGGAATCCTTGACCATGCGGTCGGGGAGCCCGTGGCGTATGTCCAGGTGCTCCGGTGCTAAAGGTTACAGGGACTGGCTAGTTCGGTTTTCCAACTTGTATGTTCTCCGTAGCATTCGACATTGATTTGCGAAATGATGTCGGTGCTCAGGTGGGAGACCGTTTCTAACTTGGTGCTATGACGCCGTCGGGGAGCGTGGCTCCCCACCTGTTTTATCTTCAGCCCGAACAGTCGCCGGATCTTCGAGATCGCATCTGACAAGTCGGGGCAGCTATTACAGGAACGATACCTTGAACATTGCAGCAACCCCGGCTCTCTCCGATCTCCAGATTCTCGGCATCGACGTGTCCAAGGCCTGGTTCGATGTTTTTCTTCATCCGGCGGCCATCAAGGAACGCTTCGACAATAATGCTGCGGGTTTCCGCAAGCTGGTCCGCTGGCTGCGCTCAGCCAAGGTCGAGATAATCGTGATGGAGGCAACCGGCGGCTTGGAAGCGCCGCTGTTCAACGCCCTTCAAGGTGCGGAGTATTCGGTTGCCAGGATCAATCCGCGCTGGATCAGGGACTTCGCCAAGGCAACGGGTCACAGCGCCAAGACAGATCAGCAAGACGCCCGTCTCATTGCCTATACGGAGCGATGATGAAACCGGAGCCGAACCGCATCGGTGACCAGAAATCTGAGGTTTTCAGAGCCTTGTGCGCGCGTCGGAGGCAGATCATCCACATGCGAAATCAGGAACTGAACCGCCAGCAACAGTCGCGCGAGCGTCGGATCAGCCAGATGATCCGACAAACACTGGCTTTCCTGGACAAGCAACTCGCGGCGGTCGAGGTTGAGATCGACGCCATGATCCAGCAGGATGAGGACTGGCGCCGGCGCCGCGAGATCATCGAAAGCATTCCGGGCTTCGCGGCAACGACAGCTCGCACACTCATCGCCGATCTGCCCGAGCTCGGAGACATGACCGACAAGCAGGCCGCAGCGCTGGTCGGGGTGGCACCGATCAATCGGGATAGCGGAAAACAGCAGGGCTATCGCGCGATTGGTGGCGGCAGGTCAGGCGTTCGCCGTGTTCTCTACATGGCCACCATGGGCGCAGCGACACGCAACAATGCTCGCCTCAAATCCATCTACAAGCGATTGCTGGCCGCTGGCAAAAAGCCCAAGGTAGCGATCGTCGCTATCATGCGAAAGATCATCGTCATTCTGAACGCGATGATCAAATCCAAGCAGACTTGGCGTGCCGATCATGCGGTGACGGGCTTGACTTGAGATACAGTCGCTCCCCGATCCTGGGTCCAGGAAGCGAATGCGGGGGCGAACCGCAGCTATGGCCTCCTATCGCCACGCCAGAGAGAACCATGGCAGCAGCGGATCCGGGCGCGAGCCCGGAAACAGAAACCGATGGGACGACTCTGGTCAATCGGAAGATCGGAGAGCGCCTTCTGGAACTGCGGCAGGCGCGCGGGCTGACGCTGGTGGCGGTTGCGAAGCGCCTCGGCATCAGCTATCAGCAAGTCCAGAAGTATGAGCGAGGAAGCAGCACCTTGCCGGCTCCGCGCCTTTATGAACTCGCCCACGTCTACGAAGTCGCACCAGCGGAGTTCTTCCGCGACCTGCCGACGCGTACAGGCCTTGAAGATCCTCGATCGGCGACAGTGCAGGATTTTGCCCAGAGTCCAGAAGGTCGCAAGTTGCTTGCGGCGATAGCCCCCATGCCCCCGGCGGCCAGGCGCGCCCTTTTGGATTTGCTTCGGTCCATGCTGCATCGCCGCGGCTGAGCATCAAGGCTCCGTGGGAAGCAATGCTGCTTGTCCAAGTCCGGAAGGGCGGTTAGTGCCAAGTCAGAAATCGCGCCCTGGAAGATCTTTCTGCATGAAGAGTCTATCGCCATCAGAGCAGCAGCGGCGAGCGCGTCGCGCGTTCGCAAAGTGGCGAAAAGCTGTGCGGCGGCTGAGTCTTCTTGCTAGGCGGGCCACCGCGAAGCAGGGCCGGTCCCAGCACGTTGCTGCGGCACTGGCAACTCGGATTGCGCCACCCGCAGTGTTCAGCTTCTCGCAAAACTATGCCGAGACGGTCGGTTGTCTGAGGGAGTTGAAAGGGGCGGTGTTTGCCACGATGCCAGACGGCAAGCGGCCGCAGATTTTCCTGGATCTGTCCACTATCAAGCGTATCAGCCTCGCGGGAGCGCTGGTCCTGGGCGCAGAAATTCATCGCTGGCGCATTCATCGCGGCCCTTGGCTCCGCGCCCGGAATATTGCCGACTGGAACCCTGAGGTACGCCGCCTGCTTGCTGGGCTGGGTTTTTTCAAGCTACTCAGGGTAAAGCTACCTCGGCGGATGAGACGAGAGGCCTTTGTCAGCGAGGTAACCGTCCTCGAGATGTTCTCCAGCACGCAAATTGACCAAGAGTTCCTGCAGACCACGATGAAACAACTCAGCACTGTTGCAGAGATTCTTGACCAAGATCCCACGGTTTACCCAGCGTTAGTGGAGGCTGCCTACAATGCCAAACTCCATGCCTACCCCGACGAGCACGAGTATGAGTTCCCTCCGCTCGTCAAGGGTTGGTGGGCTACGGCCAGCTGGAATCCGGTCGAGGGCTGTGTGAAGTTCTTGGTTTACGATCAAGGGGTGGGTATCCCCGAGACATTGCCAAAGTGGTCAGGCTGGGAGCGTGTGCGCGCGAGGGTGACCGAAACGTTCGGCAGCCTGGCCACAGGGCTCAAAGACGCCTCAAATCTGATCGCGGCAGCTATCGAGATGGACCGCACTTCGTTGCAGGGCGGTCACGGAAAAGGACTACAAGATGTGATCAGAGCCGTGGAAACAACACCGGGTTCAAGCGTTCGTATATTGAGCGGAACCGGCAGTGTCCTATATCATCACGGTGGACGCATCGAGAAGAAGGACGAAGCGCTACATATCGGGGGTACTCTCGTCGAGTGGCGAATCCCGGTAGGCACCCACGAGAAGCAGTAGAATCATGACAACCAGCATCAACATCGCGCGCGACTACACGCCATATCCAGGTGGACGCTATCCAGAGGACGGGAAGGGCAACGGTACCACCTTCCGCGAGGAGTTTTTGCTGCCCATCATCAAGCAGGGCAAGACGGCAGATGTTGTGCTGGACGGCGCTGCAGGCTACCCTTCATCGTTCCTTGATGAGGCTTTTGCGGGTTTGGTACGCAACTACGGGTTCACACCTGAACAGGTCCTTGCAGCCTTTCACCTTGTCGCAACCCAGCCTGGCTTCAACCGCTTCATCCTTTTGATCGAGGATTTCGTGCGTGGCGCAACCCCTGTCCGTGCCGGTGGCGCTCGCGGGCATTGAATGAACTGGGAGATCGCGATACCGGCACTCGTCGGTGCAGGTGCGGCTCTCTTGACGCGTGCAGGGGAGCGACTACTTGCAAAGTTTTTTGACCGTTCAGTCAAGCGTGATGCCCAACAAGACGCTGACTTAGCCGCGATTGAGCGCGTAGTGTTCGAAGTCAGGGATCTCGCTACCAGCTATTGGTCAAAGGACCCTGATCCATCTCGCGACAAAGTGACCGAGGGTGCCATCGTCGGCCGCCTGACCTTCCTAACGGAACTGTCAGATGAGCTCTTCCGTGCTCGCCAGAAATCTCAGCGAGCAATGCAAGTCGCAGTGAACCGCTATGATGTGTCCTGCACCTTCGGGGATTTCGGGAGCCATTCGCGTAGGGCGGATTCAGGCAAATGCCGTGACATCGAGATTGCTGCCTACCGGCTGGTTCACCTTGCGAAGGCCGAACGCCGGAGGCTGTAGGGCGCGCATAGAATCGCGCGCCTTGGGCCACTCAGGCCAAACGCTTCAACTGGCCCTCGATCTCTGCGCCGGATTCGATGGCGATCCGCTCATGGGTAACATCGGCCTGGATAACGGCACTCGCGGAAAGGGACACTGTATGCGCTTCAACGGCGCCCGAGATCTGGCCTTGAACAGCAAGGTCATGGGCAAGCGCAGTCCCATCGATCGTGCCGGTCGGGGAGATCAGGACTTCCGGCGCCTTCACCTGCCCGGCAACTCTCCCCTGCACGTCGACGGGACCGGTCGAAGTTACGTCGCCTTCGATCACCAGATCCGCAGCCAGGATGCTGCGCCGGGCCCCTGCCTTCGCTGGTTCAGCCCATTTCGTCGCTGGGGCAGTGCTGCTCGTCATCGAATTCCGTCCCGTCAGATTGTCGCTGGGACTGGACCAGAACGATCGACCAAGGGCAACCGCTACGTTCGCCCTTCGGCGGCGATCGGCAGAGCGCCGCGGAGCAGACACACCCGAGCGATCATCGCTCTAGAGCGCAGCATCGGGAAAGCGGGAGGCCGGATCGGAAGGCGAACTCACCTCCTGCGCCCCATCCAAGCCTGCACAGAGATTCGTCACGGATCTGAGTCTTACCGGGGCTTCGGATTCAGCAAAGTCATTGGACCGCCGACAGTGCGCCATGCAGGATTCCCAGCATGGAGATCGATGATGATGGACCTGTTCACCTCCACGCGTAGACGCCGCGCGCAACATGCGCCGGTTTTACGCGGCTGGCGTGCAACCGACGCTCTTCGGCGGCGCGTCAGTCATCCGGTACTGGGGACGGATCGGGACAACTGGCCGGTCCATGATCGAGACTTTCGACCACGATGACGAGGCGCGTATCGCTTTCCTGAAGCTGATCAACACAAAGCGCCGCCGTGGCTACACGAGCAAGTCGGCACGGCCATGACTGCCGCCGCCTCGTAGGGACCGAACCAGTCAGTGGAAATCCCTGCTCGGAAAGAGCTTCTTCGCCTGCTCGCGTGGATGCCGCGCCCGCCCGGCTGTCCTCGCCGGCCTGACCGTCTCCCCTGCCCTCTCGGCCCCGGCGCCGATCCGCAACTGGTGCCCCAAGGTCGCCAGCCGTCCGGAGAGATCCTCGACCTGCTCGGCAATCAGATGGGTGACCGGACCGTCCCTTTCGATCCGCCCGATGACGCGCAAAAGCCGCCCGGCAACCACGGCCGCCCGGAAGGCCTGGTAGACCTTCCGCCAGACCACCACATTGGCCACCCCGGTCTCGTCCTCGAGCGTGAGGAAGATCACCCCCGAGGCCGTGCCCGGCCGCTGCCGGGTGATGACAAGACCGGTGACGGTCACCCTGCCCTTCGCCTCGGCAAGGCGATGATGGGCCAGGCTCTCCGGCAGGTTCGGCCGCAGCAGTTCCAGCGGATGGGCGCGGAGCGACAGCCGCAACGCGAGATAATCCTCGATCACCTCCTGGCCGAGGGTCATCCGGGGCAACTCGACCATGGGCTCGCATTCTCCCTCGCCATCGAGGCCGAAGAGCGGCAGCGGCTTCGGGGCCTGCAGCGCCTTCGCCTGCCACAAGGCGTCGCGTCGGCTCAGCCCCAGGCAGGCAAAGGCATCAGCTTCCGCGAGCCGGGCCAAGACATCGGGCCGAACCCCGGCCCGCCGCCAGACGCTTTCGACATCGGGATAGCCATTGCCCCGGGCGGCGGCGATCCAGTCCGCATCCTCCTCGCGCAGGCCCTTCACCTGCCGGAAGCCCAGGCGAAGCGCGAGCGAACCATCCGCCCGCGGCTCGATGGTGCAATGCCATTCGGAATGGTTGATGGAAACCGGCCGGACCTCGACCCCGTGATCGCGGGCATCCCGAACCAGCTGCGCCGGCGCATAGAAGCCCATCGGCTGGGCGTTCAGCAGCGCGCAGGTGAAGATCGCCTGATGGTGGCATTTGAGCCAAGCGGAAATGTAGACGAGCCTCGCGAAAGAGGCGGCATGGCTTTCCGGGAAGCCGTAGCTGCCGAAGCCCTCGATCTGGGCAAAGCAGCGGGTCGCGAACTCGGCATCGTAGCCGCGCTCCAGCATGCCGCTGATGAAACGGTCCCTGAACGATCCGATGGTGCCCATGCGTTTGAAGGTCGCCAGCGACCGCCGCAGCCGGTCGGCCTCAGCCGGGGTGAAGCCGGCGGCGACCACGGCGATCTGCATCGCCTGTTCCTGGAAAAGCGGCACGCCATAGGTGCGGCCAAGAACTTCCATCATCGCCGGGCCGAGGTCCTCGACGGGTTCCCGGCCTTGCCGTCGATTTATGAAGGGATGTACCATGCCGCCCTGGATTGGCCCCGGCCGGACGATGGCGACCTCGCAGACGAGATCGTAGAAGGTCCGCGGCCGCATCCGGGGCAGGAAATTCAACTGCGCCCGGCTTTCCACCTGAAACACGCCGATGGCATCGGCGCGGCAGAGCATGTCATAGACGTGGACGTCCTCGGGCGGAACATTCGCCAGCGTCAGATGCTCTCGCCGATGATCGGCGAGCAGCCCGAAGGCCTTGCGGGTCGCGGTCAGCATGCCGAGGGCGAGCACGTCGACCTTCAGGAGGCCGAGGGCATCGATGTCGTCCTTGTCCCATTCGATGACGGTGCGATCCTCCATCGCGGCGTTCTCGATCGGGCAGAGCTCGTCGAGCCGCCCCCTGGTGATGACGAAGCCGCCGACATGCTGGCTCAAATGGCGCGGGAAGCCGATGATCTCGCCGATCAACTGCGCCGCCAGCGCCACGCGGCGATCTTCCGGGTTGAGGCCGGCATCGCGCAGGCGATCCTCGCCCGGCGCCGAGGAAGACCAACCCCAGATCTGCCCGGAAAGCCGGGCGATCACATCCTGGCTCAGCCCCATCACCTTGCCGACCTCGCGGATCGCGGCCCGTGACCGGAAATGGATCACCACCGCGGTCAGGCCCGCCCGCTCACGGGTGTAGCGCTCGTAGATCCACTGGATCACCTCCTCGCGCCGCTCATGCTCGAAGTCGACATCGATGTCCGGCGGCTCGCCGCGTTCCTTCGAGATGAAGCGTTCGAAGATCAGGGTGATCGACTCGGGCGGCACCTCGGTGATGCCGAGAAGGTAGCAGACCACGGAATTGGCCGCCGAACCGCGGCCCTGGCAGAGAATGCCCTTGGAGCGGGCGTACTGGACGATGTCGTGAACGGTCAGGAAATAGGGCGCGTAGTCCACCTCCCGGATCAGTTGCAGCTCCTTCCCGACCCGGGCCACGATCTTCGGCGGCGGCCCTGCCGGATAGCGCCAGGCGAGACCCTCGCGCGCCAGCCGTTCCAGCCGGTCCTGGGCGAGCTCGCCGTCGCGCGCCTCGTCGGGATATTGATAGCGCAGCTGGTCCAGGCTGAAGGCGCAACGGTCGGCGATCTCGAGCGTGCGGCGGATCGCGCCGGGATAGCGGTGGAAGATCCGGGCCAGCTCCTCGCCCGACTTCAGCCTGCGCTCGCCATTGGCCAGCCGCCGTTCGCCGATGCTGTCGATGGTGCAGTGCTCGCGGATGCAGGTCAGCACATCGGCCAGCGGCCGACGGGAGGAACGATGCATCATCACCTCGCCAACCGCCACCTTGGGCAAGCCGGTCGCCTGGGAGATCTCGGCCAGCCGGTCGAACCGCTCCTGGTCCTGGCCGTCATAGACGGGCGCGGCACCGAGATAGCAATGCCCGGAGAAACGGCCGGCAATGCGGCGCAGGTCGCGCCCGAAGCTGCGGTCCTCGAGCGGGTCGGGCGGCAAGGCGATCAGGACGAGCCCCCTGCCCCATTCCTCGAGGTCTGCCATGCCGAGATGACACTGGCCCTTCGGCGCCCGCCTTTTGCCGAGCGAGAGAAGCCGGGTCAGCCGGGACCAGGCGGCAAGATCGGTGGGAAGCGCCAGCCATTCGACCGGGCTGTCGGTCAGCACCAGCCGGGCGCCGGGGATCAGCCGCGGCAGAGGCCTGTCGGGCAGGTGGGGGCCGGCGGTGCCGCCGGTAAAATGCGGCACGGTCTGGCGGCTGGAATGGTCGGTCACCCGCTGCGACCGGATCACCGGTCCTTCCTGCGCGGTCTCCGGCATGGCGTTTTCCTCCTCCCGGAGCCGCTTCAGCTCCTTCAGCGCCGAATATGCCCGCACCACCCCGGCGACCGAGTTGCGGTCGGTGATCGCGATCGCCGCCAGACCGAGTTCGGCGGCCCGGGTGACGAGTTCCTCCGGATGCGAGGCCCCGGTGAGGAAGGTGAAGTTGGTGGTGACGCAAAGTTCGGCGTATGCGGTCATAGGAATACCCCCTGCGCATACCAGGCCGGGGCCTGGGGCGTGCGGAAGAGCCAGAGCCGCAGCCCTCGCCGGGTCTCGACGCGCCAATAGTCGCGGACCCCGGAGCGCCAGGCGGGGTCGTCGAACCACCATTCCGGGGTGATCCGCTCGGGTCCGGCGGCGCGGAGGGTGGTGAAGCTCATCCGGCGCCAGGTGAACCGGGCCGGCGGGTTGCCGGAGACGGCAGCGAGTGCCTCTGGCGGGAAGATCGTGACCGGGCGGCGCGGGCGGCGGCGCTTCGGGAAAGCTTCCGCCTCGGCATAGGCCGCCGGAGCGGTGAGGAAGCTGCGCTCGGGAATCCGGCTCTCGGCCGGGAGGAAACGGCGGACCGCCTCGAAGCCGAGCCGGTTGCCGAGACGCGAGATCAGATCGGACAGGTCGTCCTCTTGCCGAACCCTGGCCTCGCCGACCTGCTCTGGCGGCAAAGATTCCGTCACGATAGCCGAAAGCCGCAGCCCGTCGATCCCGAAGCCGGCATCGACATCTTCCACGCCCTTATGGAAGAGCGCCGAGATCCGAAGAGGATCGCGCATCGGCCGGGCAAGGCCGACCTCGACGATGGCCGCCGAGCGGTCGACGCGCTGCAGTTCCAGCCGGAGTTTCCGGGCCCCCTGCCCCGCCGCCTTCAACTGGTCACAGAGACGGGCGAGGAGCCGATCCAGAATGCCCATCACGTCTTCGGTCAGGCCGATCGGCTCGGGCAACGTCATCCGCACCCCGAAGTGCGGCGGATCGGGATCGGCGGCGACCGGCTCGGCTTGCGTGCCGAGCGCCTGGTCGAGGCGGCGCAGCAGCTCATGGCCGAAGCGCCGGGCCAGCGGCGCCCTTGGCGTCGTCGCGAGATCACTGATCCGGTTGAGGCCCAGCCGGGCAAGTCCTTCAGCGACATCTGGCCCGAGCCGCAGGGCAGCGACCGGCAGTTTACCGAGCCGCTCCACCAGCCCGCCTTCCGGGATCACCCCCCCGCCATGCCGGGCCAGTGCCCAGGCCCCTCCCCTCGTCCCGGCGATCGCCGATTGCGAGGCGATCCCGGCCCTGTCGAGCCGCGCCGTCAGATCCTCGAGCAGGTCCTGCTCGCCGCCGAAGAGATGCGGAACGCCGGAGATATCGACGATCAGCCCGTCCGAGCCGTCGCGGGCGGCATGCGGACCATAACGCCCCGCCCATCGACGCAGGGCCTCCAGGGTGCCGGCTTCCCGGACCAGATCGGCCGGCCGGGTCGAGAGCCCCGGGCAGACCGCGCGGGCATCGGCCAGCGGCATGCCGCGATGAAGCCCTGCCCTGCTGGCTTCGCTGTTCAGGCAATGCAGATGCTCGGCGTTCGACGCGCGTAGCGTCAACGCGAAAGGCCCCTCAAGGGGCCGGGCCCTCAGGCTGACATCGCTCGCCAGCCGGGGGAACCAGATGGAAAGCAGCCGTCGCGCCATCCCAGCTCACATCATGGAATCCGATTGTTCCCTTTTTGTTCTTATTAAGTATCCAGCGCTGACGAGTCGAGTCCGCGGGGCCGGGCAGCGGATCACATTTCCAGCGGGTCTCGGCGGCATTGCTCCCCCTGCCCTCCCGAATCAGCAAGAGGCCGGTGGTCTGGCCTGCCTCGGCCGCGAGCTGCAGCCGCCTGCCCGCGGTCAGCGAGATCGCCTTCTCGGGCTCGGCGACGACAAGCGACACTGGCCGTGCGCGCAGGGCTTCCTCGACGCTCCAGAGAAGATCGGTCTCGCTGCGTACCTCGACGAAGTGCAACCGCTCGGCGAGACCCTCGGGCAGCGCGCCGGGGAGAAGGCGATCCCGGTCATGTGCGAGCGCGATCCAGAAGACGGGCCCGGAAGTTCGGGCCGCCTGGAAGAGGGCCAAGGCTCTCCTCCCCTGCCCTTCAGCCTCATGGACGCGGGCCTTCAGGAGATAAAGCGGATCGTCCGGCCCGGAGAGGCGCCGGTCACGCAGGATCTGCACGGCTGCCCTCCGCGACGATTTGGAGAAGCCCGTCCGACAAGGGGCGCTGCAGCTTCAGGGCCTCGGCGGTGTCCGCGGTCAGCCAGACGCGCCACTCCTCCGGCTTTGTCAGGATCACCGGCATCGCATCCTTGTGGACGGGCTTCTTCGTCTGCGAAAACAAGTTGCACATCTCGCTTCCCTAGGGTTCCGGGAACTCGGAACAATGCCAGAACAGGTAAGGTTCTGAAAGTCCTGCATGTGGAGCCTGACGCAAGGGCATGACCATGGTCAGCAGTTCATGGATTACGCTCTCAGGATGGACCGCAGGTAGGCATCAGGACTGAGAATGGAATCCACCTTGCCGGCGATCCGGTCCTCGATCCTGAGCAGTTCCCAAAGGCCGAGTCTGGCTGCAGCGCTGGCAAGAAGGTCCTGGCTTATTCTCAGCAATTTCCCGAACTCGAAGACGATGACAGCGGTTTCCCGTTCGCTCGCTGGCTCAGGGTAAAAGGCGCTCACCTCGGTCAGATCGGACCACTGAGGCAAGCGCTCACGGCTGGGCTTTCTTTTTTTTGTATTAGACTCTGTATCTGTGTGGCGGACACGCTGTCCGTCAGAGGCGGACGTTTCGTCGGTAAGCAAGTTGGGGTCGTTGGCCGATTCAACGGCATCGGGATCGTTCTGGGCGATGCAGGTGCTGTGAGCCGAGGTGCTTGGTGGTGCGCCATCCATGGTGGAGGCGTAGTCGGGATCAGGGGATCCCGGATGGGTGTTCTCGGAGTCGATTGCCTGAGAGGTCTCGACGGTCACGGGCGGTAGCCGATTGGTGATGACCGTGGTCAGCCGGGCGAGGGCGGCGCGGGCCTCGATCAACGTCAGCGTGGTGCGGCGGACGAGATTGCGAAGCCCGTCGAGGAAGGCCGTGAGGCTATCGTCGAGCTGCAACTCGAGGCAGGCCGCGCGGAGACGGAGGATCTGGGCGCGCAGCCCGCGGAGTTCATCGGCCTGTTCACGGCGCCGGAGGGCGCGGGCGAGAAGCTCGCCGGAACGTGCAAAGAGGGGCGAGAGATCGAGGCCGAAGGCTCCGACCGGCTTGCCGGCCTTCATCACCGGGAACCTCTTGCCATTGGCGCTGTCCCGGCGAAGGAGCAGACCCGCTTCCTCCAGCGTTGCCAGGTGACGCCGGAGCTGGCGGTCGGTCAGGCCCTTGGCGCGGAAGCAGAGCGTCTCGTTGCTGGCGTAGACCGTGAGCAGGGTGGCCGGCGTGATCGGGACCTCGCTGCCGTCCGGCCCTTGGCAGGGCAGGCAGCTCAGCAAGGCGTCGAGAACCACGACGGATCCCTGGCGCAGGCCGAGATCGCGGCTGCAGGTGTTGACCGCGATCATGATGGTGCGGCGCGAGATCGGGCGGAAGGCCGGCTGGCGGGTGATCGAACCCATGCCGGGGAGAGAAACTTCCACGGAGTTGGCACAAGTCTCCTGTGCCCCGGCCGCGAGGGCCGTGGATGTGATGTACTGCATGTTTGTTCAGCGGACAAACCTCACCCGTTCGCTCGAGAGCGTTTCCTCTTGCTAGGCGATTCGCGGGCTGCTAGATTCCAGGTGTTCAGTCTAGAATTGCGCTTCGGCGCGACAGCCCTCGGAGCCTCGGCTTCGGGGGTTTTGTTTTGCTCGCCTTTCCTCCTTTCTCTTTTTGTGCTCTGCCTCGGTCGTTAGTCGTCACCTTGCGGGTTCGTGTCGCGGAACTCCGCATAGGATCTGCGGATCAGTTCGACGAGGTGGCTGTCGAGCCAATCGGCGAATTTGGCGTTTGGACCGCCGCGCTTGATGGACAACGACAGGGATCCACGGCCCGATCGAATCGTTACCCCGTCTACAGGCGTGATCTCGGACATCTCGTCGTGGCGCGCGCCTCTTTTCGATGCTTCTCGAAGCAGATGCTCGAGGCGGTCGTCGGAGCTCAACTTGGAGCTTGCGGTTCTGAGAAGATCGACAGCCGTCTTCTCAGAAAGCTTTGAAGCACTAAATAGATCGGCTAGCGCTGTCCATTTTGGCCGACCGGACTTCGGAGCGGCGCCAATAAGGTCCCCCACCTTCGCGGGTATAGCTTGTGTTACCTTGGTGAGATGCGAAAGTCCTGCTGCGGAGAGGTTGAGAACGCTCTTCACAGTAGTGTTGTCATGACCAACGGCGAGGATAGCCTGGGCAAATCGGGCCTTCTCATAGAACGAGAGGTTTCGGCGAGAGGCGTTCTCGAGACCCTTGGCGAGAAGCGCGGTCGCGTCGTCGAGGTCCTGTACATTGGCGCGGACCTTCAGCCCGAGGTCGCGGCATGCGCGGAGCCGCCGCCGCCCGTAGATCACTTCGTAGCGACCATCGGACTTGGCCCGTCGGACGAGAATAGGGACCTGCTGCCCGCTTTCTTTGACACTCTGTTTGAGGGTCTCGAAGTCGCTGCTTTCGTCGTCATCGTTTACAGCTGTAAACTCCTCAAACCGGTCGGCGGGACCCCAGTCGTCAATCAGGTTCGGATCAATCTCGCGGATAGACGAAAGGGCGCCCTGAAGGGCGCCGAGCGCAGGGGCGGTGATCTTGTGCGGCTTGTCCGCCGTAGCGGAACCAGTCGACCTGGCGATCGTGCTCGCGATACCGGACATGTCACGAAGCGATTTGCGAGCCATTACTTACGCCCCCAAGTATGCCGAACCATTGCCTCGACCTCTGCTCCAACAGCGTCCATGGAGCTTTTAGCTCTGTCATAGGTCGCGCGGGTCATCTCAGATCGAACCACCTCGTAGATCGACTGTTTGAGCATTGTTGCATCGCTGATCGCCGTGCTTTTCAGCGCTGTCGCGGACATCACCCTGTCTTGGAACAGTGCCCTCATGAAGGAGGTTAGCTGCTGCGATGGGACGTCGGTCGGTTCATCTCGGGTGATCAGGAACTTGAAGTGGTCATATCTGAGTTCTGCTCCGGCCTCCTCGATGACTCCCATGTAAGCGCCAGCGAGTTCCAGGAACTGAGCGGTTGACGACACGTCCAGCATCGACGGTGTGAGCGGAACGATGATGGAATTCGCGGCAGCCATGCCGGAAATCGTCAGGAATCCGAGTTGTGGCGGGCTGTCCATGAGGACTAGATCGAAGTCCGGCTCTATCTGCGAAAGCGCGTTTCTGATGCGAAGGAAAAAAGGCTGGTCCGAATTCGAGTGGACAGCGGATTCTGTCTCGAATTCGGAGAGCATTAGCCTAGCGGGGGCGATGGACAGGCCCGGAAAGTAGGTCGGAACCACGACCTCGGCCATGCTGACCGGGTTATCATATCGAATCGCGTCGTAGATCGTGAGGCCATCGAACTCGATCTCCGGGCTGATCCCACACATGGAGGTCAGCGACCCCTGGGGATCGAGGTCGACGACGAGGACGCGATAGCCATGAAGCGCGAAATAGTGGGCTAGATGAATCGTTGTCGTGCTCTTGCTTGAGCCACCCTTGAAGTTCATGAGTTGCCAGACTTGAAGCTTCTCACCGTCGTTGCGACGGGGCAGGTAGTGCCCCTTCTTTCGGGAAGTCTTCTCGAGGATCTTGCGGGCGTTCCACAGTTCCTGGCCGGAGTAGTAGCGGCGGCCGCCCCGGTTGATCTCCGGTTCCGGCAAGACGCCGTCAGCGTGGACTTTCCGCATGAACTGACCGGACACGTCGAGTAGTTCAGCGATCTCGGGCGCAGAGAACTCGCGCAGTTTCTTGGTGTTGTCGGGGGCGAACGCTGCAAGGAGATGCTCGCGGATGGCGGCGGTCAGGCGCGCCGAGATGTCGGTCGCAAGTGCAGAGGGGCGGTCCGCGGAGAGCGGTGTCACGGGAATCATCTAGTTGCCTCAAAACCGAAAATGTGGACTTTTTTGCGCCACTTGAGGATAGAGGCAGTGATTCATCCGTCTAAGTCAAGAAGTTTCCTGTATATAGTGCTTTGAGACGACTTATCAGACTACATGCGCGACGAGTGTGCCTGATGCTTTTACAGCTGTAAACGGCTGCCGAATCTTAGGCATCAAGATTGGGCTTTGCTGTGTGTGACCCACGACGATCATCACCCTGCCCCGTGTCGAGGTTCATCCAGTAGGAAAGGTCAGAGCCGATGAGTGAACCTTCTGAACTCCGCCGCCTCGGCCGCGGCCTCTCGGCACTACTGGCGGCCGTCGAAGCTCCGCCCCAAGAGGCCGTGCAGCACAACCTGCCACCCGAGCGAACCTTGCCGATTCATCGGATCGTCGCCAACCCCAACCAGCCGAGAAAGAATTTCGACGGGGAAGCCCTCGCGGATCTGGCAGAGTCTTTAAGGCACAAGGGATTGATCCAGCCGCTAGTCGTCAGGCCGCGTGCGGGAACGGACACATTCGAGATCGTTGCCGGCGAACGCCGATGGCGGGCAGCGCATCTGGCAGACCTGGCCGAGGTGCCTGTGGTTGTGCGCGACTTCGACGATGACGAACTGTTGCAGGTGGCGGTGATCGAGAACATCCAGCGGGAAGATCTGAACCCGCTGGAGGAGGCTATGGCCTATCGGCAGCTGCTTGATCGCTTCGGCCATACCCAGGAGCAACTTGCCGAAGCACTGTCAAAGAGCCGAAGCCATATCGCCAATCTCCTCCGTCTCCTGAGCTTGCCCGAACCCGTGCAGGACATGCTGCGCGAGGAGAAGCTGTCCATGGGGCAGGCCCGGGCGCTGATCACGGCGAAGGATCCGATCGGGCTGGCGCAGGTCGTCGCGCAGAAAGGCCTGTCGGTGCGTGAGGTCGAGGCGCTCGCTCGGCGGGAGGAGAGAGACAAGACCAACCCACCAGAAGAGACCCGGGACGTGGGCCGCACGACTGCGGAGCTGATGCAGCGCCTTTCAACCGCCATGGGGATGTCCACAAGCATCTCCCTCTCGCGCGACGGGCAGCGGGGAAAATTGTCGGTCAGTTTCGAAAGCCTGGCCGAACTGGAGCAGCTGTGCGAACTGATTGAGAGGACGCGGGCCAGCACCTTGGGATAGGGCAGGGGGTGGCCGGTTCTGGATATGGCGGCTGGGCGTCGTGGAACGATCCTATCGCGCCTCGAAGAGTCCTACCGCCGGGTTCTCCGCGATCTCGACATCGGCATAGTAACTTTGCGCCTGCTGCGCCGAACGGTGCAGCGAGAGCTTCATCGCCGCCTGGAGCGGTGCGCCGTCCTGGGCGGCCTGGGTCAGGAAGCCCGAGCGCAGCCCGTGCGGCGATGCCCAGCCTGTCGGCAGGCCGGCATCGCGCAACAACCGGCGCAGGATTTCCGCCACGCCAGCGGCCGAGAGCCGGTTCCTGCCGACAGTGTCGTGCCGGGTGACGCGCCGGAAGATCGGCCCGGCGGCAATCCCGGCCGCGTCGAGCCAAGCGACCAGGGCCCGCGCCGGGGCGCCCGTCAGCACCAGCCGCGGCGTATCGCCCTTTGTCGTCGTCTTGGTGCCGGGCAACAGTAGCCGGATCAGGCCGCTGCTGTCGAAGGCGGTGAGATCGAGGTCCTCGACATTCAGCGACACGATCTCGGATCGCCGCCGTCCGCCCGAGGCCCAGCCAAGGCAGAGGATCGCGCGGTCGCGCAGGCCCCGCATTCCCGGACCGGAGGCCTCCATCAGCCGATGGAGCACATCGCGAGTGACCGGATGGGCGGATTTCGGGGCGGGCGCGCGGTCGGCCGCGCGGCGGGCCTTGGCGCGTGCCTCGCAGAGGATCGGTGCTTCGAACGGGCTCGGAAGGTTGCGCATCCGATGGAACGCGCGCCAGGAGGCGATGCGGCGGTCGAGCGTCGACGGGGCAGGGCAGGCCAGGCTGCGGCGCAGCCCGCCGGCGATCAGCGCTTCGGCCGCCGTCCGGGCGGGATCGTCCGCCGCCGCCTGCTCCAGATCGCGGCTGTGATCGAGCACGAAGGTCAGTACCACATCCTCGCGCTCCGGCCAGACCGGGCCGGCGTCGAAACGACGCAGCCGCCAGGCGCTGATATAGCCGAGATCACTCTCCCAGGCCCGCAGAGTGTTCGGAGGCGTACCGCGGATGAAGAGCTCGGTGAGCCGCTCCATATCGGCGGCGGCAAGCCCGGCGGGTCCGGTGAACCCGGCAGGGTGGGGCAGGGGGGGCCTGGTCATCTCTTGATCCCCGAAGGGTGACGGATTATCTTCCTAGACAGATAGCTAGACAGGTATGACGATGTGGACCTTGCAGGACGCAAA
Source organism: Paracoccaceae bacterium (assembly GCA_047605605.1). Classification (GTDB taxonomy): domain Bacteria; phylum Pseudomonadota; class Alphaproteobacteria; order Rhodobacterales; family Rhodobacteraceae; genus JAATGA01. The sequence continues at coordinate 44,260 of JASGFG010000001.1, read as the reverse complement.
GAACCAGTTTTCTGCGGTGGTTGCCGCCGCGCTTGCCGGTCGACCGCAACAGGTGACGCGGCGGGGTCGGCCCGCGGTGGTCGTGCTGTCGGCGGACGAATATCACCGGCTTGTGACCGAGGCGGCCAGCCATCGCGAAAGCTTTGCCGATCACCTGCTGCACTTCCCGGGCGGTGAGCCCGAGCGGTTGCAGGCACGGCCGCGCGACGTGGCGTTCTGATGTATCTCCTGGACACCAATGTGATCTCGGCCGTCCGTCGGCCGGATCGTGCGCCGCAGGTCGCGGCCTGGCTGCGGGGCAGGGCGGAAGGGGAGCTGTTCCTCAGCGTCATCACCTTGGGCGAGATCGAACGCGGCATCCGGGCGCAGGAAAGGCAAAATCCGGCCTTTGCCGCCGATCTGCGCGCCTGGGTCGATCGGACCGTACGGTTGTTCTCGGAGCGGCTTTTGCTCTTCGGCGCGGAAGAGGCGCGGGTCTGGGGCCGGTTGTCGCAGGATATCGGCCATGGCGGTGCGGATCTCATGATCGCGGCCACGGCGCTGACCCATGGCGCCACCGTGGTGACGGGCAATGTCGACGATTTCCGGCCGACCGGCGTCATGCTGGAAAACCCGTTCTGACCCAGGCGACGGCCGGCGCCACGGATGATGTCGATGTCCCGGGTCCGGAAACGGACCGCCGTCGTGCGGCCGGCAAACGGGTCGGCGAACTGCGTCGCGCCAGTTGCCGGGGGGGCGACCGGACCAGGGCAGGGTGCGTCTGTATTGTGCAATGCTGGGACAGAACAGGCATCGGAGGAGGCCATGCAGGAATCGACCGTGACCGTGAAGGGGCAGACCACGTTGCCCAGGAAAGTGCGGATTGCGCTCGGCCTGATCCCCGGCGACAGGGTAGGGTATCTGCTCCTCGACGGCGGCGAGGTGCGGATCGTGCGCCGGCCGGCCTCGATGACGGGGACGATGCCATCGCAGCCGGAACGCCTGGCGATCACTGACACCGGCTGTCTGCAGCCGGGGCAGGGGGCTTCTGCGGGAGGTTTCATGGGGCGTGGATGCGGTTTTCGGGCCTGATCTGTCAACATGCGATAATGGGTTCTTATCGTAATTAGAAAAGCCGCGCGGAAGAAGCTTGGGTAACGCTCAAAATCTGCAAGTAATGATCCTGTGAAACGACGTCCTCCATACTCCACAGATGATGACCCGGATGCCGCAGACGAGGCTCCGGGACCCTATGACTGCGAAAGCGCCGAGGACGGGCTCTGGTTCCTGCCCGGACCCGATCCCGGCGCCGACGGGGAAGCGGATCCTTTCGCCCCGCCGCTGCCGCAGGCGCCGCGGCAGGCACTGTTCGACCTCGGCGAATGGCGTGCGGCCGAGGCGGCGCTGGTGCAGCCGCTCGCCGATCTGGCGCTCGATCTCGGCCGACTGGTCGAGCGAGTCGAGGCGATGGGGCAGGAGGCGGCCGATCAACTGGCCCAGGAGGAAGCCGCGGCGCTCGGCTGGGGAACCGGCGACCGGACCTCGCCCGACCGGATCGCGCTCTGGCTGGCCTGGCGCATCGGTGCCGCCGACGAGGATGGCGAGGCCCTGATCGGCGGCCGGTCAGGCGCCGCGTCATTATTTCACGCGTTTGCGCCAACCGAGCGATCTCCTTCATCCCGTTATCGACCGAAGCCGACCTAGATGAACCGATCGGCCGCTACTTCGACCTGATCGCGGGAACGTCCACCGGCGGTATCCTTGCAATCGGCCTTGCCCTTGGACTCCGGGCGAGAACTCTGCTGGACCTCTACGAGAACCGCGGGCCGGCAATCGTCAGGCAAACGGAAGAAAAGGGGTGGTTCGGAAGGAAGACCCGGGATTCACGCGCAGCCCTGCGTCACTGGGTGAAACCCAAACACGAGGCAACTGCGCTTCGGGATGAACTCCACGCCGTCCTTGGCGACAGGCTCATCGGTGATGCGGAAACCCGATTGCTGATTCCGGCCTGGGATGCCGATCAGCGCAGCGTCTACATCTACAAGACTTCCCATCATCCGCGGCTCACCAAGGATTACAGGAAGCCCGCGCTCGACGCGGCGATGGCAACGTCGGCAGCGCCGACCTACTTCGCCCGTCACAAGACGGCGGATGATGTCGGACTCCTTGAGGGTGGCACCTGGTGCAATAACCCTGTCGGTGTTGCGACGGTGGAAGCGATCTCGATGCTTGGCTGGGCTCCGCAAGATCTGCATATCCTGAGCCTAGGTTGTGTCGATGAGGTCTACATGCTGTCTGAGTCCCCCGGCAAGGCCGGTCTCGGGGTGAAGGCCCTCAGCCTCCTCCTGATGGATGGCCAGTCCCGCGGTGCACTCGGCGTTGCCCGCCATCTGACAGGCGATCCTCACGACCGAAAGGCTGTTCACCGCTACTCGCCGAGCGTGCCGGACGGATTCTTTTCCCTCGATGACACCAGCTAGATCCTGAGGCTCAAAGGGCTTGGCGCCTCGAGTGCCCGGCACGCGAGCCCAACCTTGGCGCCCATCTTCTTCCACCAACCTGCCGAGCCGTTTGTGCCCGTGCATCAACTCGAACGGAGCGCAGCATGAACCAGATCTTCTCTCACCCTCTCACAGATACCGCCATTCGACGGCGTGCCCAGGTCTTCACGATCCTCGAAGAGATTTGTCAGGACCTGGAATGGACCCAGACCCAGTTCGAGAAGGCCCGAACCAGCTATGAGGCCGTCGCGGACTGGTTGTCCGGGTCGGACGATCCATTGCTGGCCTCGCTCCATGTCTACCTGCACGGATCCGGCGCGCTTGACACTTCGATCAAACCGATTGGGCGCGACGAGTTCGACGTTGACCTGATCAGCTTTTTCCTCGGCCTCGGCCCGGAGATTGCACCGGCACGCCTGAAGGCTGTGATCGGCCAGCGACTGCGCGAACACGCCTACTATGCGTCGATCCTGCAAGAAAAGAAGCGCTGCTGTTTGCCCGTGGCCTTCTCCCGTTCGAACGCGTTGACGAGTTCGATGGTAGAGAAGAAGCAGACCTTCCGGCGGTGATGCTCGACGGCCTAGGTGCCGATCGCGGTCGCGACATTGGTAATGCCCGAGCTTGAATCCTGGCTGACCGTCCTGAAATTCGTGAAATATATTGACCCTATTTCACGAATCCACATAGGCTAGACGGGATTTCAAATTCCGGTTCGGGCATGACCCTTTGAAAGGTTCGCCGGTGATCGTAGTCGAAACCCCGGTTCTGGCGAATTCGCTGTGGGTGGCGACGGCCAATCCCGCGACGGACTTTCCGCGCCTGACGGACGAGGTCGAGGCCGATGTCGCCATCGTCGGCGGCGGCGTCACCGGTCTTTCCGCAGCACTGCATCTGGCTGAGGCCGGCCTGCGCCCGGTGGTGGTCGAGGCGCGGTCGCCCGGCTGGGGCGCCTCGGGGCGGAACGGCGGGCAGCTCAATCCCGGGCTGAAGGCCGATCCCGATGCGGTGACCGACCGCTTTGGGCCTGTGATGGCCGACCGGATGCTGCGCCTGTCGGGTGCTGCGCCCGATCTGGCGATGGATCTGGTCCGCCGCCACGGCATATCCTGTGATGCGGTGCAGCCGGGCTGGATTCAGGCCGCGCACGACGAAAGCTCGCTTGCCGCGCAAAAGATGCGAGCCGCTCAATGGCAGCGGCGCGGCGTCGACATGCGCGTGCTGTCCAAGGCGGATGTTTCTGCATTGATCGGGACGGATGCCTATATCGGCGGGCTGCTCGATCCGCGCGGCGGCAACCTGCATCCGCTGAATTTCACGCTGGGTCTGGCCGCGGCGGCCACAAAGGCCGGGGCGCGCATCCATGGCGAAAGCCCGGTTCAGTCGCTGGTGGCCGAGGCGGGCGGGCATGTCCTGTCCCTGCCGGGTGGCAGGCTCAGGGCGCTGAAGGTGCTGATCTGCACCAATGGCTATACCGACGGACTGGTGACGCCGCTGGCGCGCACGCTGGTGCCCGTGCGCTCGGTCCAGGTGGCGACGGCGCCGCTTGCCGACAACATCCGCCGCAGCATCCTGCCGGGATTGCAGGCGGTGTCGGACGGGCGGAGGGTGATGGTCTATTACAAGCTGGACGCAGGCGGTCGCCTGATCATGGGCGGTCGCGGCGATTACAGCGACCGGACCACCGCCACGCTGATGGCCAACCTGCGCCGGATCAGCCGCAAGACCTTTCCGCAACTGGGCGACACACCCTTCGACTATGCTTGGGGCGGGTTCGTGGCGATGACGGCTGACCATTACCCGCATGTCACCCCGCACGGGCCGGGCATCCTGTCCGCCACCGGCTATAACGGCCGGGGTCTGGCGCTTGGCACCGCGATGGGGCGGGTTCTGGCCGACTGGGCCATGGGTCGGCCCGAGGGCGAACTGGATTATCCCGTCACTCCGGCGCGGCCCATCCCGTTCCATTTCCTGCGCAAACCCGCCGTGCGCGCCGCGGTCGTCGCGTTCCGCCTGCGCGACGCATTGGGGGTATGATGGAGCGGAAACCTATCCTCTCGGACGGTCCGGGCTTTCGCCTTGCCCTGTCGGTGCCGGGGGTCGTCGTCACCTTCGGGCTGGTGCTGTTTGCGCTGTTGCTCGTCGTGGGGCTGGCGTTTCGCGTCAACGATGGCGGGATGCTGGCCGGGCCGCTGACGCTTTCCAACCTTACGGCGATCTTTACCGATCCGCTTTATGCGATGATCATGCTGCGGTCCCTGTGGATCGCGGGGCTGGTCACGCTGGCAACCGTCGTCACCGCATATCCTGTGGCCTGGTATCTGGCCTTTCACGCTGGGCGGTGGCGCGGGCTGATCCTATTCCTTGTCACCCTGCCGTTCTGGACCAGCTATCTGCTGCGGGTTTTCGCGTGGAAGATCGTGCTGGCCTATAACGGCGTGCTGAACTCGGCGATGATGTCGCTAGGGCTGTGGGATACACCTTCGACCGCGCTGCTGAACAATCCGGCGGCGGTGGTGGTGACGCTGGCCCATGCCTATGCGCCCTTTGCCATCTTGCCAATCTTTGTCGCGCTGCAGACCATTCCGCGGTCGTATCTGGAGGCGTCGTCGGATCTTGGCGCCAGCCGGGCGCAGGTCTTCGCCCGGATCGTGCTGCCCCTGTCGATGCCGGGGGTGCTGGGGGGGGCGCTGGTGGTGTTCGTGCCGACGCTGGGCGATTACGTCACCCCTTCGCTGGTCGGCGGACCGGGGTCAATCATGATCGGCAACCAGATTCAGGCGCAGTTCGGCAAGGCGAACGACTGGCCCTTTGGCGCTGCGCTGGCCGTCGCGACCATGCTGGTGATCCTGATTGCCGTGGCGCTGGTGCGGCAGGCCGACCGCAGATGGGGCAGCCGGACATGAGGGGAAACCGCCTGCTGCCTGCCTATGTCGCGGGCTATATCCTGTTCCTTTACCTGCCGGTCGCGCTGATCCCGCTGTTTTCCTTCAACGATTCCATTCAGGCGGCCTTTCCCCTGAAAGGCGGGACGCTGGAATGGTACCGCACCCTGCTGGACACGCCCGCGATCCGGGGCGCGTTGATGAACAGTTTGGTCACCGCCCTTACGGCAGCCGTTATCGCCACGCTGACGGCCACGGCCATCGCCTATCTGGACGTATTTCCGCGCCCGGTGCTGTCACGGCTGGTGGCGGGGCTGGCGCGGCTGCCGATCCTGATCCCCGGCGTGATCGTCGGCATAGCGATGCTGATCCTTGTGAACCTTGCCGGTCTCGGCCCCTCGCGCCCGGCCATCGTCATGGGACATGTGCTGGTCTGCTTGCCCGCCGCCGTCACCGTCATCCGCGCACGGATGGCCGCCATCCCCCGCAGTATGGCCGAAGTGGCCTCGGACCTTGGTGCCTCGGACTGGGTGGTGTTCCGCCGCGCTATCCTGCCGCTGGCCTGGTCGGCCATCGGATCGGCATTCACCCTGTCGTTCCTGACTTCGTTCGACGAATTCATCGTCGCCTATTTCCTGGCTGGGACCGACCCCACCCTGCCGCTTTATATCTGGAGCCAGCTCCGCTTTCCGAAATCGCTGCCGGTGGTGATGGCGCTCGGTTCCCTGATCCTTCTCACCTCGGTCGTGCTTGCGGCGCTGGCCGAGGCCCTGCGCCGCCGCAGCAAGGTCTGACCCACAACAACACCAACGACAACACGGAGGGAATGCCCATGAAACACCGCATCGCACTTGCCGCCACGCTGGCGCTGATGGCCACACCTGTCCTCGCGGACGAGCCGCTGACCTATTTCACCTGGTCGGGCTATGAACTGCCCGAATTCCACAAGGCCTATCTGGCCACCCATCCCGAAGGACCGGAGATTTCCTTTTTCGGCGATGACGACGATGCCTTCACCAAGGTAAAGGCCGGGTTCAAACCCGATCTTGCCCACCCCTGCTATGACAAGATCGCGCGCTGGAACGCCGCCGGTCTGCTGCAACCGATCGAGACGTCCAAGATCAAGAACTGGGAAAGCATCTTCCCGGTGTTCCGCAACCTGCCCGACATTCAGGCGGGCGACGGCAAGGTGTGGATGGTGCCCTTCGACTGGGGCAATACCTCGGTCCTTTACCGCACCGACCTCGTGGCCCCTGATGCGCCGCAAAGCTGGAACATGCTGTGGGATCCGCAATATGCGGGCCGTCTGGCCACCATCGACGCGGTGCATGACACGCCGCTGGTCGCCGCGATCCTGGCCGGCGTGAACCCCTTCGACATGACGCCGGAAGAGATGGAAAAGGTCGCGGCCAAGCTGCGCGAACAGCGCCCGCTGCTGACGACCTATACCACCGACATGACCTCGATCGAACAGTCGCTCGCCTCGGGCGAACTGGTGGCGGCGATGACGTGGAACGCCTCGGCCGTCGCGCTGAAGAAACAGGGCGTGCCGGTCGAATTCATGAACCCGAAAGAGGGGATGCTGACCTGGACCTGCGGCTTCGTCATGCTGAAAGACGCCAAGAACGTCGACAAGGCCTATGACTTCATCAACGCGCGGCTGGAATCGGATGCGGGCAAATACCTGATCGAGGCCTATGGCTACGGCGCCTCGACCGCCTCGGCCTTTGCCGATGTGCCGCAGGCGACGCTGGACGAACTGAAGCTGCCCGCGAACCCCGAAGAGATGCTGAAAACCACGATCTTCACCGGCCCCATGAAGCAGAACGACGATCTCGCCAAGATGTTTGAACGCGTCAAGGCCGGCGGCTGAGGTGATCTGGCCCCGCCCGGCGGGCGGGGCCATGACAGAACGGAAAAAGATCAGGATGGAAGATTCACCCCCCGCACAGGGCGCCGCGCGCGTCGCCCCGAACGAGGCCGACATCCGCGTCGGTCGCCGCCTGCGCGCCCTGCGGCTGGAGGCGGGCCTGTCGCTGGCCGAACTGGCCGCACGCGCGGGCCTGTCGCTTGGCGCGCTGAGCCAGATCGAGCGGGGGGTGTCCTCGCTGCGGGTGCGGACCATCTGGCCACTGGCCGCAGCCCTTGGCATCGAGGCAAGCGAACTGATCGACGAGGGTGGGCAGGGCAACGACATCTATTGCGTGCGCTCGGGCAACCGCCGCGCCCTGCCGGTCCGGTCCGAAGGCATCGCCAAACAGCTGCTCTCGCCCCCCGGGGCGGCGCTGACCGGCATGACGGTCGAGATCGAGCCGGGCGGCGGCACGGTCGAGGCCTATGCCCATCAGGGCCACGAATTCGGCCTGGTGATCGCGGGCGAGGTGTCGCTGATCGTAGACGGCACCCCCTATCATCTGCGGACGGGCGACAGTTTCGCCTTCCGCTCGACCCTTCTTCATTCGTTTCGCAACGAGGGTGCGGTGCGCTGCATCATCGTCTGGGTCAACACCAACCGTCCCGAGGTCTCCGATGCTCGCTGAACCACTTTTGTCCCTGCGCGGCGTGTCGAAGGATTTCGGCGGCGGCGTTTTTGGACTGTCCGACATCGACCTCGACATTGCCGGGGGCGAATTCGTCAGCCTGCTCGGCCCCTCGGGTTGCGGCAAGACCACGACCCTGCGCGTCATCGCCGGGTTTGAACAACCGACGGCGGGCCGGGTTCTGCTGGAGAGGGCCGACATCGGCCATCTGCCCCCGAACCGGCGCCCGGTGAACACGGTGTTTCAGGACTACGCCGTCTTTCCGCATATGAACGTCGCCGAAAACGTCGGTTTCGGCCTGTCCGTCCGCCGCCTGCCGGAGGCGGAAATCGGGCGGCGCGTAGGCGCGGCGCTGGATCTGGTCGGACTGGCCGACAAAGCTGCGCGCCCGGTCTCGGCCTTGTCGGGCGGGCAGCGGCAACGGGTTGCGCTGGCCCGCGCGATTGTGTGCGAGCCGAAGGTGCTGCTTTTGGACGAACCGCTTTCGGCACTGGATGCCTCGCTCCGCGAACAGATGCAGGTGGAGCTGAAGAACCTTCAGGCCCGGCTGGGCACCACCTTTGTCATGGTCACGCATGACCAGACCGAGGCGCTGTCGATTTCCGACCGGATCGCTGTGATGAACGCGGGCCGGATCGAGCAGATGGCAAGCCCGGCCGAGCTTTACGACAACCCCGCGACCCGGTTCGTCGCTGGGTTCATCGGGGCGATGAATCTTATGCCCGCGCGCGCCACCGGCGACGGAAGGGTGGAGGCCGGGGGCCTGACAATCGCCGCACCCGGCGCGCAGGGTCTTGCCGCCGGAGCAGCGGTGACCCTTGGGCTGAGGCCGGAGGATATGCAGATCGTCACGGCCGGCGGCGCGCCGTTCCGCATCCTAAGCACAGTCTTTCAAGGCAGCAGCCTGCGCCTGATCGGCGAAACGGCGGCCGGAATGGGCGTAAAGCTGGACATCCCCCGCAGCTCCACCCCTGACCTGCCGTTGAATGGGGCGACGCAACTGGCGCTGCGCCCCGGCGCGCGTCCTCTCGTCCTGGCTGATTAAGCGGTCAGACCGCTTTCGCGTATTTGATCTCAGGGGTTGATGGTGCGATCCATTCATTGGAATGGAAAATGCCTAGGGGACAAGTTTATCACTGTAGCGCCACGACGACGCACGCTGTTCGAGCAGGCGTACAGCGATCGCAAGCTTCGCTCGCGCCGCTGAACGGGAAATTGGGCATCAACCCCAAGGCTGTTGCGAGGTGGCGCAAGCTCGCAACGGTCGAGGACATGAAGACCTGCCGGTCCGAGCCGCGGTCCACTGTTCTGACCGAGGCGAAAGAGGCGACGGCCGTGGCCCGTGGCGCAGCTTCGAAGCCGTCGAACATCCAACCCTCGAATGGATGGGCTGGTTCAATGAACCGTCGCCTGCTCGAGCCGATCGGAAATAGAAAGGATTGACGGTATCACTATCAACCTGTCATACCAGTTGGCGGAGGAGATTCCAGGGAGGAAACCATGAAATACCTGACCGGCGCCCCAGCGGCGCTGACTGCAGTCGTATGTGCGACGGGACTTGCCGCGCCAGTCTTTGCCGAAACGCGGGCCGAGCCATTCGGCGCATGGAAGCAGCCGGAAGTCCGCACAACGATGACGCTGGACGAGGCGAAAGAGATTGTGGCGTCGCGCACCGGCGCCCAGAAAGACTGGACCGGACCGACCGAGGGGCCGCGGGCACCTGCGGGTGAGCATCGCATCATCTATGTCTCGGCTGACCAGTCCTATGTGTCCTTTGTGAACTGGGGCAGGGGCGTCGAAGAGGCGGCCCAGATCTTGGGCTGGAAGGTCGAGGTCTTGAACGGCCGTGGCGCCGTAACCAGCACTCTTCAGGCCATGCAACAAGCGGTTGCCGCGCAGCCCGACGCCATCGTGACCTCGGCCGATGCCAGCGCATTGCAAGGACCGATCGCGCAGGCAATTGCCGCGGGCATTCCAGTGATCGGCATTCACTCCAGCGCCTTTCCGGGGCCGGATCCAGAGATGAAGCTTTTCGCCAATATCGGGTCATGGCCCACGGAAATCGGTGAAACGCAGGCGGCATACGTTATGGCGGAATCGAACGGCACCGCAAAGCAGCTGCATTTTCTGGACAGCAGCTTTGCGATTGCCCGGCTGAAAGCCGAGGCCGCGACACAACCGATCAAGAATTGCGAAGGCTGCACCTTTGTCGACATGGTGAACATCCCCATCGCCGACCAGACGCAGCGTATTCCCACGGTGATTTCCGGCATCCTGGCCAATCAGGGTCAGGAATGGTGGGGCACCACCTGCTGCGACAACTTCTTTCCCTATGTAGCGGCGGCCCTGCGTGCGGCCAATGTCGACCCGTCGAAGATCAAGCTGGTAGGGGCCGACGGCCCGCCCTCGGCTTATGACCTGATCCGCAAGGGCGAGTACGAAGTAGCGACGGTGCCCGAGCCCAGCACGTTGTTCGGGTTCCAGGCGGTCGATGCGATCATCCGGGCAATGGCGGGGCAGGAGCCTTCGACCTTTGTGCAACCGGTCTATCTGGTGACAAAAGACAACATCGACGCCGAAGGTGGCGACAAGAACGAGTTCATCCCGTCGAACGGCTTCGCCTGCCACTATCGCAACATCTGGTTGGGTGAAACCGCCGACTGCGCGGTCAACTAAGACCTTTTCCCGCCCCGGTCGTGATCGGGGCGGGTTTGCCAGAATATTCAAAGGGAAGGCTGGGCAATGACCGGCTCTGATGAACTCTTGTCGATCCGCGGACTTTCCAAGCGGTTCTATGGTGCCATCGCGCTGGACGGGGTGGATTTCAATCTGCGCCGGGGCGAGATCCACGCGCTGATCGGCGAGAATGGGGCGGGGAAATCGACGCTGATCAAGATTCTGGCCGGTGTTTATGAACGCGACGGCGGCGAGATATTGTTGGACAGTCGTGCCGTCGATCCGCGCAGCGAAAAGCTGCCAATCGCCTTTGTGCACCAGGATGCAGCCTTTGCCGATGACCTGAGCGTCGGAGAAAACATCGCTTTTGGCGCAGGCTATCCGCGCAAGGGCGGGATGATCGATTGGCGCGCGGTGCGGCGGCAGGCTTTTGAGATTTACGAGACGATGGAGGTCGAACCGCTGGACCCCGACCGGCTGGTATCGACATTGAGTGCGCCTGAAAAGGCGATCCTGTCGATCGTGCGGACGCTGGCCCATGCACCCAAGGTTCTGGTGCTGGATGAACCGACTGCTGCCCTGCCCGAAGCGGACTCGCTTCGTCTGTTTCAGGCAATGCGCCGGCTGCGCGACAAGGGAACCAGCATGATCTATGTCTCGCATCGGTTGAACGAACTGTTCGGGCTGTGTGATCGGGTGACGGCATTTCGGGATGGTCGTCACATCATCACCGAGGACATGGCTGCCACCACGCCTGCGCGGATGGTCGAACATATGCTGGGCCGGGCCGCCGACCTGATGGCGGGGGCGGAAACTCCGGCTGTCACCGATGCACCCGTGGCCTTGTCGGTGCGGGATCTGATGATTGGTGGGCGCGGACCGATCAGCTTTGATGTGCACCGGGGTGAAATCCTTGGCCTTGTTGGCCTTAGGGGCGGTGGCCAAGAGGCAGTCGGCCGCGCAATTTTTGGCGCGCGTCGGGCTGATGCAGGTCGCATCAGTCTGGACGGCGCAGAGCTGCCGTTGACCAGCCACTCTATCGGCCGGGCGATCGCGGCAGGAATACGGTTGTTGGCGGGGGACCGAACCGGCGAAAGCGCGTTTCAGGGCATGACGCTTGCCGAGAACGTCTTTGCCAACCCGCGCATCCGTGGCGGGTCGATCTGGCAATGGATCCGCCCGGGCTCCGAACGAGCCGCTACGCGGCGCCTGCTTGATGAGTTTGACGTGCGCCCTCGCCGCGAGGCTGCGCTGATCGACTGGCTATCGGGCGGCAACCAGCAAAAGCTGTGCTTGGCACGGTGGCTGGGAACGGGTGGGCGGCTGATCATTCTGGAAGAACCGACAGCGGGCGTCGACATCGGCGCAAAGCTCGCAATTCATGCCATTTTGCGCCGTGCGGCGGCAACCGGTGTCGCGATGATCGTGGTGTCCACCGACATGGAGGAGGTCGCGGCTCTTTGCGACCGGGCCGTGGTTGTGAACCGTGGCCGGGCAGGCGCTGAACTGTCGGGCCGGGCCCTGACGATGGAAAACCTGGTTGCGCGGTCGTCGCAGGGGGCCGAGGCCGCCCCCACGCCGCAGCGGCCAATGATTGGAACGGGAAGTACCTGATGCAAGACGCCCAGAAAGCCGCAGATCGCCTGACTGTTCAGGAAAAACCTGATGTCCGCCGCGCGATCATCAACTTCGCCGCAAACTACGGGTTGGCAATGATTTTCCTGCTGGTTCTGTTGGTGTTCGGGCTGATGCGACCCGACACCTATCTGAGCCGCGCGAATATCGGCAACCTTTTGACCAGCCAGGCGGTGACGGCGCTGTTGGCCTTGGCCGTGATGATGCCATTGACCACAGGTCGGTTCGACATGTCGGTCGGCTATCATGTCGGGCTGGCGCAGGTTCTGGCGGTGGGGCTGCAGGTGAATGCCGGGCTGTCCTGGCCGGTGGCGGCTTTGATCGTTCTGGGGATCGGGTTGGCGGTGGGTGCGATCAACGGCTTTCTGGTGATGCGGTTGAAGATCGATTCCTTCATCGCCACCATGGGGATCGGATCGCTTCTTTACGGGATCTCCAACTGGTATACCGACGGGATGCAAATCCCCGGATTTTCGCTGCCCGAGGGATATACCGGTTTGGCCGGGGCGATTTGGGGCGTGCCCTTGCCCGCGCTGGTCGTGCTGGTCGCGGGCTTGGCGCTGTGGATCCTGCTTGAACGGCTGCCAGCGGGGCGCGGTCTTTATTTCATCGGGTCGAATGCGCGCGCAGCCGAGCTTTCGGGGGTGAATGTGCCCCGGTCGGTCGGCGCGACATTCGTTGTGGCGGGCGTTCTGTGTTCCATTGCCGGGATCCTTTTGGGTTCGATCCTGCGGTCGGGAACACCGTCCGTGGGGCCGGAATATCTGTTGCCGGCCTTTGCGGCCTCTCTTCTGGGGGCGACGTCGATCCGGCCGGGCCGTGTCAACGTAGGCGGTACACTGCTGGCGATCCTGATCCTGGCGTTCTCTTTTTCCGGCGTGCAGCAGTTGGGGGCGGCCTTCTATGTCGAATACCTGTTCAACGGCGCGATCCTGATCCTGGCGGTGGCGCTGTCTGTCTATGCCGCCATGCGGCGGCGCAAGGCCGCTGCCGCCGAAACCAAATAAGCACATCCAACGCAAGGCAATCAAAATATGAAAATCGCGATCATCGGCTGTGGTGTCGTAGGCTCTTCCTGGGCGTTGGTCTTTTCGCGTGCGGGACATCAGGTGGCGATCCATGATCCGTCGCGCGCCGCAGCCGAGGCAGCTTTGGCCTTTGTGGTCGCGGCCGATCCCGCGGCGGGGGCGTTGTGCCATGTTGCAGCCGATCTGGCGGCCGCCTTGTCCGGAGCAGGCTATGTGCAGGAAAGCGCGCCCGAGCGGTTGGCGATCAAGCAGGCACTTTACCGCGAGATGGATGGATTGCTGGATGTTGGCACGATCGTAGGCAGCTCCACCTCCGGTTTTCCGGCCTCCGGGTTCACGGAAGGGTTGACCCATGCGGCGCGCTGTCTGGTGGCCCACCCGATCAACCCGCCCCATCTAATTCCGCTGGTGGAACTGATCCCTGCGCCATGGACGGCCCCCGACACGCTGGATTTCGTGCGTGGGCTGATGCGCGAACTGGGTCAAAGCCCCATCACCCTGACGCGCGAGATCAATGGCTTTGTCGTCAACCGGCTGCAAAGTGCGCTGCTGGGCGAGGCGTTCCGGCTGGTCGAAGATGGGATCTGCACGCCTGCCGAGGTTGATGCCGCAGTGGCCGACGGTCTGGGCCTTCGCTGGGCGTTCATGGGGCCTTTCGCCACCATCGACCTGAACGCAGCCAAGGGCGTGTCGGAATATTGCGCAAATCTGGGCCCGATGTATTACGGATTGGCGCAGGAACAGGCCGATCCGCGCGAATGGGGCCCCGATCTGGTATCAGCCATCGACCAAAAGATGCGCGCGGTGGTGCCTGCGGATGATCTACCTGCACGGCGGCTCTGGCGCGATCGCTTCCTTGCCTCCATCGTAGAGGCAAAGCGGCGTATTCAAAAGGAACTGGGTGTCTGATGACGGGTTTTGCCAAGCCAACGGCGTTGCGCCGCGACCGACTGTCCGATCAGATCGCCCGCGACATCGAGGCGCGGGTTCTGTCGGGCGAGTTGTCGATCGGAGACAAGCTGCCGTCCGAGCGTGACCTGATGGCGCATTACGGCGTTGGCCGTCCTGCCGTGCGCGAGGCGCTGTTGTGGCTGAACAAGACCGGTATCCTTTCGGTTTCGAATGGCGACAGGTCGCGTGTGACCGAACCTGATCCGAAAGAGTTGCTGCAACTGTTGTCGGGTGCGGCGAAAATGTTGATCTCGCGCACCGAAGGCGTCCGCCGGTTTCAGCAGACCCGCGCCTTTGTCGAGGTTGCCATCGCGCGCGAGGCGGCCCGGCTGGCCACCAATACCGATATCGCCGCTCTGGCGGCTTTGCTGGCGGTGAACGAGGCGTCGGCCAATGATGTTGCGGCATTTGCCGCCAGCGACGATGCCTTTCACTATCGCATTGCCAGCATTGCGCAGAACCCGTTGCTGGATGCGCTGTATCAGATCGTTCTCGAACTGCTGGAGGATCAACGCCGCATGTCGTTGAGCCATCCCCAAGCCTTGCAAAAGGCCATCGCCGCGCATCGCGCGATTTACGAGGCGATCCGCGATCGCGATGCCGACCGGGCCGAAGCCGCGATGCGGCAGCATTTGGCCACCGTCGAGGAAACCTATTGGGACATGCGCAAATCAGCCGAGGATGAGGGATGAGCTATTTTCAGGTCCACGATGCGCGCTTTGCGGATTACATCATCCCGGTGTGCAAGTTGGAAGTGCTGGCGACGGGGCTTCGTTGGGGCGAGGGACCGGTATGGTTCGGCGATGCCCGGCACCTGTTGTTCAGTGATATCCCGAACAACCGCATCCTGAAATGGGACGAAGAAACGGGGGCCGTGTCCCTGTTTCGCTATCCGGCCAATTATACCAATGGTCATACCCGCGACCGCGAGGGGCGGCTGGTCAGTTGCGAACATGGCGGACGGCGGGTGACGCGTACCGAGCATGATGGCAGCATCACCGTTCTTGTCGACAACTGGCAGGGCAAAAGACTGAATTCGCCCAATGACGTCGTGGTGAAATCGGATGGCACGGTTTGGTTCACCGATCCGCCCTATGGCATCCTGACGGATTACGAAGGCGACAAGGCCGACAGCGAGATCGGCGCCTTCAACGTCTATCGGTTGGACCCCGTGACAGGTGATCTGCGCGTGGTGGCGGGCGATTTCGTCAAACCGAACGGGTTGGTCTTTTCCGCCGACGAAACGCGGCTTTTCATAGCCGACAGCGGGCGGTCGCATGATCCAAACGCGCCCCACCATGTGCGGGTGTTCGACGTGACCACGGATGGCACCCTGTCAGGGGGCGCAATTTTTGCGACCATCGACCCCGGCATTCCCGATGGCATGCGTATCGACGACCGGGGCGCCCTTTGGGTCGCGACCGGTGACGGGGCGCAGTGCTTTGCCCCCGACGGCACGCTGATCGGCAGGATTCTGACGGGTGAGGTGATTGCCAATATCTGCTTTGGTGGGGCGAAGCGGAACCGGTTGTTTCTGGCCGGACAAAGTGCGCTTTACGCCGTTCACCTGAACACCCGTGGAATACAAAGGCCCTGATCCCCATGCTTCTTGGTTGTATTGGCGACGACTTTACCGGGTCGAGCGATCTGGCGAATACCATTGCGCGGCAGGGAATGCGCGTGACGCAATTCTGCGGCGTCCCATCCGGCCCGGCTGACCCTTCGGTCGAGGCGGGTGTGGTCGCGTTGAAATCCCGTACAATCCCGCCCGAACAGGCGATTGCACAATCATTGCGGGCGCTCGACTGGCTGAGGGCCCAAGGTTGCAGGCAATTCCTTTTCAAATATTGCTCGACCTTTGACAGTACCCCCGATGGCAACATCGGCCCGGTTGCCGCCGCGCTGGCCCGGGCGCTGGACGCCCGCAAGGTTATAGTCTGCCCGGCTTTTCCGGGGGCGGGGCGAACCGTCTATCAAGGCCATCTGTTCGTAAACGACAGACCGCTGAACGAAAGCGGGATGGAGAACCACCCTCTGACGCCGATGACCGATGCCGACATCCGTCGCTGGTTGGCGCGGCAAACCGAAATGCCGGTTGGGCATGTCGGCTTCACGCCGGTACGCGCGGGCTCGGCGGCAATTGCCGCGGCGCTGTCCGCCGCCGATGCGGCAGGCGCGCGGCTGATCGTGGTTGATGCGGTGTCGGATGCCGATCTGGTACAAATCGGGACTGCGGCAGCGGATTTGCCCTTGTTGACGGGTGGGTCGGGCATTGCCATGGGGCTGCCCGCGAATTTCCGGGCCCAAGGGCTGTTGGCCGGGGCCGCAGATGACTGGCACGGGGTTTCCGGGCGCGCGGTGGTTTTGTCGGGTTCATGTTCGATCGCGACGCGCGGTCAGGTTGCCCGGCATCGTGACGCAGGACTGCCACTGTATGAAATCACGGCAGAGGATGCCGTGGCAGGGCGGTTGCATGCGATGGAAATCGCGACCTGGGCACTGACGCAAGACCGGCGGCCTTTGGTGTTTTCTTCGGCTGATCCATCTGTGGTGCGTGCGGCACAAGAGACCTATGGCCGCGACCGCGTCGCCGGCGCCATTGAGGGATTGTTTGCCGACATCGCACGCGCGCTGGTGGCGGGCGGGGTAGGGCGGTTGGTCGTGGCGGGGGGCGAAACCTCGGGTGCCGTGGTCGAGGGTTTGGGTTTGACCGCGTTGGAGATCGGACCGGAAATCGCACCCGGTGCGCCCGCACTTCGCACGATTCTGGCTGATGGGCGGGCTTTGGGTCTGGCGCTGAAATCGGGAAATTTTGGCGGCCCCGACTTCTTTGCCGAAGCGGATCGGATGCTGTCGCCCGGCTGAGTTTCAGCGGCGCGAACCGAACGACATGGCGTGATCTGTCGGAACTGCGGCTTGCATGAGCCGCAGACCTGTCGGTAATCCATAGTAATATATCATTTACAGATACTTACGTGGGCTCCTTGGCGGAGTCGATCGCCGATGTGATTGGAAATCGCAACGAAACTATTGACCGGAGAAGAGAATCAATCTCATATGCAAACGTTCCCAGAGAACGTTTGCATTACTTGGATGTGAGCATTTCGGGGTTCAGGGGAGGAGAACTATGCTGGACGCTGCGGGCCGCGAAAGCGGCACACCGCCGTTTGCCGGACCATCGGCTTTTTGCGCCACGGGCCTGCACAAGGCCTATGGCGCAACGGTTGCACTGGAACATGCCGACATCACGTTGGCGGCGGGTGAGGTCCATGCGCTTTTGGGCGAAAACGGCGCTGGCAAGTCTACGTTGGTCCGTATCCTGACAGGTGCTGTTCGCCCCGGACGGGGCCAGATGACGATCGGGGGGCGGCCCTATGCGCCGGGCTCGATCATCGAGGCGCGTGCCGAAGGCGTCGCCACTGCCTTTCAGGAGTTGAGCCTCGTTCGAAACCTGACCGTCGCACAAAATCTGCATTTGCCCCGCCAACCCAAAGGGGCAATGGGCTTGAACGCGCCGCGAGATTGTGACGCCCGCGCAGCCGAGATGCTGGCCCGTTATGGCATGAGCCGTATCGACCCGCGCAGCTTGATCGGCGACCTGCCTTTGGCCGAACGCCAGCGGATCGAGATCCTGCGCGCGATGGAAAGCGCCTCGCGCCTGTTGATCCTTGATGAGCCGACGGCCTCGCTGGCGGAAACCGATTGGCTGTTCGACCTGATCCGGCACAGCACCGCGCGCGGGTTGGCGGTGCTTTATATCTCGCACCGGCTTCCGGAAGTGCGCGCCCTGTCGGCCAAGGCCACGGTGCTGCGCAACGGTCGCTCTATCGCTACGGTGGATCTGGCCGATGCGGATGACGATGACATTTTTGAAATGATGGTGGGCCACAAGGTGGATCACGACCGCGCCACCCGACGCGCCTCTGCCGCAGCCCAGACCCGGATCGAGGTTCGCGATTTGCAGGGCAAGGGCGTGAACGGCGCGTCGTTTTCGCTGGCGGCGGGCGAGGTTCTGGGCGTGGCGGCGTTGGAAGGG
Organism: Paracoccaceae bacterium; assembly: GCA_047605605.1. Lineage (GTDB taxonomy): Bacteria > Pseudomonadota > Alphaproteobacteria > Rhodobacterales > Rhodobacteraceae > JAATGA01. The sequence goes on along the minus strand of JASGFG010000001.1, from coordinate 26,032 downwards.
CAGGGCCAGCGCGGCCTCTTTCGGATGATCGCCGGGCTCGAGCCGACCGTTGGTGGCGAGATCCGCGTTGATGGGACGCCCGTCACGTTGCGCAGCCCGCGCCATGCCCTGAATGTGGGCAGCGGCATCGCCTTTCTGCCCGAAGAGCGCAAGACCGAAGGCATCCTTTCCGGCCTGTCCACCGCCTCGAATGTGGTGCTGCCGGTGCTGAGGCGCATATCGCGTGCGATGATGTTGAGCCCGCGGGCCGAGGCCAAACACGCATTGGATACGGCCGCGAAAGTGGATCTGAACCCGCGCTATCTGGGCTTTACCATTGGCGAACTGTCTGGCGGAAATCAGCAAAAGGCGCTGATTGCGCGCACCCTTTCGACCGGCGCGTGCACGCTGTTGCTGTTCGATCCGACGCGTGGTGTCGACGTGGGCACCAAACAATCGATCTATGCCGCGATCCGCGCCTTTGCCGATGAAGGGGGATCGGTGCTGTTCTATTCATCCGAACTGCCCGAGATCGTGCAACTGGCCGACCGCTGCCTTGTTCTTTACGGCGGGCGCGTGAATGGCGAATTCCGCGACGGCGCGATCACGGAACAACGGTTGCTGGCCGCTATGCTGGGCCGTGCGACATCCCCACAGCAGGGGGTCGCGGCATGAGTATGGCTCCTACGCCCGCCCGGCGCCCGATCTCGGGCGCCCTGACCGAAGGCGCGGTGCTGATCGTGCTGATCTATGCATTGCTTTACGCGATCTATGCCTGGCAACAGCCACGCGCATTGTCGGCCAGCGCGATCACCAACCTAATCAACAATTCCGTGCCTCTGGCGATCGCTGCTGCGGGGCAGACTCTGGTGGTGTTGAGCCGCGGTTTCGATCTGTCGCTGGCCGGGGTCGTGTCACTGACCAACGTCGTCATGGCCGTCTATCCGTTGCAGGGGCCTGGGGGGGCAGTTGTCTCGCTGCTGATCTGTCTGGCGATTGGCGCGGTGGTGGGTGCGGTCAACGGCTGGTTGGTGGCTGGATTGCGGCTGCAGGCCATCGCCGCGACGCTGGCTACAATGATCATCTGTCAGGGGATCGCGCTGATCATTCTGGACGCGCCCGGAGGCATGGTCGCCGATTGGGTCAGCTATGAGCTGACAGACCGGATCTTGGGTAAGATTCCTGTATCGGGCCTGATCGTTCTGGTGGTGATCGCGCTGTGGTTGGCGGTTCGTCGCACCGATTTCGGCGTAGCGCTTTATGCGGTTGGTGAGGATGAACAGGCGGCCCGCCTGTCCGGCGTTCCCGTCCAAAAGGTGCGGTTCATGGCATTTGTCGGGGCAGGGATGCTCTATGGGCTGGCCGGGTTCATGTTGTCCGCACAGACGGCGACCGGCAATCCGACAGCCGGCACGCCGCTGTTGATGCTGGCCTTTGCGGCAGTTGCCTTGGGTGGCACCTCGCTTTCCGGGGGCAAGGGTGGGCTGTTCGCGTCCATCATGGGGGCAGCGACACTGATGCTGTTGCAAAAGGTGCTGTTTTCCAGCGGGGTTGCCTCTTTCTACACCGGCATCTTTCAGGGGGTGGTCCTGATCCTGGCCGTGGTGTTCAGCCGCATTCTGGCGAATGCCGCGCATAAGGGAGGCTGATCCATGTCCCAGAACGTTTCCCAAAATGTTTCTGATAAGATCGCGGCCCTTGGTGCCGCCCCAGACCAACGCGCAACGGCCAAGGTCGGACGCGAGACGATCAGCACGATCCTAGTGTTCGTGATCTGCATCGTGATGCTCTTGGGGTCGCGGTTCATCAGCCCGAACCTGGGATCCTGGTCACAGGTGCAGACGGTGATGGTGCTGGCCTCGTTCCTGGTGGTGCTGTCCTTTGGGCAGGGGCTGGTGATCCTGACCGGGGGTCTGGATCTGTCGCTGCCCGCGCTGATCACGCTGGGCGGGGTGCTGTCGACGGGCATCGTCGGGTCGGGCAATCCGGGGGCGTGGTATCTGCTGCCGCTGGTTCTGGCGATCTGTTGTGCGGTGGGGCTGGCCACGGCCATCGGCGTCGTCTGGTTGAAGGTGCCGCCGTTCATCATGACCATGGCCACCTCGATCATCGTAGCCTCGGCCGCCCTTGGGTTCACCAAGGGTACGCCGCGCGGGGCCGCGCCCGAGGCGCTGCTGTGGTTGATGAAATCGCATGTCATGGGCGTGCCGCTGCCGGTGATCTTTCTCGTGCTGTTCGTCATCGCCGGATGGCTTGTGCAGTCGCGCAGCACGTTGGGCCGGTATTTCTATGCCGTTGGCACCAACCCGCAGGCCGCACGCATCGCGGGCATTCCGATGCTGACCGCGCAGATCGCGCCCTATGTGATCAGCGCCGGCTGTGCGGGGTTCGTGGGCATGATGCTGGCCGGGTATTCCAACGGCGCCACGTTGCGGATGGGCGACAACTACATGCTGCCATCCATTGCGGCGGTGGTGATCGGCGGATCGTCGATCCTGGGCGGGTCGGGGTCGTTTCTGGGCACCGTGGGCGGGGCGATCCTGCTGACGACGCTGGGCACCATCATCTCGGCCATCGGGCTGCAGTTCGGTCTGCGCACGGTGATCGAGGGGGCCATCATCCTGACCGCCCTGCTGCTGTTGCGGGACGAGGTTTTTGAACGGATCCGTGCCGTCGCCCGCAAGGGTTAGGTGCGGATGGGAGGATGGGTTCGGGCCAAGTCCGGACCCCAAGGCAACCAACAGTCTTTTTGGAGGAGAGACCATGACAACCACTTTTGCAAAGCTGTCGCTGTCGGTGATGGCGCTTGCGGCCGCCAGTACGATGCTGGTGCAACCCGCATCGGCACAGGACAAGAAATTCAAGATCTATCTCAGCCTCAGCTATTCGGGGAACGCCTGGCAGTCCGAGGCGGCGAATATCGTCAAGGCGCTGGCCGCGACCCCGCCCTATAACGACATTGTCGAGCTGAAAGAGGTGATTTCCGGGACCGACCCGCAGGCCCAGATTTCGGCCTATGAAAGCATGATCGAGGATGGTGCCGACGGGATCATCACCTTCCCGATTTCGTCCACCGCGTTGAACCGCACGATCAAAAGCGCCTGCGAGGCGAATGTGCTGGTGTTCACCTATGACGCGACGGTGACCGAGCCGTGTGCCTATAACGTCAGCTATATCACCTCGGGTTTCGGCGAAAACTCGGCGCAGGCGCTGGTGAACGAGCTGGGCGGCAAGGGCAAGATCTTCCTGTCGCGCGGCGTTCCCGGCAACTCGGTCGACAAGCGGCACACCGATGGCGCAATGCACATCTTCAATCAGTATCCGGGGATCGAAGTGGTCGCCGAATACTATTCCTTCTGGGATGACCGCACCACCCAACAGGAAACCGCCAAGGCATTGGCCGCACACCCCGATGTGAACGGCATCTGGGCGCAGGCGGGCGAATACGGCGCGATCCAGGCCCTGCTGGACCGGGGTGGCGATCTGGTGGCGATGACGGGCGAAAACTCGAACGGGTTCCGTCTGGCACTGGCGAACCCCGAGATGCAGAAAAAGGGGCTGAAGGGTGTGTCCGCAGGCTCGCCCCCGGCGCAATCGGGCTATGCGTTCAAGCTGATGATGGAGATCCTGACCGGCAAGCGTGAGCTGGCACCGCAGAACATCGAATACCCGCTGCCGTGGGTTCCCGCCGATCAGGTCAAGGTCTGCGCGGGCGAAAAGTTCGAGGATGGTTGCAACGTGTTCCCCGATGGCGTCGTGCCCTCGTCCTTTGTGACCGAGGTTCTGAACCCGACCCTGCTGCCGGAACTGTCGATCCAGTCGGCGCTGAACGGCACGCCTGTGGAAGGCGCGACGATCCAGCCGCTGCCGGCCGAGGTGGCGACCGCCCCGAACGAGCCTGGCATCAACTGCCAGAACTGCGAGGCGCCTGCCGACCTTTACAAGCTGACCAAGATCGAGGCGACCGTTAAGCCCTGATCCCTTGCCGCAGCCGGGCTTGGCCCCGGCCGCGGTTTCCCGGGCGCGCAGGCCAGCTCCCTGTCGGCGCGCCCCCTCTATTCCCACTGGCCCCTATCAAGAACACCGGATCCCCCACATGCGATATCTCAAACAAGGACAGACGGCCGAAGCGATCTCGGCCAACGATGCCGTCGTCAAGGAAACCGTCGAAAAGATCCTTGCCGATATCGAGGCGCGCGGCGATGACGCGGTGCGGGATCTGGCACAGAAATTCGACGGCTATGCCCCCGAGAGTTTCCGTCTGTCTGATCAGGACATTCAGGATGCCATTGCCGCCGTTTCCCCCCGCGATCTGGAGGACATCCATTTCGCCCAGAAACAGGTGCGCAACTTTGCCGAAAAGCAACGCGCCTGCATTCTGGATCTGGAGGTTGAAACCCTGCCCGGCGTGTTTCTGGGCCACCGCAACGTCCCGGTCGAGGCTGTGGGCTGCTATGTCCCCGGTGGGAAATACCCGATGGTTGCATCGGCGCATATGAGCGTGCTGACTGCCAAGGTCGCGGGTGTGAAACGGGTGATCGCCTGTGCGCCGCCGTTCCACGGCAAGCCGCATCCCGCAATCGTCGCTGCGATGCATTTCGCCGGCGCGGACGAGATTTACTGTCTGGGCGGGGTACAGGCGATTGGCGCCATGGCGATCGGCACCCAGACGATTGCGCCGGTCGACATGCTGGTCGGCCCGGGCAACGCCTTTGTGGCCGAAGCCAAGCGTCAGCTTTATGGCCGCGTCGGTATCGACCTGTTCGCCGGGCCGACCGAAACGCTGGTGATCGCCGATGATACGGTGGATGGCGAGATCTGCGCGACGGACCTTCTGGGTCAGGCCGAGCATGGCCCGACCAGCCCCGCCGCGCTGATCACCACATCGGAAAAGCTGGCCCGCGACACGATGGTGGAAATCGAGCGTCAGCTGGGCGTGCTGCCCACGGCCGACATCGCCCGCAAGTCATGGGAGGCCTATGGCCAGATCATCCTCTGCGACAGCGAAGAGGAAATGCTGAAGGCCGCCGACGATCTGGCCTATGAACATGTGCAGGTGATGACCCGCGACCCGGATTACTTCCTGAAAAACATGCAGAATTTCGGGGCGCTGTTCCTGGGTCCGCGCACCAATGTGGCCTATGGCGACAAGGTGATCGGCACGAACCACACGCTGCCCACCAAAAAGGCTGCGCGCTATACCGGCGGGCTTTGGGTCGGCAAGTTCATCAAGACCTGCACCTATCAGCGCGTGACGACCGATGCGGCCTCGGCCCTTGTCGGCGAATATTGTTCGCGTCTTTGCATGCTGGAGGGCTTTGCTGGTCATGCGGAACAGGCCAACATTCGCGTCCGCCGGTATGGCGGGGCGAATGCGGCCTGAACAGACGAGGTAGCGACGATGAGCGGCGAAGGCATCAGGGGAAAGACGCGCAGGCGGGTCACGGTCAAGGATCTGGCCCGTGATCTGGGGATGTCGGTTTCAACCGTATCCCGCGCGTTCTATCCCGATGCCATCGTTGCACCCGAAACGCGCAGGCTGGTTTTGCAACGAGCCGAAGAGTTGGGGTATCGCCCCAACCCCTTGGCGCAAAGCCTGATCACCAACCGCACGCAGATCGTCGGGCTGGTGGTGTCGGGCATCACCAACCCCTTTTACCCCGAGGTGATGACCCGGCTAACCACTGCGCTGCAAGGGATCGGCATGAATGTCATGCTGGTCTCGGCCACCGCGCCGGACCGGATTGACGAGGCGGTGACACAGGCGCTGACCTACAGCCCCGACCTTATCGTCATTCTGGCCGCCACCATGTCGTCGCGGGCGGTGGCGGAATGCACGGCGGCGGGCACGGCTTGCATCTTTTTCAACCGCCTTTCGTCGGATCCTGCCGGCCATGGCGTCACCTGCGACAATATCGTGGGCGCGCAGATGGCGGCGGATCATCTGATCGACAAGGGGCATCGCAGGCTGTGCTATGTGGCGGCCTTTCCCGATGCATCGACCAACATCGAACGCTGGCAGGGATTTCGCGACCGCGTGATGGAACGCGGCCTGCCCGAGCCGCAGCGGGTTGAGGTCGGCAATTTCAGCTATGAGGCCGGGTTTTCCGGGGCCGAGGGCTTTGCGGCCCTGGCCGAGCGGCCCGATGGCGTGTTCTGCGCCAACGATATCGTGGCCATTGGTTTCATCGAAGGGTTGCGCGCCAAGCTGGGCATCGCGGTGCCGCGCGATGTGTCGGTGGTCGGGTTTGACAATATCACCATGGCGGCGTGGCCGTCGCATGCGCTGACCACCATTCCACAGCCGATCGACCGGATGCTGGAGGTGACGGTGAACCTGGCCCGCCGTCTGGGCGCGGACCCGTCGCTGCCGACCGAGCTGCACCGGATCGCACCCGATGCGCTGATCGAACGCGGCACCACCCGAGGGAGTAGCACATGACCACCACAGGCAACCGCCCTTTGTTTGACCGTCTGGCAGTGTTGCACCGCCCCGATTGTGCGGCGATGACCGCGCCCGCAACGCCGGCGCCGGATCTGCCGGATGCGGGGATGTTGGCCCGTATTCTGGGTGCGGATGAGGCGGGCCGCTACGCCATCGCCGCGCGTCAGGTCTATGAAGAGCTGCGTCGGTTGATCGGGCAGTTGGCGGGGCTGTTGATCCTCGCGCGGCTGACCTCGCGCCGCGATCATGCCGATCTGGCCGAACACCGCACCTGCCGCGACCGCCATGCCGAGGCTGTGGCCCTGCTGGCCCGCCTGTCGGCGCCGGGGCCCTTGGGCCCCCATCGCGCCCGTCTGGCCGAAAGCACTGCGCTTTGCGGCGAAATCATCGACGGGCTGGCCCGCTGGCAGCCCGATGCGGCGACGGCCGACGCCGAGTTCGCCGCGCTGAACGCCCGCATCCGCCACGCGCTTGGCCTTTTGGAAAGCTGTTCGTCGGACAAGGCGGGGCTTCAGATGGTCGACTTCAGCCACGCTTGCTGCACCTGCGGCGGGCATTGATCAGAACAGAAATCTCCGGGGAGGGAGAAGATGTCCGACTATTCGATCTGGGTTTGCGAATATTCATTCGTAAAAGACTATCACAAAAGCGGCGTTTTGTATGGCGCGCACAATCAGGGGTATGTGAAGCTCCCGTATTGCTATGTGGTGATCAAGGGTCGCGATCATGTGGCGATGGTCGATGTGGGCTATAACGACAAGGCCTATGGCAAGACGCTGGGCGACCGTTTCGGTGTGGAAAACTGGCGCAGCCCGCGTGAGGTTCTGGCCGAGATTGGCCTGACGCCCGAAGACGTGGATACGGTGTTCATCACCCACGCCCACTTTGACCATTTCGGCAATGTCGAGGATTTCCCGAACGCGAAATTCTACATTCAGGAACGCGAGATTTCAAAATGGGTCTGGGCCATGTCTTTGCCCGAACGCATGCGCTGGATGATGGTGGCCGTCGATCCGGGCGACATCGTGCGCGGGGTTGAACTGGCCCGCGACCGGCGGCTGATCACGGTGGATGGCGCGGTGGAAAACGTGCTGCCGGGGATCGACCTGCACGCTGCTCCCGACAGCCACACCTATGGGTCGATGTGGGTGACGGTGCGCAACGACGGGCAGGCACAGTCGCAGGATCCGTGGGTTCTGGCGGGCGATCTGGTCTATGTATTTGAAAACGTGGTCGGCCCCGGTGCGGCGGTCGATGCGAAAGATATCTATGTGCCGGTGGGGCTGGCGGTTGGCAGCCAGACCAATCTGGTTCTGGCCACTGAAGAGATGATGAAACAGGCAGGCTATGAGGCGCGCCGCGTCATTCCCGTGCATGAGGAACGGCTGCGCGATGCCTTCCCCTCGCGGATCACATCGCAAGGGCTGCGGATCAGCGAGATCTGTCTGGGCGATGGTGAGACGTCAAAGGTTTCGGGATGACGGGCAAGCCTGTCATCGGGATCGTCGGCGCCGGATTGGTGGGGTCGGGCTGGGCGGTGGTTTTCGCCCGGTCCGGCCATACCGTGCGCGTCTATGATCCCTCACCAGAGGTGCGGGCAAAGGTGCTCCCTTGGGCAGAAACCGCGCTGGCCGAATTGGCGGGCGTGGGATTGGCCGATGATGCGGGTGCGGCGCTGTCGCGAATTCAGGTGGTCGACACGCTGGAAGCTGCTGTTTCGGATGCCGATTACATTCAGGAATCGGTGTTTGAGCGGGTGGACGTCAAAACCGCCGTCTGTGCCGAAATCGGCCCGTTGCTTAAGTCCGGTGCGGTGGTCGGCTCTTCGTCGTCAGGCATCCCGGCCTCGGCCTTTACCGAAGGGTGCGCAAATCGGGAAAGGTTCCTGATCGCCCATCCGGTCAATCCGCCGCATCTGGTGCCGGTGGTGGAACTGGTGCCCGCGCCATGGACCGATCCGGGCGCCGTCGCCCTGACCCGCGATCTGATGGCGGCGGTGGGGCAGGTTCCCGTGACCCTGACGCGAGAGATCGAGGGGTTCATCCTGAACCGCTTGCAAGGCGCGCTGTTGAACGAGGCTTGGGCGCTGTTCGATGCGGGCTATGCCACGGCGGCGGACATTGACGCGACGGTGGCGCATGGGTTGGGCCTGCGTTGGTCGTTCATGGGGCCGTTTGAAACCATCGACCTGAACGCGCCGGGCGGGGTGGCCGATTATGCGGCGCGGCTGGGGCCGCTCTATCATTCCATCGCCATGTCGCGGCGCGATCCGCAGCCATGGTCGGGCGATCTGGTGGGGCGGGTTGCGGCGGAACGCCGGGCGGCACTGCCAACCGATGAGTTGGCGTCACGGCGGGCGTGGCGCGACGGGCGGCTGACACGGCTGGCCGCGTTCAAGGCAACGGAGCAGGCAGAATGATCGACCTTTCGGGAAAGCGCGCCTTTGTTACCGGGGCCACGGGCGGGTTGGGGCAGGCGATTGCTCGGGGGCTGGCGCAGGCGGGCGCGCGCGTGGCGCTTGGTTACAACAGTGCCGCTGCTGCGGCCGAGGCGCTGGCTGCTGACCTTCCCGGTGAAGGGCATCTGCCACTGCGTGCGCCGGTCACTGACAGCCCGGCGCTGACCGCCGCCGCCGGGGCGATCCGCGATGTTTTTGGCGGGCTGGACATTCTGGTGAATTGCGCAGGCATCACCCGGTTCGTGCCGCATGGCGATCTGGACGGGCTGGACGACCAGATCATCGACGACATTCTGGCCGTGAATGTGCGGGGCGTGATTGCGGCCACCCGCGCCATGCGCCCGATGCTGGATGAAACTGGCAAGGGCGTGGTGGTCAACATCAGCTCGATCGCCGCGCGCACGGCCATGGGCAGCAATATCGCCTATGCGGCATCGAAGGCGGCGGTCGACAACCTGACCCTGTCCTTGGCCCGCGCGCTGGCGCCCCGGATCCGGGTGTTGTCGGTGGCGCCGGGGTTGGTCGATACCGAATTCGTCAAGGCGCTGAGCCAGGATTGGCGCGACGAACAGGCCGCGCGCACGCCCTTGGGCGATCTGGCGCAGCCCGAACATGTGGCCGATGCCGTTGTGGCGGCGGCCGGCCTTCTGACCTATTCGACCGGCGCTGTGATTGCCGTCGATGGCGGGCGGCCCCTGGGATAGGACGATGCAGATGAGCGATAGAGTGCCCGGCGCGGTGATCGGTCTTGGGTCGATGGGCAAGGGCGCGGCCCTGTCGATGGTGCGGGCCGGGATCGAAACCCACGCCTTTGACATCCGCCCCGAGGCGGTTGCCGAATTCGCGGCGAGTGGCGGCCATGGCCATGACAGCGCGGCGGGCGCCGTGGCGCGGGCGGGGGTGGTGTTCCTGTTCGTTGTGAATGCCGATCAGGCCGAGGATGTGCTGTTTGGCGCAGGTGCCGCCGTTGCCGCCGCCCGACCCGGCACGGTGTTCGCCCTGTCGGTCACGCAGGATCCTGCGCGCACGGTGGCGATTGCCGACCGGCTGCTGGCGGCAGGGATGCTGTGCCTCGACGCGCCGGTATCGGGCGGGTCGGCCAAGGCACTGGCGGGCGAGATGACGGTGATGGCATCAGGTCCCGCACGGGCGTTTGAGATTGCAGCGCCCCATCTGGCGGCAGTGGCGGCGCGCGTGTTCCCCTTGGGGGATGACGTGGGGGCGGCCTCGCGGATGAAAATGATCAACCAGCTTTTGGCAGGCGTTCATATCGCGGCGGCAGCCGAGGCGATGGCGCTGGCCGGGGCGGCGGGAATGGATCTGGATCAGGTGCTGGCCGTGATCCGCGATTGTGCCGGCACCAGCTGGATGTTTGAAAACCGGGGTCCGCATATCGCGGCTGGGGACTACACGCCCCATTCCGCCGTCGATATTTTCGTCAAGGATCTGGGCATTGTTACCGGGGCGGCCAACGGAATGGGGGCCAGCGTGCCCTTGTCGCAAACCGCGCTGGATTTGTTCCGCGAGGCTGCTGCTGCGGGCTATGGTCGTCAGGATGATGCCGCCGTGGCCAAGGTGCTGGCCCACCGGGCGGGCATTCGCCTGCCGGGAATGGAATAACCCAGCCTCCAAGAGACCAAAGGACAAGACCATGACTGCCGAAAACCGCCTGCGCGAGGAAATCTGCCATCTGGGCCGGTCCTTGTTCGACCGGGGGCTGACCTGCGGGGCCAGTGGCAATATCTCTGCCCGGCTGGCGGACGGCGGGCTGTTGATGACGCCCACGGGTGGCAGTCTGGGGCGGCTGGACCCGGCACGACTGTCGCGGTTCGATCCCTTGGGGCAGTTCGTCGATGGTGATCAGCCAACCAAGGAAATGGCGCTGCATGCCGCGTTCTATGAAACGCGGGGGGTGAACACGGGCGCGGTGGTGCATCTGCATTCTACCCATTCCGTCGCGCTGTCGATGCTGCCGGAAACCGACCCGGAAAACATGTTGCCGCCGCTGACGGCATATGGGGTCATGCGGTTGGGCAAGGTGGTTCTGCTGCCGTATTTCATGCCCGGCGATCCGGCGATGGCCGATGCGATCCGCGGTCTGGCCGGGCGGCGTAGTGCCGTGGTCCTTGCCAACCATGGCCCCGTCGTCGCGGGCAAGGATCTTGAGGCCGCCGTCTGTGCCATCGAGGAACTGGAAGAGGGCGCGCGCCTGGCCTTGTTGACGCGCGGCCTGAACCCGCGCCCGCTGAATCCTGCGCAGATAGGCGCACTGGTGCAGAAATTCAAACCGGACTGGGATTAAGGCCATGCGCTTTTCCGCCAACCTTGGGTTCTTATGGTCCGAACTTGCCCTGCCGGATGCGATCCGTGCTGCATATGCGGCCGGGTTTGACGCCGTTGAATGTCACTGGCCGTATGAAATACGGCCCGTCGAGGTGGCCCGCGCCTTGCATGAAACGGGCCTGACAATGCTGGGGCTGAACACCCGTCGGGGAAACCCGGGCGAAAACGGGTTGTCGGCATTGCCGGGCCGAGAGGATGAGGCCCGCGCCGCGATTGATCAGGCGTTCGATTATGCGCAAGCCATTGGCGCGCCCGCTGTTCACGTCATGGCGGGGATCGCGCAAGGAGAGGCGGCGCATCACGCCTTCCTTGCCAACCTGCGCCATGCCAGCGACCGCGCCGAGGCGGCAGGGATCACCGTGTTGATCGAGCCGCTGAACCGCTATGATGCGCCGGGCTATTTCCTGCGCAGCGGCGAACAGGCGGCCGGCATCATTGCAGAACTTGGCCGACCCGCCGTCAGGCTGATGTTCGATTGCTATCATTTGCAGATCGCCGGGGGCGACATCTGCCGTCGGTTTGAACGACTGCTGCCGATGATTGGGCATGTGCAGATCGCCTCTGTGCCAGCCCGTGCCGCGCCGGATGGGGGAGAGTTGAACTATACCCATGTGCTGCGCTGCTTCGCGGAACTGGGCTGGCATCGACCCATCGGCGCCGAATACAAACCCAACGGGTCAACCGATGCCACACTGGGCTGGCTGCCGGAGTTCAAACGGATCGGGCTGTGATCAGCGCAGCATACCGCAGAGCAGATCCGGTCCGCCGAACCCGCCCGACTTGGTGATCAGCGTCACGCCGTTCAACCGGCCACCGATCACCCACGATTGCGGCAGGCCTGCACCGATCTCACCCTGACATTCCAGCGCCTCGGCCCCGGCTCCCAGCAGCACTTCGGTCAGACTGTCGCCGCCCACCACATAGATCGCACTGCCATCAATCGGGGCGACCAGACGGCGGGCCGCATCACGCAGGGCCGCGCGTGTTTCGGCACCATTGCGCGCTGCGGGCACCGGATCCAACAACATAGGGTCAGCCGCCGACGGAACCAGCTGTCCGCCAGAGGGAGGATTGCGTGTGACATCCAGCAACCTTGCGGCTTGCGCGCGTGTGGCTGGGTGAGTGGTGCCCAGAATGAACATACTGATCCTGGGAGAGGGCAGGGGCCTGACGTCAGCCGCCAGCGCCTCGGCCAGCCCGCGACTGCCCGCCCAAAGCGTGCCAGGCACCCCCTGCCAAGGCGCTATGGCCCGGCGCAGCCCGTCTTGGGTTTCGGCATCGGGGATCAGGATTTCCAGGCCGGGTGCCAACCGAGCAAAGGCTGCGGAAAGATCGCCGGGTGGCACTGTAACCCAGTCATCGTCGGCGTTCCGAACCATATGCCTGCCATTGCGGGTCATGCGGCCCATTGCGGGAAAGGCCGGGGCAAAAATGCAGCGCGCAAATCCCCCGGCCTGCATCATTGCCAAAGTTTCAGTCAGGGGATTGCCACGCAGCACGCTGTCGACCTTTTTGAACCACAGGGTTTCAGGTGCGGCTCCTGTCTTGAGACGTTCGGTTGCCGCAGCCACGGCGAGGCTGGCATCGCCTGCCGAAAAATCGCGGCTCTCGGTGCTGATCGTCACGCGTGGCAGTTGCGGTGCCACCCCCCCAAGGCATAGCCGCACCGGGTTTTCGGGATGGGCAAAGGGGGCCGCCGCATCCAACGCACCCGTCAGATCATCGGCCAGAATGCGCAAGGTCACGGCTGCTCTCCCGCCACATCGACGCGTGTGCCCTTGCCTCGCAGCGCGGCCAGCCGGTCCGGCGCGACCTGCGCATCGGTGATCAACCGGCCCAGTCCGGCTGGCGCGCCAAAGGCACAAAACGCCCGCGAAAAGATCTTGGAACTGTCGGCCAGCAGCACCGGATGATCGGCGGCGGCAATGATCATGCGCTTCAGTTCGGCCAGTTCGATCGACGTGTCCGACATTTCATCGACGGTCAGCGCATGCGCCCCCACAAAGGCCAGATCGGCGCGCAGCCGGTGCATGTACTGCAATGTATCCGCCCCCATCAGCGTACTGGTGCCGGATCGGACCGACCCACCCGCCACGGTGACTTGGATATGTGGGCTTTCCGACAGGATGGCCGCTACCAGAAAGTCATTGGTGACCGCAGTAAACCGGATGCCCCGGTCGCGGGCCGCACGCGCGGCGGCGGCTGTGGTGGTGCCACTGTCCAGAATGACGGTCTGCCCTGGCTGGATCAGGGCGGCGGCATGGCGCCCAATCTGCGATTTCGCGTCGCTGTTCAACTCGGATGCGATATCCCGGTCCAGCTCCACCCCATGTGCGCGGCCTTCTTTCAGCATCGCCCCGCCATGCGTGCGCTCGATATGGCCGTTCTCGCACAGGTAATCGACATCGCGCCGCAGCGTCGAAACCGAAACGCCCAAGGCCTCGGACATCTCTTTCAGACCGGCCGCGCCGTCGCGGCGCAAAAGCTCGATGATCCGCGCGCGGCGCAAGGCTGGCAGCATGATGGGTCCCCCTGTCGCGGCATCATTGCCCAAACTGCCATTGGATCGCAACATGTTCCAAATGATTTCATACATGCAAAAATAACTTCCAATATACGTCATAAAGTGTCAGAAAATTCCATGAGGCGGCAGAATCGGTTTGGACCGTTCACGCCCAACTTTGGGAGGAGACGAGATGCGGAAATTGTTGAAGGGCGCCGCTGTCGGCGTCATGGGCCTGTTTTTGGCCGGCACAGCGCAGGCAGAAAAGCCCGATGTCGGGGTTATCGTTCCGACGCTGGACGCGCAGTTCTGGAATTCCTATGTCGAATTCATGAAAAAGGGCGCAGACGAACTTGGCGTCAACCTGATCGTCCTGAACGCCGACAACAAGCCTGATCAGATGGTAAAGGGCCTTGAAGATCTGATCGCGCAGGGTGTCGATGGTATCATCTATACCCCCTATTGGGCGACGGCCACGCCGGGTCTGACCATGGCCAAGAATGCAAACATTCCGGTCATTCTGACCGACAGCTATGCCGATTTCCCGCCGCAGGATGCGTTGTTCCCGAACTATCTGGCCTTTGTCGGCCCGTCCGATCGCGATGCGGGCAAAAAGATGGCCGAAGCACTGTTTGCGAAACTGGAACCCAATGCCGATGGCAAAAAGGTCATCGCGGTCGTGAACGGCACGGCGGGCACATCTGTCGCCATCGACCGCCGTGCGGGCCTGCAAGATGCACTGGATGCCCATCCTGAGGTTGTGGTGGTCGGCGAAGTTGACGGCAACTTTGTGCGTGACACCTCGCAAACCGTGTTCGAAAGCCTGTGGCAAGGCCACCCCGAGGTGCAGGGCGCCTGGGCCGCGAATGGCGGCACCGCTACCGGCGTTCTTGCCGCGATCACCAGTGCCGGCAAAGTGCCGGGCAAGGATGTCGTCGTCGTCGGCATGGACCTGAACCCCGAGAACGTCGATGCCGTGGAAAAGGGCGATCTGTTGTTCGATATCGGCGGTCACTGGCTGCAGGGCGGGTTCGCGCTGGTCATGATGTATGACTATCTGAACGGCCACGAAATTCCCACCGACAAGGCCAATGTGAAACTGGGTCTGTTGCCGCTGACCCAGGACAAGGTGGCCAAGTTCCGCGCAGATTTCCCGGGCGGTGTGCCGGTCTATGACTTCAAGGCGCATTCCAAGACCTATACCCCGGATGCACAGACCGCCGTTTTCGAGATGAAATACAGCGACTGACCTCTGGCGGGGGGCCGGTGTCGGCCCCCCAATGCCCCACACGGGGCACGAATTTCCCGATCAGGAGTCCGCTCGTGCTTTCCGCCCGGCAGATCAGCAAATCTTTTGGCGCATCGCAGGCGTTGCGCGCGGTTTCGGCCGATTTCCGCCCCGGCGAAGTTGTCGCCCTGACAGGCGAAAACGGGGCAGGAAAATCGACCCTTCTCAAGGTTCTAGCGGCGGTGTTCAGCCGTAGTGCCGGTGAGGCGACGTTGGATGGCGCGCCCTATTCCCCCCGCGATCAGCGCGCGGCCGAGGCGGCGGGCGTTGCATTGGTGTTTCAAGAGTTGAACGTCAATCGCAGCCTGACCATTGCCGAAAACATCATGCTGGGACAGCTGCGCCGCTATCGCCGGCTCGGGCTGATCGACCGGCGGCGGCTGAACGGCGATGCGCAGGCGATCCTGGACCGGATCGGCACCGATTTTCGTGTGACCGATGACATCACCGCGCTGGATCTGGGCCAGATCAAGACGATCGAGGTGGCGCGTGCCCTGGCGACCCAACCACGTTTCATATTTTTCGACGAAAGCACCGCCTTTCTGAACCATGACGAGGCGGCACGTCTGATGCGTGTGATCCGCGAGCTGCGGGATCAGGGTCTGGGCATCGCCTTTGTCTCGCATCACATGAACGAGGTGTTCGAGATTGCCGACCGGGTGATCGTTCTGAAGGACGGCGCGCTGGTCGGCGACTGGCCCACGGATCAGATGACCGAAACCCGTCTGGCCGAGTTGATGGTCGGGCGTGAAATGGTGGGCGGGTTGTTCCCGCCGCGCCCCGATGCGGCGCCCGGCGCCACCCTGCTGGAACTGGCGGGGGTTGTCACCACCACGGGCGTTGGCCCGGTCGACCTGTCGCTGGCGCGGGGTGAGATTGTGGGGATCGGCGGCCTGAAAGGATCAGGCGGCGAGGCGATCCTTCTGGCACTGGCGGGGGATGAGCCTTTGACTTCGGGCGAGATCCGGTTGAACGGGCAAGCCTATCGCCCCATCCATCCCGACGACGCCTGGCGCGCCAAGGTGGCGCTGCTGCCCGGCAACCGCACGGGCGAGGGCGTGATCACCGAGTTTTCGGTTCTGGAAAACCTGACCATGGCGGCGCGTCCGCGAAAACCGGGCGGGTTTTCCGACATTGCCCTGATGGCGCGGCAGGCGATGGAACAGATCGCTGCACTCGGCATCAAGACGGCGGGGCCACATGCCGCCGTAGGCTCGCTGTCGGGGGGCAATATGCAAAAGGTGGTGTTGGGCAAATGTCTGGCCACGGCTCCCGGCCTTTTGCTGCTGAACAACCCTACACGCGGTGTCGATATCGGCGCCAAGGCCGAGGTCTATCGCGTCATCCGCCGATTGGCGGCAGAGGGTATGGCCGTCCTGATGGTGACCGAAGATCTGCCCGAACTTTTGGGCCTGTCCGACCGGGTGATCGTCACCCGCAAAGGACGCATTTCACACGATTTTGGCCGCGAGGCACGACCCGATGAAAAAGAGGTGGTCAAATGGATGATGTAATCGGCGCCTCTGCGCCCGCACCGGGCAGGCTGACCATCGACCGTCTGCGTCAATGGTTTCCTGTGGCGCTGCTGGCAGTGCTGTACCTTGGCTTTGCGCTGGCCTCCAACCGGTTTCTGACGGTGAACAACGGGCTGATCATCCTGCAACAAAGTGCGGTGTTGCTGGTGGCCGCGGTGGCGATGACATTCGTGATCGTATCAGGGTCGATCGACCTGTCGGTGGGTTCGGTCGTTGCCCTGTCGGCACTGGCGGCGGCGGGGCTGTCGGGCGATCTGGGTGTCTGGGCCATTCTGCCCGCCATTGCCGTGGGTGTGGCCTGTGGTGCGGTGAACGGGGTGCTGTTCGCTTATGGCAAGATCCCGTCCTTTATCGTGACGCTGGGCACGATGGTGATCTTTCGCGGGCTGGTTCTTTACTACACCAAGGGCGCGCCCGTCTCGATCAGCGACCGGGGTTTCCTGCTGTTCTATACCGGGCGCACGTTCGGTGTGCCGAACGCCGTGCTGATTGCGATTGCCGCGACGCTGGCGGCGGCGGTGGTGTTCAACCGCATGGTCTTTGGCCGCGAGGTGCGCGCGGTCGGCGGGGGCGAGCGGGTGGCGCTGTTGTCCGGCATCCGGGTGAACCGGATCAAGCTGGGGGTGTTTGTGCTGTGCGGGGCGCTGTGCGGGCTGGCGGGTCTTTTGCAAAGCGCGCGCACCATGGCGGCCACGGCGCAATTGGCCCAAGGGTTGGAGCTGGACGTGATCGCTGCGGTGGTCGTCGGCGGCACGCCGCTGACCGGGGGCATCGGGCGTATCCGGGGCACGGTTCTGGGTGTCCTGATCATTGCCATCCTGTCGAACGGGATGAACATGACCGGGGTCGATCCCTATCTGCAAAACATCTTCAAGGGGCTGGTTCTGATCGCGGCAGTGTTCCTGACCATCGACCGCTCCAAAATCTCGATCATCAAGTAAGGGGCATAGCTCGTGTCGCATCCCGTTCTGGCCATCACTCTGGGCGATCCGGCCGGCATTGGCCCCGAAATCGCACTGAAAGCAGTGAACAAGTTGCAACCGCGTCTTGAGGCGGGCGAGTTGGCGCTGGTTCTGGTCGGCGATCCCGCCGCACTGGACCGGGCTGGTCTTGTGCTGGGCCTGACGCCGCCCCCGGTGATTGCCGAGGCCGATCTGTCGGGGCTGGTCGGGGCCGCGATCCTGCCAACGCCGACGCCCCGCAGCGAAATCCGCTGGGGCACGATTTCCGCCGAAGGGGGCGAGCAGGCCTATCAGGCCGTGGCGATTGCGACCCGCTTGGTCCAAGCGGGTCACATTGCCGGGATCGTCACCGCCCCCTTGAACAAAGAGGCGCTGCATATGGCCGGTCATGATTATGCCGGTCATACCGAGATGCTGGCCGATCTGACCGGGGTCAAGGGCAGCGTGATGATGCTCGCCCATGGCCCGTTCCGCGTAAGCCATGTGTCCACCCATTGCGCGTTGGAAGAGGTTCCCAAACGCGCCACTGCCGAGCGTATCTCTTGCGTATTGGACCTGACGCTGGCGACGTTGCGCAAGCTGGGTCTTGAAAGCCCGCGCATCGCAGTTGCCGCACTGAACCCCCATGCGGGCGAGGGCGGGATCTTTGGCCGCCACGACATCGACGTGACCGAACCGCTGGTGGCCGAATACCGTGCCCGGGGCGAGCGGATCTTTGGCCCGGTGCCGGGTGATACCGTGTTCGTCAAGCTGCGTGGCGGCGATTACGACGCGGTGGTCGCGATGTATCACGACCAGGGGCATATCCCGGTCAAACTGTTGGGGTTCAACGTCGATCCGGCCACCGGCAAATGGACGGCGCTGAACGGGGTGAATGTCACGCTGGGGTTGCCGGTGATCCGCACCTCGGTCGATCACGGCACGGCTTTCGACATCGCAGGCACCGGCATCGCCGATGAGACCAGCCTGATCGAGGCGGTGGATTACGCATTGCAGCTTGCCGCACCGGCGGGGGCTATGGGAGCGGGGACGAAGGTATGACCAGCTTTGACAAAATGTGGATCGGCGGCCAGTGGGTTGCGGGCGATGCAGGCACCCGCCCCGTCACCAGCCCGACCAACGGCCAAGTGATTGCCGAAGTCCCCGAGGCCAGCGTTGCCCAGGCCGAGGCCGCCATTGCCGCCGCCCGCGCAGCACAGCCCGCATGGGGCGCTCTGTCGCCGCTGCAACGTGGTCAGGTAATGCACCGGATCGCGGCGCTGATCCGCGAACATGCCAAACCGCTGGCCGAACTGGTGGTGCGCGAACAGGGCAAGACCATTTCCGAGGCACGGGGCGAGGCGGGCGGTGCCGCCGAATTCTTTACCTATTTCGCCGAATTCGCGCGCCGCATTCAGGGAGAGATTCTGCCTTCGGATGCGCCCGGCGAACAGATCTGGATTCAGCGGGTTCCGGTCGGTGTTGTATCGGCCATCATCCCCTGGAACTATCCCGCCGCTTTGGTCAGCCGCAAGGTCGCGCCCGCGCTGATCGCGGGCAATACCATCGTGCTGAAACCGCATGAGGAAACGCCGCTGTCGGCGTTGTACATGGCGCGGCTGTTTGAACAGGCGGGTGTGCCGTCGGGCGTGGTGAACATCGTCACCGGTGCGGGTTCGACCGTGGGCGCTGCACTGACCGCCCACCCCGAGATTGATCTGGTCACTATGACCGGTTCGGTTCCCACGGGGCGGCGCATCATGCAGGCGGCGGCACAGAATCTGGTTCCCGTGTCGTTGGAACTGGGCGGCAAGGCCCCGCTGATCGTGATGGAGGATGCCGATCTGGATCTGGCCGTCGCATCCGCCGTAACATCGCGGTTCATGAACTGCGGGCAGGTTTGCATCTGCAACGAGCGTATGCTGGTGCATGAGGCGGTCTATGACGCCTTTGTCGACCGGTTCGTTGCCGCCGCCCGCGCGCTGAAAGTGGGCGACCCGATGCAGGATGACACCGACATCGGCCCCAAGGTTTCCACGACCGAGCTGGAAAAGGTTGAACGCATCACGCAGGCCGCCTTGGCCGAGGGGGCAAGGCCGCTACTGCTGGGCGGCCGCCCCGACAAGGCCCCTGTTGAGGGTGGAAACTGGCTGCTGCCGACCGTTCTGGGCGATGTGACGCCGGATATGGCGATCATGCGGGATGAAATCTTTGGCCCCGTTGTGCCGGTGATGAAGGTCGATAGCTTTGAACAGGCCATGCAGATTGCAAATGACAGCCGCTTTGGCCTGTCGGCCTATCTGTTCACCAACGATTTCGCGCGGATCATGCAGGCGGTGCAGGATGTCCGCTTTGGCGAGGTTTACATCAACCGCATCGGCCCTGAATCGATCCAAGGGTATCACACCGGCTATCGCAATTCTGGCCCCGGCGGTGATGACGGGGTGCATGGCTTGGACGCCTATCTGCGCAAGAAAACCGTCTATGCCAATTACTCGGGCAAATCGCCCGTGGGCCTGATGCCGTGGAAAGGCTCCTGATCTCGGCTGGTGAACTGCACGCCTAGGCGAGCGGCACCATACCGGGGACTAATCGGGCAAAGTCTATACTATGCAGCTAGCTTCTTTCGTTGCTGACCAACTGGCGGCAGGACGAGTGGGTGAACGTCTGGCAAACTGGGCACAGTTGCTTAGGGAATTCCTGCGGAGCATCACGTGGAAGTACAAGCCCCTTGCATCCGCGGCGCATACGGCTGCGGTGCGCTATCAGATGGCCCGGCTCAGCCCTGGCCAGCGCACCGTCTGGAGCGTCACGCCCATCTGGGCGCAGCTGGTATCGGAGGTGAAAGTGAAAGCTCGTGCAAGGAGCTACCGCCGCTGGATGCGGATGCAAAACCGGCCTGACAGGGATCGATCAGGTCACGCCGGGTGGCAGAGGCAGCCAGCCGGGCTGAAATTCCGCCCGGCTGGCCGCGATTTACGGTAGCGTATAGGCGATGATGGAATCGCCGGGTTTCGTGCCGACCGAGCCGTGCCCGCCGGCGACGATGACGACATATTGCTTGCCGTCTTCTTCATAGGTCATCGGCGTGGACTGGCCGCCTGCAGGCAGACGAGCTTCCCAGAGCTGCTCGCCTGTGGTCAAGTCATAGGCGCGGAAATAGTCGTCCACCGCCGCAGCCAGGAAAGCGACGCCACCGCGGGTGATGATCGGCCCGCCGATGCCCGGCACGCCCAGCCGGATTTTCAGCGGCAGGGTCGTCATGTCGCGCACTGTGCCGTTCTTGTGCTTCCACACCACCTTTTCCGTGGCCAGGTCCGCCCCGGCGACAAAGCCCCACGGCGGTGCGAGGCAGGGCACGCCGAGTGGGCTGAGGAACGGCCCCATCACCACGCCATAGGGGGCGCCATCATTGCGGTTCAGCCCCTGTTCGCTGGCCTTGGCGTCGGCATCCTTCGGAGGGATTTTGGATGCGGGAACAAGCCGCGAGATGAAGGGCAGGTAGGTCGGCATTCCGAACATAACCTGCCGCTCCGGGTCCACCGCGACCGATCCCCAGTTGAACACCCCGAAATTGCCCGGGTAGATGATCGAGCCTTTCACCGAGGGGGGCGTATATTGGCCCTCATAGTTCAGTTCTTCCAGCCGGATGCGGCACCAGAGCTGGTCGAACATCGTGGCGCCCCACATGTTCTTGCCGGTCAGTGGATCGGGGCGGAAGGTCAGGGCGCTGATCGGTTGCGTCGGCGCGGCGAAATCTTCGGGGATGGTGCCGCCGGGGGCGGGCAGTTCCGCTCTCGGTGAGAGCGGCTCGCCCGTGCGGCGGTCCAGCACCCAGACATCGCCCTGCTTCGTCGGGCCGACCAGTGCCGGGATCACCTGACCCTCGCGCTTGAGATCAATCAACACCGGCTGCGCGGGAACGTCCATGTCCCACAGGTCGTGATGCACTAACTGGCGCACCCAGCGTTTCGCCCCGGTGGCGATGTCCAGAGCGACGATAGACGAGGAATGTTCCTCGACCGCAGGAGACCGGTCCATGCCCAGCTGGTCGGGCACCTGGTTGCCCATCGGCACGAAGACCAGCCCCAGCGTCTCGTCGACCGAGAAGACCGACCAACTGTTCGGCGAGTTGGTGGTATAGGTTTCGCCCGCCGCGATATTGATGGGCGCGCTGACGTCCGGATTGCCGCTGTCCCAGTTCCACAGCAGTTCGCCGGTATCAACATCGAAGGCGCGGATGACGCCGGATTGCTCCTCGGTTGAGAAGTTGTCGTTGACGGCGCCGCCTATGATCAGCTTGCCGTCCACCGCCACAGGGGGCGAAGTGGAATAGTAATACCCGGCCGGATTGTACTTCATCCCCTGCTCGAGATGCAGCTCACCGTGGTCGGCGAAGAAGTTGCAGACCGCGCCGGTATCGGCATTGAGGGCGATCAGCCGGGCGTCCGCCGTTGGCAGATAGACGCGGCGCGGACATTCGGCGGTCGCCTCGGCACGTAGCGCAGCCTGGGTCGGGTCGGCTTCGGCCACAGGCGCGGGAGCCTCCCAATAGGTCACGCCCCGGCAGGTCTGATGCTGGCGATCCGGGTTCAGGCCGGAATTCGCATCAAAGCGCCAGTTTTCCTTGCCCGTCTTCGCGTCGAGGGAAATGGCGATATTGTGCGGGGTGCAGACATAGAGGCTGTTTCCGACCTTGATCGGTGTCACCTGATAGGTGGTTTCGCCGATGTCGTCGGCCTGCTTCACGTCGCCGGTGCGAAAATGCCAGGCCTCTTTCAGCGTGCCCACATTCGCGGGCGTGATCTGGTCGAGCGGAGACCAGCGCTGGCCGAAGTTGGTCCGGCCGTATTGATGCCATTCGCCGGCACCGGCCTCGTTGCCGGTATTGGGCTCGGGATTGATGATGTCAGTCGGCAGCGTACCGGCGATCCGGCTCGGCTCCTGAAACATTGCGTAACCCGCCACCGCAACGGAAGCCAGCGCGGCCACGGCCACAGGGAACAGTGGGGCCACGGTTACGGGGAACGGCGCCGCAGGCTTCCCGCTCCGGTTCAGGTCGCGGCGCACTGCGGGCAGGCAGAGGATCAGTACGCTCACCACGATGACGCCGCCGCGCGGCGCAAGCTGCCACCAGTCGAAGCCGACTTCCCAGACAGCCCAGCCGATCGTTGCCAGCGTGAAGCCCGCAAAGAGCCAGAGTGCGGCGGCCCTGCGCAGGAACAGCAGCATCGCGGTCGCAAGGAACGCAAGGCCGGCAAGGGCATAGTAGGCGCTGCCGCCAAGGATAAGGAGTTTCGCGCCACCCGCCGTCAGCACAAGGCCGACAATCGCGAGCACGAGCGCAACCAGTTTGCTCAGCATAGGGGTTTCCGTTTCAAGATGAGTCTTTCCTGCATTGTTTAGCGCTAACAGGGGCGCCGCTTCAATTGGAGGCGCGGAGCCTAGCGTAAGCGATTACTTGCGCCATTGAACGCTGCTGCTGAGCTCGCATTTGTGAAGCCCGGCGACTTTGCACGGCCCGCTCAAACGACGACTTCTGCAACAATGCCCCTTGCCAGTCTGCGCTGCCTGAGCATGGTTTCGTTGTTGACAGGGTGGTTGGGAGTGGAGCAACCTTAGATTGTAATTCTTGGCGCGGCTCAAGCGTGGGAACCAAATCAATTGAGTGATTTGACCAGAGTTCTCTGCTTCTTCGTACTCTTCACTCTCGCGGCCTCGAACATCGGCCAAGCTGATGAGACGGAACCAATGGCAGCCTGCTATGGGGAGCGTATCGAGGTGGTCTTCTTGGCGGTCACGTCACAGGATGGGACGGAACTGCCGGCAGTCCATCTTTCCCTGCCATCACCCAATGCATGGCTCATCGCCGTGCCGGGCAGTGACCTACTTCTCGAACAGCTGCCCTGCCAAGACGAACCTGTAGCTATCAGCCACGCCACTGTCATGGGGATCGAACCACGCCTCGGTCATGTCGCGATCCCGGTCGCGGGCTCGCCGTCAGTTCGCGTCCCCCTCTCCCTAAATTTAGGAATGCAGGCCCTTTGGTGAAAAGTATAGTCATCGTTCTGATCCTTTCGGCGCGCCATGCTAGTGCAGAACCTACCTCAACAATCCCGGTACCACTGCCAGCTGAGCGCGACCCATGCATCGCCTTCACCGCAGATGCGGACTATGTCACACAATCTTTGATCATGCAGCTGGAAGACCGCGAAGTTCCTCTCCGGATTCCAAGATCCTTCTTCGAGGACTTTTGGGATCAGAGGCGCGGTTTCACCGACACCGCCCAACTATTCCGGGTGGAAATCGGAACATTCCTCCCAGTAAGCCGTGCGGAAACCGGGCGCCGAAACAAGCAGAACATCTGGAACTGGATGACATTCGTCATCGGAGACCGACGACCGCTTGAAGACCTTGCAGTCTTGAGTGCAGAGTCTCGATCTGGTGTGATTGACGGAAATCGGAACCGTATATTGGAAAGTTACGAACCGTTGCCGGGGCCGTTCGGGCTCACCGAGATCAGATCCGATGCGCTTCAGCCGACGCCAGCATTTCGAAGCAATACTTACATCGCTCGACTGAATGATGGAACTTTATCCGCTGTCATATCCTGTAATACACAAGGCTCTGTGGCGTATCCCATTTGTATCCACTGGTTCCGCGCCGCAGGAGTGGACGTTGAACTAGATTACCGGCGCGTAGAGCTTCCGAACTGGCAAGCGCTGCAAAGTGACGTCACCGGCTTCCTGACATGCGCAATCACCTCTCCTCTATAGAGAGCAACGCCGAGAGAAGGGTCACCTAGGCACGATGGTAGGTAAAGGCATTTTGAACAGCACACAGAAAATATTGCTTGACAATTTCAACTTAGCACTCTGAAAATCTCAGTTGGGAGCCGAAATTCTGGAGCGATGAAGGCGGAGATGCTTCGTGAACCCCATTAGCAAAAGCATTTTCGGCGTCATTGCGTCCGGGGGTTTGTCTTATTTCGGATACTTTTATGCCTTCGGCCCCTCGGATTGCAAGGCGCTCAAAACCGCATTTGAAGAGTACGTAAGCTCCGATAGCTATGAAAGCTTTGAAGATTTTATGGCATCTGGCCCAAAAACTTTCTCAAAAAGATATAATGATGGCTGGGTCACAATGGTAGCATACCGGGACACTATGAGCCAAGATGAGGAAGCCATATTATTGAGAATATCATACACGACATTGGGTAGGATTAAACTCATTAATTCGATGTCAGTACCACTTCATGAACTGGACGCAATACCCTCGCAACCTCCCATCTGTGAGTAGAAAATGGTTGATCGCATCACTGAGACGACGTTTTCGGACGCCTCGGTCAATCCCAACACGATAATGTCTCTCTTTTTGTATGGAACTCTTTCTCCTCCGGCTGCGCTTTATGATCGTATCAAGACGGAATCCTATATCACTAGTTTGACGTCAGTAGCCAATCAACCTGTAGTGGTACTAAACATCAACGCTGGCGACTACCTCACCACTGGGGCAGGTCGATTTGCTCGCGCGGCGGAATTTCAGCTTGTGCAGGCCTTCTTTGCCGGGACGAATAACTTGGACACCCTCGCGGCAGGGACATATAGCTACTCCGAGTTGAATACTATGGGTTTCGAAAACAATCTTGAAATTCAGCAAGTCTATAGATCTGACGGTGGCGGAGATGACGCAACGCGCCCATTCATATATAACAATACCAGCTTTCGACTCAACGAGGACGGTTTATTATTTGTTGTGAATGCGGATGGCACTCGCGAGCTTCAGAATGTCCAAGTTAGAGCCTATGACGACAACTTTGATTTTGAGGGCGGTAGCCTAGCGTCTTGGTGGTACAATTTCTGGCACGCGAGCTCTTTTGATCCGTATGGAATTGGAACACGGATCGAGTTTGACTATGATAATAGCGCTTCTCCAACGATTACCAACTACTCTGAGAATGATTTCGCAGCTGACGGCAACTATATCTCGTCCAGCAGCAAGACGCTGCCAGTGTCATCCGGAGCGAATAACGAAACAATCATTAGCGCAATGAAGGCAGCGGGCGTGCTGCTATTCGAAATTAATAACTTTGGTATTATTTATGGTACTTTTGGTTCTGACACCCTTTCGCCTGGCGCTCTGGAGAACTCTGATGCAGAGAATTTGCTCGTCCTTGCTGGTGAGGGAGATGACCTGCTTGTGGGCTGGAATGGAAATGATCGCCTCTATGGACATGAAGGGAATGACAACCTTATCGGTTATTTCGGCGACGACACACTTATAGGCGGAAGCGGAAATGACGTTGTCGACGGCGGATTTGGTAATGATGTAATATATGGAGACCATTCGCCTGAAAACTACCTTGGCGCAGAAGAGTCCAATCGTGAGTCCTTTGGCGCTGACACTTTGACTGGTGGCTCGGGCAATGACGTTGCGTTTGGAGGCGGCTCGAACGATTGGATTGAGGGCGGCCCTGGACTGGATTCCCTCTATGGGGGTGATGGAGATGATACACTCGACGGGCAAGAAGACGTGGATGT